>JAHCJQ010000016.1 GCA_026126215.1 Alphaproteobacteria bacterium
TGTTGCCGCCGTCCAGGGCGGGCTGCTCAGCCTTGAGGACGCCTGCCGGCGTTACAACCTGTCGGTGGAGGAATTCCTGTCCTGGCAGCGCGCCATCTCCGACCACGGACTGGCCGGCCTGCGCACGACGCGTCTCCAGGAGTACCGCCCTACAATCGCAAATGGGCATGACTGACGACACTAACGCCCACTTGCGCCGCGAACCACGGCCCGGGTCGCTGACCCGGGCCGTTCGCATTTCGGCGGCTCGCCCGCCCCGGCTTTGGCGGCATAGGCAAATTTTGCCGACGCCTTAACCACTTGTTCACCGCGCGCCCATAGCTTCAGGGAACCAGGTGGCAGGCACCAACGAGCTGATTCCACTCCGAATCCTTTACCCCGGTGAGAGCATGCTGAACGTGCTGCGAAGTCTCGGACCGACACGGTTGGCGATCGTCGGCGGCGTAACGGTCGCCATGCTCGCGTTCCTCGCCTTCATCGCCCTTCGCATGTCGCAGCCGCCGATGGGCCTGCTTTTCGGCAATCTCGATCTCCAGGACTCGGGCCAGATCGTCGCCAAACTCGAAACGATGAAGGTTCCTTACGAGATCCGGGCCGGCGGCCAGCAGGTCCTGGTGCCGGAGGAACAGGTGCTCAGGCTGCGAATGGCCATGGCGCAGGGCGGACTGCCGAGCGGTGGTTCGATTGGCTATGAAATCTTCGACCGCACCGATTCCCTGGGCACCACCAACTTTGTCCAGTCGATCAACCACCTGCGGGCCCTCGAAGGTGAGATCGCCCGCACCATTCGCGCCCTCGACCAGGTATCCAATGCGCGCGTGCACCTGGTGCTGCCGAAGCGCGAAGTCTTCAGCCGCGAGCAGCGGGAGCCATCGGCCTCCATCGTCCTCAAGCTGCGCGGCGCCGGCCGCCTTGAGCGCGGCCAGGTCGCGGCCATCCAGAATCTCGTCGCCGCCGCTGTTCCGGATCTCAAGCCCGCTCGCGTCTCCATCGTCGACGACAAGGGCAACCTGCTGGCACGCGGTGCCAATGATGGCGACGGTGCGACGGCGCAGGCGATGACGTTCGCCGAGATGCGCACGACCATCGAGAACCGGCTACGCCAGGGCATCGAATCTCTTCTTGAACGTTCGCTCGGTCCGGGCAGCGTGCGGGCCGAAGTCACGGCCGACATCGACTATGACCGCATTGTGACCAATCAGGAGCTGTTCGATCCGGATGGCCAGGTGGTCCGCTCCACCCAGTCAATCACCGAGAACAACAATTCGACCGAGCAGGATGCCACCCAGGTCACCGTCGCCAACAATCTGCCCGAGGCGCAGGCTCGTCAGGATGGAAATCGCAGCAGCGTGACCGGCGCCCGCAGCGAAGAGACGGTCAACTACGAGATTTCCAAGACGATCCGCACCCAGACCCGCGAAGGTGGTGTGGTCAAGCGCCTTTCCGTCGCCGTCCTCGTCGATGGCAACTATGCGACGAAAGAGGGGCAGAAGGAGTATGCGCCGCGCAGCGAGCAGGAACTCCAGCAGATTGCCACGCTGGTGCGATCCGCCGTCGGCTTCGATGCCAGGCGCGGCGACACGGTCGAAGTCGTCAATATGCGCTTTGCCGGCGCCGAAGAGATCGGCAATGCGGCCGAATCCGATGCCTTCCTCGGCTTGGAGAAGTCAGACCTGTTCCGCATCGGCGAGAAACTCCTTCTCGGCCTGCTGGCCCTCATCGCCCTGCTCTTCGTCGTCCGACCCATCGTCAACCGCCTTCTTGTCGGCCCGGCGCAACCGGGCATGCTGACGGCGCCGGGCGTCGCCGGGCAGGCGCAGCTCCCGCCTGGCACCGCGACCCCCGCCCTGATGTCGCCCGAACAGGCGGGTGCCATGACCGCTGCCGGCCCGCGCAGCGCCATCGAGCAGATGATCGACGTGGCGAAGGTCCAGGGCCAGGTCAAGGCTTCGAGCATCAAGAAGATCGGCGAAATCGTCTCCAACCATCCGGAAGAGGCGGTGTCGATCATGCGCAACTGGATCTATCAGAACGCGTGAGCCGGGGGCGCCGGTTCGCATCGAGGGATCGAGGAAATGGCAGGCAGGGACGAACTTCGCTCTCTCACCGGACCCCAGAAGGCGGCCATCATCATGCTGGCCCTGGGTGAGGAGCATGGCGCGCCGATCTGGAATCTCCTTGACGACGAGGAGATCAGGGAGGTCTCGCAGACCATGGCGAACCTCGGCAGCATTTCCTCGGAGACCATCGAGCAGCTCTTCATCGAATTTACCAATCAGATGTCGAGTACCGGATCCCTGGTCGGCAGCTTCGACAGCACCGAACGGTTGCTGCTCAAGGCTCTGCCCGAGGACCGAGTCAACCAGATCATGGAGGAGATCCGCGGGCCGGCCGGACGGACGATGTGGGACAAGCTTGGCAACGTCAACGAGACGGTACTCGCCAACTATCTTAAGAACGAGTATCCGCAGACCGTCGCCGTGGTTCTCTCCAAGATCCGCTCCGAGCATGCTGCACGGGTTCTCGCGGCATTGCCCGAGGATTTTGCGGTCGAAGTGGTGATGCGCATGCTCCGGATGGAGTCGGTGCAGAAGGAAATATTGGAGAAGGTGGAGCAGACACTCCGCGTCGAGTTCATGAGCAATCTGGCACGCACGAACCGTCGCGACAGCCATGAGGTGATCGCCGAGATCTTCAATAACCTCGATCGAAACGCTGAATCGCGCTTCCTGGTCGCCATGGAGGAGCGCAACCGCGATGCCGCGGAGCGGATCAAGGCCCTGATGTTCACCTTCGAGGACCTGATCAAGCTCGACCCATCTGCCGTGCAGACCCTGCTGCGCCAGGTCGACAAGGACAAGCTCGCCGTGGCGCTCAAGGGTGCTTCCGAGCAGCTTCGCGACCTCTTCTTCTCCAACATGTCCGAACGAGCTGCAAAGATCCTGCGCGAGGACATGGAAGCGAAGGGACCAGTGCGGCTGCGCGAGGTCGACGAGGCGCAAATGCAGATGGTCCAGGTCGCCAAGGAGCTGGCGGCGAAGGGCGAGATTGTCCTTGCCGACAACAAGGGCGACGACGAGCTGGTCTACTGACATGCCTCAGAAAGCCAAGTTTCTCTTCGACAGGTCCTTCGACGAACCGGAGGAGGAAGCAGTTGCCGTCAGCGCGCCCCGCTTCGGGGTTGCCGATCTTGAGGCGGCCCGGCAGGAAGGCATTGCAGAGGGACGCAGAATGGGCGATGCGGCGGCGCGGGCCGCGCTTGAGCAGGAGATGCTCGCAGCCCTTCGCACGCTTGAGTCGGGCGTGGCCGAGATCATGCGCCAGCAGACGGCCGGAATTGCCGCCCTGCGCGAGGCCGCCGCCAGGCTCGGCGTCGCTATTGGCCGCAAGCTCTCATCGAACTTCACCCGACTGGCGCCGGTCGATGAGGTCGTGGCCGTGATCGAGCGCTGCATCGATGAGCAGCGCGAGGAACCACGGCTTGTCGTGCGGGCATCGGAAGTTGTGGTCGAGGCGCTGCGGGCGCGGATCCACGCCATTGTGGAACGCGGCGGCTATGAGGGGCAGATCGTTCTCCTGCCCGACGACGGATTGCGTGGCGGCGACTGCCGCCTGGAATGGGCGGATGGCGGTGCCATCAGGGACGAGGCGGCGCTGGTCGAGCGGATCACGGAGATTGTCATGCGCGAGGCGCGCATGACAGCAGGTTGAAAGGCATAGTCATGTCGCAGAACGAGGATCTGGAACTGCAGGACCTGAACAAGCTGGGCGCACCCGCGACGAGCGGCACCGTGGAGGAGGAAGACGACGGGCAGGCTGGACAGCCGCGCACTGCGACGGATCTGGAGCCGGTCTTTGACATACCCGTTCATGTCTCTGCGGTGCTTGGCAAGTCGACCATGCAGGTCAGCCAGCTCATGAAGCTCGGCCGCGGCGCCGTGGTCGAACTCGATCGCAAGGTTGGCGAGGCGATCGACATCTACGTGAATAACCGCCTCGTGGCGCGGGGAGAGGTCGTGGTCATGGACGATCGTCTTGGCATCACCATGACCGAGATCATCAAGGGCGAGAAGGATTGAAGCCCCGGGCGGAGGACCCATGATGCGCCTTGGCGAGAGGTCGATTGACCTGGCTACCGTAGCGGGACTGCTGACGGGCTTCGCGCTGATCGCGCTCGCCGTCGCCTCGAGCGGCACGCCGCGCGCCTTCCTCGACTGGCCTTCGATCATGATCGTGCTGGGCGGCACCTTCGCGGTCACAACAATATCCTTCTCGTTCGCGGAAATCTGGCGCGCCCAGGCGGTGGTTCTCGGGGCATTGCTGCGCCGCTCCGTCGAGCCGTCCGAAGCGGCGCGCCGGGCGCTGCAACTGGCCGACCGGTCGCGCCGACAGGGCCGGCTTGCGCTGCAACCGCTGCTTGCCCGCGAGAACCTCAACGGTTTCCAACGCAAGGCGATGCAGCTTGCAATCGACGGCATGGCGGCAGAGGAAATGGAGCGGATTCTCCGCCAGGATGCGCAGGCCATCGTGCAGCGCCACGCCAAGAGCGTGAGCGTGCTGCGCAAGGCCGCCGAAGTGGCACCCGCCATGGGCCTCATCGGCACGCTGGTCGGCTTGGTCCAGATGCTCGGCAATCTGGACGATCCGTCCGCGATTGGCCCGGGGATGGCGCTCGCCCTCCTCACCACCTTCTACGGTGCCGTGCTCGCCAACATGGTCTTCGCCCCCCTTGCCGCCAAACTCGAGCGCAATTCCGAGGAAGAAGCGCTCCTGAACCAGATCTTCCTCCTCGCGGCCGGCTCGATCGGACGTCAGGAGAACCCGCGCATACTCGAAACGATGCTGAACGGCATTCTGCCGCCACAGGCCCGAGTCCGCCTCTTCGATTGAACGACGGAGCAGCTTCATGCGTCTTCTCATCATCGGCTCCCTGAACGGCCAGATCGGCGAGGCAAGCAAGATCGCCCTCTCTCGCGGTGCGAAAGTCGCGCATGTGGGAGACATCGATGCGGCGCTGCATGCACTGCGCAATGGCCAGGGCGCGGACCTGGCCATGATCGATGTCGGCCTCGATATCCGCCGCCTGGTGGGCAGCCTGGCCGGCGAGCGCATCAACCTGCCGGTGGTCGCCTGCGGGGTCGGCTCCGACAGCCGCGCTGCGGTCGCCGCCATCAAGGCAGGTGCCAAGGAATACCTGCCCCTGCCGCCACAAGCCGAGCTGATTGCCGCCGTCCTCGAAGCGGTGACGGAGGAGAGCCGTACACTCATCCACCGCGATCCGGCCATGGCTGAGTTGATCCGCCTGGCCGACCAGGTTGCGGCTTCCGGTGCCAGCATTCTCATCACCGGCGAAAGCGGCACTGGCAAGGAAGTCCTGGCGCGCTACCTCCACGAGAAGAGTGCGCGCGCCGAGCAGCCCTTCGTCTCCATCAACTGCGCGGCGATTCCCGACAACCTGCTCGAATCGGAACTCTTCGGGCACGAGAAAGGCGCCTTTACCGGCGCGGTTGCGCGTCGCATCGGCAAGTTCGAGGAAGCGAACGGTGGCACCTTGCTGCTCGACGAGATCAGCGAGATGGATGTCCGGCTGCAGGCAAAGCTGCTTCGCGCCATCCAGGAACGCGAAATAGACCGGGTCGGCGGAACCCGTCCGGTCAAGGTCGATATTCGCATCGTGGCGACCTCGAACCGCGATCTTGCCGCAGAAGTGGCGCGCGGCGCATTCCGCGAAGATCTTCTGTTCCGGCTCAACGTGCTCAACCTGAAAGTGCCGCCTCTGCGCCAGCGCCCGGCGGACATCGAGGTACTGGCCGAACATTTCGCCCGCAAGTATGCGAGCGCGAATGGTCTGCCTCCCCGGCCGATATCCGCCGAGGCACTGGCCGAACTGAAGCGCGCCCCATGGAAAGGCAACGTCCGGGAGCTGGAAAACACCATGCATCGCGCGGTTCTGCTGGCGACCGGTGCCGAGATCGGTGCGGACGCCATCCGCCTGCCGGACGGACGCCGGCCATCGGAGGCGGAGGCCAGTGCGCCCGCCGCCTCTCGCTCGCCGGTCGGGCGCACCGTCGCCGACATGGAGCGGGAACTCATCCTCGACACGCTCAATCACTGCTTCGGGAACCGCACACACGCTGCGAACATTCTCGGAATATCGATACGCACCCTGCGCAACAAGCTGAAGCTCTACAGCGACGACGGCATCGCCGTGCCGATGCCGGGCGATGGCCAGCGGGCGGCGATCTAAACTCTATACGTGATATCCCGCATGCAGGAAGGGAACCATGGCTGAAGGTGGCAACATGGCGGGGTTCGCGCCCGTGACGAGGCGGCTCAAGGAGGCGCTGGGTCACGGCGACGTCATGCTGGCCCTCGGCGTGATGGCGATCCTCGTCGTTCTCGTCCTTCCGATGCCGACTTGGCTGCTCGACATTTCTCTTGCGCTCTCGATCACCTTCTCGGTGCTGATCCTCATGGTGGCGCTGTTCATCGGCAAGCCGCTGGATTTCAGCTCCTTCCCAACCGTGCTGCTGATCTCGACGATGCTGCGCCTTTCCCTCAACCTCGCCTCGACGCGGCTCATCCTCGCCAATGGGCACGAGGGCAAGGAGGCGGCGGGACAGGTAATCGCCGCCTTTGGCGATTTCGTGATGCAAGGCAACTTCGTGATCGGCATCATCGTCTTCGCCATTCTGGTGATCGTGAACTTTATCGTCATCACGAAGGGCTCGGGGCGCATCGCCGAGGTCGCGGCCCGATTCAGCCTCGATGCCATGCCCGGCAAGCAGATGGCCATCGACGCCGACCTTTCCGCCGGACTGATCGACGAGCAGGAAGCGCGGCGGCGGCGCAGGACGCTGGAGGATGAAAGCAGCTTCTTCGGCGCCATGGACGGCGCGGCCAAGTTCGTTCGCGGCGATGCCGTGGCTGGCCTGCTGATCACTTTCATAAACATCGTGGCCGGCATGGTAATCGGCGTCGGCCAGATGGGATTGAGCTTCGCCGATGCCGCCTACTCCTACACCAGCCTGACCGTAGGCGACGGCCTGGTCTCGCAGATCCCGGCACTCATCGTCTCCACCGCCGCCGGCCTGATGGTGTCCAAGGCCGGCACCGAGGGTTCGACCGACAAGGCGTTGTTTGCGCAGCTCGGCGGTTATCCCAAGGCGCTTGGCGTCTCCGCCGGCCTGATGATGGCCCTGGCGCTTCTGCCGGGCGTGCCGATGCTCCCCTTCATGATCCTGGGGGGCATCGCCGGAACGGCCGCATGGTCGATGACGCGAAGCCGGCAGCGCAAGGCCGAAGCCGAGAAAGCGGCAGAGGAACAGCTTCCGGCGGTGCCGATCGAGGAGCCGATCACGGCGGCGCTGGCCATCGACGATCTCCGCCTGGAACTGGGTTATGGCCTGCTTTCCCTGATCAACGATGCCCGTGGCTTTCGTCTCACCGACCAGATCAAGGCACTGCGCCGCCAGCTCGCCGGAGAGATGGGCTTCGTCATGCCCTCGGTGCGCATCCTGGACAACATGCACCTGCCGGCGCAGTCCTACGTGATTCGCGTCAAGGAGGTCGAGGCAGGGCGTGGCGAACTCAGGCTCGGGCATCTGCTGGTCATGGACCCGCGCGGGGAGCGCGTGCAGATCGCCGGCGAGGAAACGATCGAGCCGACCTTCGGCCTGCCGGCCATGTGGGTGGAGGAGCAGCTTCGCGAGGAGGCATCTTTCCGGGGCTACACCGTGGTCGATCCGGCCACGATCGTCACCACGCACCTGACCGAGGTGCTGAAGGACAACATGGCGGACCTGCTCTCCTATGCCGAGACGCAGAAGCTGCTCGACGACCTGCCGAAGCAGCACCAAAAGCTGATCGCCGACCTCATTCCGGCTCAGCTCTCGGTGAATGCGGTCCAGCGCGTGTTGCAGGCGCTTCTGGCGGAGCGAATCTCGATCCGCGACCTGCCAACCATCCTCGAAGGCCTGTCGGAGGCGGTCACCTACACGCACAACGTGACGTTCCTGACCGAACACGTGCGCGCCCGCCTCTCCCGCCAGATCACCTCGGCCAATACCGGAACCGACGGCTATGTCCCACTGGTCGCGCTCTCGCCCACCTGGGAGCAGGCATTTGCCGAATCGATCGCCGGTCAGGGCGAGGACCGGCAGCTTGCCATGGCGCCGAGCCGGCTGCATGACTTCATCGCGCAGGTGCGCGCCACCTTCGAACGACTTGCCATGGAGGGTCACATGCCAGTCCTGCTGACCAGTCCCGCCGTTCGTCCTTTCGTGCGCTCGGTGATCGAGCGGTTCCGCCCGGCCACCATGGTCCTGTCGCAGAACGAGATCCATCCGAAGGCAAGACTGCGCACACTGGCGCAGATATGAGGCCATAGCAGCTCATGCGGGTCAGATCATTCCGGGCCGCCGACATTGCCGAGGCCATGCGCCAGGTCAGGCGCGAAATGGGCGATGAGGCGATCATCCTCTCGAGCACCGAGAACGAACAGGGCGCCGAGGTCATTGCCGCGATCGACGGTCCGTACCGCCCGCGCAAGGCGGACGGCGCTGGACGGAGCACGCGGCAGGCGCGACCGCAGCCCGACATTGCCCGCCTTGGCGATTGTCTTGCATATCACGGGCTGCCACCCCGGCTGGCGCAGCGTGTGCTTAACCGTCTCGCGCAGAAGGCGTGCGCCGATAGCGAAGCGGCGCTGGCGCAGGCACTCGCCGCCACGCTGATGTTCCGCCCTCTGCCCGAGACGCCAGTCCGGCCTCTGATCCTTGTCGGGCCGCAAGGCGCGGGGAAAACCGTCTCGACGGCAAAGCTTGCCGCGCGCCTCGTCCTGGCGGGTCAACGACCGCATCTGGTCGGCTGCGATGCCTCGCGCGCCGGCGCGGCAGAGCAACTGGCGGCTTATGCCGGCATTCTCGGCCTCACCCATGTCATCGCCAGCGGGCCGGAGGAACTTCGCGCGGCGATCGACGCGCATGGCAGCGACGGACCGGTGCTCATCGACACCGCCGGCTGCAATCCGTACAGCCGCGATGAAGTCATGGAGACGCGGGCACTGACCGAGGGCAGCGGTGCTGAGCCGCTGCTGGTATTGCCTGCGGGCATCGACCCCCTGGAGGCGGCCGATATCGCCGGAGTCTTCGCCGGGCTTGGCGCGCGACGACTCATTCTGAGCAAGCTCGATGCGGCGCGCCGGTTCGGCGCCGTCCTTCACGCCGCGGAGGCGACCGGGCTGGCCCTCGCCGAGGCGACGGGGAGCCCTTATATCGGCCAGGGCCTGCACGCGCTCGATCCGCGCCAGCTTGCGCGCCTCCTGCTTCGCGACCCGCAAAATGCCCATGACGAACACGCCCTCGACGAGGCCCGGATATGAGCAACACCGTCGTCTACCTGCCGCAGATGGATCGTCCCGGGCGCCACCCGGCGGCCAGTCCGACGCGCAACATGATCTGCGTCGCCTCCGGCAAAGGCGGCGTCGGCAAGACGTGGCTCGCGGTCAGCCTATCTCACGCGCTGGCACGGCAGGGAAGCAGTACCTTGCTGTTCGACGGCGATCTCGGACTGGCGAATGTCGATGTACAGCTCGGCCTCATGCCCGACCGGGACCTGGCTGGCGTGGTCGAAGGCGACTACCGGCTGCAGGATGCGATCGTCGCGCATGCAGGTGGCGGGTTCGATGTGCTGGCCGGACGCTCGGGAAGCGCGAGCCTGGCCAGCCTTGAGAGCGCAAGCCTGCTTGGCCTGCGCGCCGAACTGCTGCAACAGGCGACGCGCTACGACAGGATCGTCGTCGATCTCGGCGCCGGCATCGACAGCGCCGTGCGTGCGATGGTCGATGCGGCCGGCTGCACGCTGGTGGTGACCACCGACGAACCGACCGCGCTGACCGACGCCTATGCCTTCATCAAGCTGACCAACCAGCGTAGGAGCGGGACCGACCTGCGCGTGGTGGTCAACATGGCGCCAAGTCACCGCGAGGGCGAACGCACCTACGCCAAGCTGCTCAAGGCCTGCGAAGGATTCCTGAAGCTCTCCCCGCCACTCGCCGGCGTTATCCGTCGCGATGAGCGTGTCCGCGACGCGATCCGTCATCAGACCTCGCTGCTCACCCGGCATCCCGGCTCCGAGGCGGCAAGCGATATCGAGGCGCTGGCGCGCCGCCTCCTGGACAGCGCATGAGAGAAATTGCGCCATCCTCGGCGATCCGTTCGCCCGGGCCCCGCGCCCAGCAACCGGCGGCATCGGCAGCGCCATCGCCCGTCGCGGCAAGCCAGCCGGCCGCAGCCCAGGACAGTGCGGTCACGCTGAGCGCCTCGCTTCTACGTCTGGTAGGAATGGGCGAACTGGCCGCCACGGTGATCGCTGGCGAGGATGGCCGACTTATGCTCGAACTGGCCGATGGCCGCCTGTTTCGCGCCGACGGCACCGGCCTTCAGCTCGGCCAGCGGCTGCTTCTCGCCATTACCGGCACGCTGGACGACCTGGTCCGGGCCCTGATGATCGCGCTCGACGACGAACGTCTTGGCACAGCCCGCGAGCTGTTGCTGAAAGCAGAGCCCGGTCCACGGCCCGCCGATCGACCGGCGCAGGGCTTGCGCCTGCCGACGGCACTACCCGACAGCCTTTCCGCGCTGCTGCTGCAGCCGGTCAATGCGGGCGACCGCCGCGCGCCGCTGCTGCTGCCAGCCGGCACCGAGATCCGCTTGCGACCCGTGCCATTGGCCGAGCTCGCCGGGGCGCCGATGCCAGGCGAGGCGGCCGTGCCAAGCGAACCGCTCGGTCCGGGCATGCGGCTGACAGTCGTCCCGATCCAGGCGCGAACCGGGGATCGCTGGATCTACCGCACCGCGCTCGGCAACATTGCCCGGAGCTTGCCGCCCGGCGTGACTTTTGCGCCGACGCTGGAAGTGGAAGTCATGGAAATACTTCCAGCAGCGAGCGCGGAAAGGCCGTCGCGCAGCCTCGGCGGCATTCGCGGTCATGCGCTTGAGGATTGGCCTGACTTCACCGAAGCCCTGTCCGTTGGCGCGGCGGCGGAGCCGCTTCGCGAAATGACGCCGCGCCTGGCGCCCAGGGGCATCGAGCGGTTGTTCGTCTTTCTCGCCGGACTGCGCCGGGGTGAAATCGGCCGGCTGATCGAGGACCAGATCGAACCCGCGATGCGCACCCACGGCAAGGAGAACGCGGCGCGGCGCCTCGGCGAGGACTTGCGGGAGATGCAGCGACTGGAGCGGGATCAGGCCGGCAGCGAATGGCGCGCGTTCGCCCTGCCGCTTGCCGGTCATGACCGGGTTCTGCCGGTCTGGTTCTTCCATAGGGGCTTCGCCCGCCAGGGCCGCGACGGCAGCGAGCGCGGCAGCCGCTTCGTGATCGAACTGCGCCTGAGCGAACTCGGTCCGGTCCAGATCGACGGTTTCGTGCGCGAGAAGGTATTTGATCTTTTCCTGCGCACGCACCGGCCGCTGCCGGCAGCGATGCGGAGCGATATCGAAACGATCTTCCATCGTGGCCTGGAGGAGGCAGGGATTGGCGGCGCACTCGCCTTCCAGACCGTGACGCCCTTCCCGGTGACGCCACTAGAATCGCTTGCACCACGCCAGGCCGGCGGGTCCATCGCCATCTAAGCGATCGGACCTGAAACCTCAGGAGGCGCGGCGACGCCGCTCGAACCCCGCCAGGGCAACTTCGTCGAAAGAACGCTGCTCCAGGCGGCCGGCGCGCATCTGGTCACGGTGGCGCTGCTCTTGCTCAAGCCGTTCATACTTCTTGGCCTCGCGATAGGCATCGGCGACATCCTCCCGGGCCTTCTCTATGCGGCCCGCGATTTCCTCAATGGATCGCAGGATGGTCTGGCGCCGCTCGATCGCCTGCCTGGCGAAAGGGCCGTATGCGAAACGCAGCTCGTCGTTTGCCGCGCGCGCCTGTTCGGCCTCGATTTCGCGCGAAAGGCGAGCTAGGCGCTCCTCCATCCCGGTCCGCATCTCTTCCAGGTCCTTGAGCACGCGCCGGCGCTCGTCGAGCTGCCAGCGGTGCAGCCGGATCAGTGTCCCAACGCTCTTCATGCGGCAACCTCAGCCATCCCCTGCCCACCACCCACGATGCCGGCGAGCGCCCTGAAGCCCTCGGCCAGCGTCGAACTTTCCTCCTTGCCCTGCGCCAGGAACGCTTCGAGCTGCGGCTGGCGCGCTATGGCCGCGTCGACCTCCGGGTCGCTGCCGCGACGGTAGGCGCCGATCCGGATGAGCTCTGCCATGTCCTCGTAGGTCGCAAGCAGCCGCCGTGCCCGCTGGATGATCTCGCCTTCGGCCGCCGCATTGCAGGCCGGCATGGTCCGGGAGACGGACTTCAACACGTTGACCGCCGGATAGCGCCCGCGTTCGGCGATCTGCCGGTCGAGAACGATATGGCCGTCGAGAATGCCACGCACCGCGTCCGCGATCGGCTCGTTATGGTCATCCCCTTCCACCAGGACGGTGAAGATACCGGTGATGCTCCCTTTGCCCGTACCGGGCCCGGCGCGCTCCAGGAGCTTCGGCAACTCGGCGAAAACCGTCGGCGTATAACCCTTCGCCGCCGGCGGCTCGCCGCCGGCAAGGCCGATTTCGCGCTGCGCCATGGCAAATCGCGTAACACTGTCCATGAGGCAGAGCACATCGAGGTCGAGGTCACGGAAAAACTCGGCAAGCGCCATCGTCAGGTAGGCGGCCTGCCGGCGCTGCAGCGCCGGCTCGTCCGAGGTGGCGACCACGAGGACGGAACGCGCCAGCCCGTCCTTGCCCAGATCGTCCTCGATGAATTCCTGCACCTCCCGGCCGCGCTCGCCGACCAGGCCGATGACATTCACGTCCGCGCCGGTATAGCGGGCCATCATCGACATCAACACCGATTTGCCCACGCCGGAACCGGCGAAAACGCCCATGCGCTGGCCGCGGCAGCAGGTGACGAAGGAATTGAGCGCGCGCACGCCCAGATCGATGCGCGACCCAACCCGGCGCCGCGCATGCGCCGGCGGCGGTGCCGCGCGCAACGGATAGGCCCGCGGCCCCTGACGCAGTGGCGGTCCGCCATCGACCGGCTCGCCGCGCGCGTCGATCACGCGGCCAAGCCAGGAAATGTCCGGATGGATCGCCGCCTGCCGCGCCAGGGCGACGGCGCGGCAGCCGATTCCGACACCATCCACGGCACCAAACGGCAGGACCACCGCCTGGTCGCGACGGAAGCCCACGATCTCTCCGGGAATCTCTTGCCCGCCACGGGCCACCAGTGACAGCCGCGAACCGATCGCCTGGGTCCGGGCCAGACCGCCCACCTCGATCATGAGGCCCTGGACGCCAGTCACGCGACCGTACAGCTCAAGCGAGGGCAGGCGGTCGATCTCTGCCAGGATGTTATGCAATTCTTGGCCCCTGAAGCGGATGGAACATCGTGGTCGTCAGCAGATGCTGGGCCGTTTCTGCTTAAATCCCGGTTAAACGCCGAACCGGTTATTTTTATTGTCCGGCAATGATTTAGTTGATTTCGCCGGGATTTACCTTTTATTAAGGCAGATGGTTAATATTAACCCTCGACCAGCGAGGAGGGGCCAAGATGCGCGTGCTTCTGATCGAGGATGATGCGTTGATCGCCAAAAGCATCGAGATGATGCTCAAGGGCGAGGGGTTCAATGTCTACTGCACCGATCTCGGCGAGGAAGGCATCGATCTGGGGAAGCTGTACGATTACGACATCATCGTACTCGACCTGAACCTGCCGGACATGAGCGGCTATGACGTGCTGAAGAAGCTCCGCACCGCCAAGGTCGAGACACCGATACTCATTCTCTCCGGCATGGCCGAGACCGAGAAGAAGGTAAAGGGCCTGGGCTTCGGCGCCGACGACTATCTCACAAAGCCCTTCAACCGCGACGAACTGGTTGCGCGCATCCACGCCATCGTCAGACGCTCGAAGGGTCATTCGCAGTCGGTCATCCGTACGGGCAAGCTTGCGGTCAATCTCGACTCGAAGTCGGTCGAGGTCGAAGGCCAGCGCCTGCATCTGACCGGCAAGGAGTATGCGATGCTCGAGCTGCTGTCGCTGCGAAAAGGCACGACGCTCACCAAGGAAATGTTCCTCAACCACCTTTATGGCGGCATGGACGAGCCGGAACTGAAGATCATCGATGTCTTCATCTGCAAGCTGCGCAAGAAGCTTGCTTCCGCCACCGGCGGCGAGAATTACATAGAAACGGTTTGGGGTCGTGGCTACGTATTGCGCGATTCCTCCGAAGCGGACCAGCAGCGCCGCGCCAAGGCGAGCTGATCCGCATCCCCTCGGACAAGCTGGTACGTTTCTCCCGCAAGCCCGATTCGCCAGACCGGCGGATCGGGCTTGATCCTTTGCACGCTCAGGCAGCGACGCCGTAAACGCCGCGCAGGCCCGGCAACGGCTTGAAACTGTCCGATACGCCGAGCACGGTTTCCGCGCCACCGAGATAGAGGGCGCCGTCGGGCGGAATGAGCTGGGACATGCGATCGAGGATCAGTCGCTTCGTCGGCTGATCGAAGTAAATGAGGACGTTGCGGCAGAAAATCACGTCGAAGCCGCCAAGTGGCGTGGGATCGTCGAGCAGGTTGTATTGCCGGAACCGCACCATCGATCGGACCGACGGTTCGATCTGCCACATGTCGTTGACCTGGGCGAAGTATTTGAGAAGGAACTGAATCGGCAAGCCGCGCTGCACCTCGAACTGGGTATAGAGCCCGAGTTTCGCCCGCTCCAGCACCTCGACGGAAAGGTCGGTCGCCAGTATGTCAATGCGCCAGCCGGCGAGGCGGGCGGCCTCCTCTCTGAGAATCATCGCCAGGGAATAGGGTTCCTGCCCGGTGGAACAGGCAGCGGACCAGATGCGGATCTGTCGCTGCTGGGCGCGCGAGGCGATCAGCGACGGCAGGGTCTGCTGCCGAAAGATTTCGAATGGCTTGCCGTCGCGAAAGAAGAACGATTCGTTCGTCGTCATCGCCTCGACAACTTCCGCCGTGAGCTTCTCGTCCCGCACGGCACGCATCCTCTGGATGAGCTGATCCAGTCCACCGAGCCCGCGCCGTCGGGCCAGCGGCACCAGCCGGCTCTCGAGCAGATAGGTCTTGTCCGGCATGATCACAAGACCGGAGCGCTGCCTCAGAACAGCGGCGATATAGTCAAAGTCCTGCGGCGTCATGCGGCCACTCCCACGCTCAACCGCCGCACAGCGGGCGCGATCTCCTGCAGCGGCAGAACCGCGCTGCAAAGCCCGGCGCTGGCTACCACGCCAGGCATTCCCCAGACGACGCTGCTTGCTTCGTCCTGGGCAATCACGTTCCCGCCCGCCTCCACCACAGCCTGGCAGCCGCGATACCCGTCCGAGCCCATCCCGGTCAGTATTATGGCAAGCACGTGTGCGCCATACACGCGGCAGAGGCTGCGCAGCATGGGGTCGACGGACGGCCGGCAGAAATTCTCAGGCGCTTCCTGATCCAGTTGGATGTATTTGCGCCCATCGCGTTCCTGGACCCGCATGTGCCAGTCGCCGGGTGCCAGATAGACACGGCCGGGCAGCACCGGCTCTCCATCCAATGCCTCGTGGCAATCCACGCCACTCTGGCGATGCAGATGTTCGGCGAGGATCGCTGTGAATGTCGGCGGCATGTGCTGGGTGACGAGGACCGGCAGTTCCAGGCATCCTTTCAGGGCGCCGAGAACGGAGAAGAGCGCCTGCGGCCCGCCCGTCGAACTGCCGATCGCCAGAACATGCGCCGGCGATCGGCTCGCGGGTCGCAGCACCACCTTTGCCGCACAAGGCTGCGGCGCGCGCACGCGCCCCCCCGCGGCCTCAGACCCGGACGGAGGTAGGGGCAAGGCCGGGGAATTCTGGTTTCGGCGGCGACTTCCGCTCTTCAGGCGGGACGATTGGCCGAGCGCCCGGACCTTGGCAATCAGATCGGCGCGGAAATTCGGGGCACCCTGCATCTCCCGGCCGGTGCCCGGCTTGGGGACATAGTCCGCCGCCCCGGCGGCAAGGGCACGCAGGCTGACATCGGCATTGCGCGCCGTGAGCGTCGAAACCATCACGATCTTGAGATCCGGGAGCAGCCCGAGCATTTTAGGCAGCGCGGTCAGTCCGTCCATCTCCGGCATCTCGACATCGAGGACCAGCACCTCGGGGTCGAGCCGGACGAGCTGCTTCAGGGCGAGCGCGCCGTTGCCGGCAGAGCCAACGACGACGATGTCCGCTTCTTCACTCAGCCAGCGCGTGATCAGGCCCCGGATGACCGCGGAATCGTCGACGATCATTACCCGGTACGGCCCTTCCTGCCGCGCGGCGCGCCCTGTTCCGCTCTGCAACTCGACTGCCTGCACTTACAGTAATCCCGCCTGAGCAAATTTTGCTTCGATGATGTCCCGGTCGAAGGGTTTCATGATGTACTCGTTCGCGCCGGCCTCGATCGCGGTGCGGATATGCGCGACATCATTCTCGGTCGAGCAGAAGACCACGACCGGTGCGTCGCCGCCGAGTGTGCCGCGCAGCGTCTTGAGGAATGTCAGCCCATCCATGACCGGCATGTTCCAGTCGAGCAGGATTGCCTCCGGCATCTGACGGCGACAGGCCTGCAATGCCTCTTCGCCATTCACCGCCTCCTCGATCTCGAAGGACAGTTGCTCGAGTATCCGCCGTGCCACTGTCCTTATCACCCGCGAGTCGTCGACCACCAGGCATCGCCGCATGCTTCCCCTCCCCCGCGCTAAGCCGCCATGGTTGTGTTGCCAAAATCGAGCAGGCGATCGACGTCGAGGCTGAGCAGAAGCTCCCCGTCCAGGCGATAGATGCCGCTGGAGATCTGTCGCCAGAGCGGATCGAGGGTCGCCGGAGCGCGTTCGTAAGCAGCTTCATCGACCTCGATCACCTCACCGACACTGTCGATCAGCAGGCTGTAAGGCTCGCCCCTATGCTCGACCACCACGCTCATGCCACGCCCGCCATCGGTTCGTGGCGGCAGGTTGAGTCGACGTCGGACATCGATCGCGGTGACGATCCGCCCGCGCAGGTTGAGCGCTCCCGCCACCTCGGGCGGCGCCAGGGGAATGCGGGTGATGGATTGGGGACCCAGCACATCCTGGACACAGAGGACGGGAATGCCGAAGAGCTGACCGGCGATGGTGACAGTCACGAAATTTCTCGTTGATGTCTCTTTCATGCCGCACCTCGAACGGCCAGGGTCGCGGAGAGGGTCTGCAGAAGTGCGTCACGGTCTGATTTTGGCACGTAGTCACTGAACCCCGCCTCTCGACCCCGCTCGAAATCGCGGGCGGAGGCATGCGAGGAAAGCGCCACGATCGGGGTCGCGTGCCAGCGTTCATCCTCCCTGACCGCGCGCGCGAAATCAAAGCCGCTCATGCCCGGCATTTCGATATCGCTGATGATCACATCGAATGCCTGGCCGTCTTCACGGTAGCGCAGCGCTGCCCTGGCATCGGCTGCGGTCGTCACTTCATAGCCGGCGACCGATAGCATGGGCGCCAGCATGTGCCGGAAGAACGGACTGTCGTCGACCAACAGGACCCGCCGTTTCGCGGCCACTTCGCCAAAAGCGCCCTCGCTCGCGGCCTGAAACCAGTCGCCGAATCCTTTCTGCAGGTAGTAACCGACATCGACGATCTCGGTTGCCTGGCCCGCGACGACCGCCGATCCGAGAACTCCCGCCTTTCTGCCTTTCTGTTCGACCTGCAGGCGATCCTCGACAATATCCACGATTTCGTCGACGACGAGGCCCATGGAGCGATCCCCGTCGGCAAAGACAAGGATTGGCTGCGCCCCTGCAGACCGCAGCTCGTACTTCTCCTCCATCATGACGAGCGGCATGAGACGACCGCGATACTGCACGAGAATCTGCTGGTTCGAGCGTTCGATTCTCTCGACGGGAAACTCCTCCAGTCGTGCCACCAGCGCGAGCGGCACGGCTCGCGGTTCCGGTCCGCCCGCCCGAAAGACCAGCATGGCTGTTCTCTCGTCGGACTGGCCGACCTGTCGCTTTTCCGTCGATCGCACGTCATGCTCGCCACCGGCTTGCTGGCCGGCGGCAGCGGCTATGCCGTTCGGGTCGAGAATCATGATGACGCGGCCATCGCCAAGGATGGTGTTTCCCGAGAATAGCGCGATGTCACGCAGGATCGGCGCTACCGGCTTGACCACGATCTCCTCTGTATCGAATACGCGGTCGACGACGATTCCGAAGTTGCTGGAACCAACCTGGACGACTACGACGAATGCCTCGTTCTTTCGGTTGCTCCCGGCTTCATCAGCGAGCGCAAGAACGCGGTCCAGAAAGACGAGAGGCAGCAGCCGGTCGCGCAGGCGAAGAACCGGCGTCTCGCTGATCCGCTCGATCCGGTGTTCGGAATCCTCTGACACGCGCACCAGCTCCACGACGCTGATCTGCGGAATGGCGAAGCGCTCACCGACGCATTCGACAATGAGTGCCGACACGATGGCCAGCGTGAGAGGAATCTTGATCGTGAATGTAGTGCCTTTGCCTTTATCCGACTTCAGATCGACGGTGCCGCCGATCTTCTCTATGTTGGTGCGGACCACGTCCATCCCGACACCCCGGCCCGAGACCGATGTCACCTTGGCAGCGGTGGAGAAGCCGGGACGGAAGATGAACTGAAGCACCTGCTGCTCGGCCATGCCGTCCAGTTCCTGCTGAATGGCCAGGCCCTGTTCGATCGCTTTGGCGCGGATACGGCCTACATCGAGCCCGCGTCCGTCATCGCGGATCTCAATGATGATATGACCACCCTCGTGGAAGGCATTCAGCGTGATATGGCCCGTCTCCGGCTTGCCGGCCTTGAGCCGTTCCTGCGGCCTTTCCAGTCCATGATCGGCGGAGTTGCGGACCATGTGGGTGAGCGGATCCTTGATCAGTTCGAGCACCTGGCGATCCAGCTCGGTCTCCTGGCCGAGCATCTGCAGCTCGATCTTCTTGCCAAGCTCGACCGACAGGTCGCGGATCAGTCGCGGCAGTTTTGCCCAGGCGTTGCCAATGGGCTGCATGCGCGTCTTCATGACGCCTTCCTGCAGCTCGGTGGTCACGTGACTGAGCCGCTGGAGCGGCACCGTGAACTCGCTGTCATCGAGGCTGCGCACCATCTGCAGGAGCTGATTGCGTGTCAGGACCAGCTCGCTCACCATCGTCATCAGGTTCTCGAGCAGGTCGACATTGACGCGGATCGTCTGGTTGGCGAGCGATGAATCCGTTGCCGATCTTGCCACTTCCTGCCTTGCGGGTGCGGCCTCGCGGTGTGCAGTGGCTACGCCCCCAGGTGACGACTGCGGCGCGGCGGCTGCCTGGAATGCAGCCTCAAGTTCATCCAGCGATACCTCGCCCGGGCGAAGGGCACGCCCGAGTTTCGAATCGAATGGTCCCTCGGCATCCTGCGCCGGTGTGAGCAGGTCCTGGATTCGGGCTGGATTCGGTGTCGCGTCGACGGGGACGGCCTTGCCACTCGCCAGCGCATCGAGGCTATCTATCAGTTCTGCATCGTCGCCCGCCGGTTCCTGTCCGCTATCCTCGAGGGCGGCCAGCAGCGACTTGATCCGATCGATAGATGCGAGGATCAGGCTGACTGAATCAGGCGTGACCACCAGCTCGCAATCCCGGAACTTGCCAAGGACATTCTCGGCGGCATGAGCCACATGCTCGAGGCGCGGCAGGCCAAGAAAGCCACAGGTTCCCTTGATCGTATGGACCAGGCGGAAGATGCTGGCGATCAGCGCCGGGTTGTCCGGCTCACGTTCGAGATTGACCAGCTCGACGTCGAGCTGGTTGATGCTTTCGGCCGTTTCGGTCAGGAATTCGCGCAGCAGGTCGTCCATCTTGCCCACCGGTTGGGCGGGCTGTCGATCCGCCCGCAAGGTCATCCGAGCGAGCTTCGAAGAAACAAGTTAAGAAGGGGTGAAATGGCTGTTTTCCGCCACTTTTCAGCCTTTCATGAAGCGAATTCCGATATGGTCCCCGACCGGTGTTTCAAGCTGCAGGCGTCCGCCCACGCTGCCCGCCAGCCGCGCCGCATAGGCGGCCACCGCATTGTGGCTGTTCAGTTCGATCTCGCCGGCCCGATCCTGCAGGGCAAGCGCCAGCGATGGCTCGATCCGCGCGCCGGGGCCGCTGGCGCCGACCGCGAAGCCATCGCCTCCCGACGCCGTCACTTCGACCTGCCCGCCACGCGGCAGGGCCGCCTGGGCGACCAGCAGCAGGTTGAGCAGGAGCTTGGCTTCGGTCTTGGGCAGCTCCGCCGGCAGGACGAGTTCGGCCGGAAAAACGAGCTGCGTCCGGCCCGTCTCGAAATAGCCGCTCGCGGCGCGACGCAGCTCGGCCATCGCCGCGCGCTCACCCAGTCCGCCGAGGGCGCCGAATGCCATGCGGAAATACTGCAACCGGCGGGATGCCTCGGCGGCGCTGGCGGCAAGCAGCTCGGTCGCCTCGCGGCGCATCTCCGGATCATCCTCGTCTGCCAGGATCTCCACGCCGTTCGCCAGCGCGCCGATTGGCCCAACAAGATCGTGGCAAAGCCGCGAGCTGAGATAGGCGATAAGGTTCAGTTCGAGCATACCCGCACAACTCCCCTGCCGCTCGCCACCGCACGTGACGATGGCCTAAGATGCCTGCCGTGCTCGCCTGCGTCCACTGTCGAGAGACGAATATGAACAGCCGCGTTACACCGGGCAGCCTGGTCCGCCATCCGGACCGTCCGGACTGGGGCCTCGGCCAGGTCCAGTCCGTCATCGGTGATCGGGTGACGGTCAACTTCGAGCATGCGGGCAAGCAGCTCATCAATGCCCGCATCGTCGGTCTCGAAATCGCGGATGAGCGGCGACCGCCGCAGGACAGGACCTGAAGGTGGGCGCCGGCGCCGATGAGCTGGAACTTGCCACCGGCCTCGCGCTAGAGGCAGCGGCGGAAGTGATGGCGGTCTATGGCGGCGCGATCGGCTCTCGCAGCAAGCCGGATGCATCCCCGGTGACCGACGCGGATGAAAGGGCAGAACGGGTTATCCTGGCCGGCCTGCGCGCCCGCTCGCCTCATGCCGTGGTGGCCGAGGAAGAAGCGTCACGCCGGATTCCGGCAGTCCCGGGCGAGGAACGGTTCTGGCTCGTCGATCCGCTGGATGGAACGCGCGAATTCCTGCAACGCAACGACGAGTTCACTGTCAACGTCGCCCTCGTCGGACGCGGCAGGCCACTGCTTGGCGTGATCATCGCGCCGGCGCTCGGCCTCTGCTATCGCGGCATCGTCGGCAGGGTCGCGGAACGGCGCGAGGGCGAAGGCACCTGGCAGCCGATCCGGAGACGCCAGCCGCCACGGTCGGGCCTCACCGTGCTCGCCAGCCGCTCCCATCTCGATCAGGCAACCAGGGACTACATTTCCCACCTGCCGGTCGCCCGGCTGGAGAGGGCTGGCAGCTCGCTGAAATTCTGCCGTCTTGCCGAAGGTCTGGCCGATCTCTATCCGCGCTTCGGCCGCACCATGGAATGGGACACCGCCGCCGGGCACGCGATCCTGCTGGCCGCCGGCGGCCGCGTGACGACGCCGGACGGCATCGAACTGGCGTATGGCAAGCCGGGCTTTGTCAATGGGCCCTTCATTGCCAGCGGGACATCGATGGACCGCTACGGCCCGGCCACCACGACCGCCGGCTCCGGCGGATCGGCATAGAGCCGTTCCACATCGGCATGTCGCCGCTCCAGCGTGGCGCGCTGATTGATGTAACCCTTGTCGGTGATCTCGTTCGCATCGATCGAGGGCGGCTCGGCGAGCAGCAGCAGCCGGGCGATCCGGGTGGAAGATCCACTTTGAGTTCTGTTGTAGCTCTCGAGCCGCTCACTGAGCACCGCCAGCAAACCCGGATTACCGACCAGAGCCGCCGGCTCCAGCGCCGATCCCGCAATCTCGCGGCAGGCATTGAGGCTTGGCCATGCCAGCACGCAGACCGCGTCGCGATCATGGCCGCAGACGACCGCATCCTGAATCAGCGGCGAGCACGCCGCCAGCAGGGCGACGCGCAGCGCACCGGTATGCACCCAGGTCCCGGTCGCCAGCTTGAAGTCCTCCGCCGTGCGGCCGTCGAAGACGAGACCCTTCGAGGGATCCGCCTCGTCGGCGAGGCGCCCGGCATCGCCGATGCGATAGAAGCCGTCGGCGTCGAACGCGGCCGCGGTGAGGTCCGGCCGCTTGAAGTAGCCGGGCGTTACGTTCGGCCCGCGCACGCGCAGCTCCATCTTGCTGCCAGATGGCACCATGCGGATCTCCACACCGGGCACCGGAACGCCGATGACGCCGGCACCCTCCAGCGGGAAATGCGCCAGGGTCGCGAGCGGCGCCGTCTCGGTCGAGCCCCAGGCGGAGGTCATCGTCACCCGGTGGCCAAGATGGCGGATCGCCAGCTTCTCGAGGCGAACCCAGAGATCCTGCGGCAAGGCCGCGGCGGCATAGAAGATCAGCTTGAGATTGGCGAGGAAGCGACGCGCCAGGTCGTCGTCCCGCTCGAGATAGGGCAGCAGCGCGGCAAACCCGGCGGGAACGTTGAAGTAAATGTTTGGCGAGACCTCGCGCAGGTTGGCGACCGTCTGCTCGACCAGGCCTGGCGCCGGCTTGCCGGCGTCGATATGCAGGCTGCCGCCATGGCGCAGCACCAGGTGGAGGTTGAAATTGCCGCCAAAGGTGTGGTTCCACGGTAGCCAGTCGAGCAACGCCGGCGCCATTCTCGCAAGGAATGGCCAGCACTGTGCCAGCATCTGCTGATTGGCCGAGAGCATTCCATGAGTGTTGATGACGCCCTTGGGCAGGCCCGTCGAGCCCGATGTGAAGAGAATCTTGGCGATGGTCTCCGCGGTCACTCGTGCCGTCGCACTCGCCAGCCGCGCGCCGGGCTGCGCCGCGAGTAGCGAAGCGAATGGAGTTGCCGCGCGTCCGGCCGGCGCCGGCGCACTGCTCGCCAGCTCGACCCGCCGGGCGCCGATCGCATCGAGCGCCGCCGAGAAAGGCTCCCCTGCCGCCACGTAGATCAGCCCGGGCCGCACCAGATCGTAAATGTAGCGGAGCTTGGCGAAGTCGCCGCTCATCAGCGAGTAGGCCGGCGAGACGGGCACGACCGGAATGCCCGATCGCAGGCAGGCCAGCGTCAGGATGGCATGGTCGACGCCGTTCCCCGAAAGGATCATGACCGGCCGGTCGACCGAAAGGCCCCGCTCGAGCAAGGCTTCGGCCACAGCCGCGGAAGAGCGGGCCGCCTCGCCGTAGCCGAGCCGCCGCCATGGCGCATCTCCCGGTCCGCTCCGCTCCGCGAGGAAGAGCCGTTCCGGATCCCGCACCGCCCAGTGGTCGAGGTAGTGGATCAAAGAGACCGGGTAGCGGCCGAGCGCCGCGCGCGCGCGCAGGACGCGACCGCCATCCCCCGTTGCCTCCATCTCAACCGAAGGCGGCGCGAACTCGATGGCAGCGAAGGGAGGTTTCGATTGCTGCATGCGCTCTCCCATACAGTCAGATGACGATCACGTCCGGGCCAGGTGGTTCGGCGTGAAGTTGCTCCACCAGGTTACGCCGTCGTGTCAGGGCTGCGCCCTGATTGACATACCCCTTGTCGGTGATCTCATTGCCGTCGATCGAAGGCGGTTCGCTCATCAGGATGACACGGGCGATGCGCATCGACGAACCGCTATGGCTTTCATTGTGACGGCGCAGCCCGGCGCGCAGATGGGCGACCACCGCCCGGTTCTTCACCAGCCGTTCCGGCATTGCCGCATCCACCGGATCGTCGCAGATGCCGCGTGCGGCGTCCAGGTTTGGCCAGGCGAGCAGCCCGACGAAGCTGCGGTCATGGCCGGTGACCACCGCATCCTGCAGCAGCGGTGCTGCGGCATCGATCGCCGCCAGCCGCAACCTGCCGACCTGCACCCATGTTCCGCTGTCCAGCTTGAAATCCTCGACCACCCGGCCGGCGAAGGCGAGACCCTTCGCCGGATCGGCCGCATCCACGAAGCGGCCGGCATCACCGATGCGATAGAAACCCTCCTCGTCGAAGGCAGCCTCGGTGAGATCGGGGCGGCCGAGATATCCCGGCGTCACGATAGGGCCGCGCACGCGCAGTTCATAACGGTCGCCGCGCGGTATCATCTTAATTTCCACTCCCGGATAAGGGAGTCCGATCACCCCGGAACCTTCAACCGGCCAATGCAGCGAAGTCGCGGTGGGCGCGGTCTCGGTCGAACCCCAGCCGGTGACGAACATGATCCGCTCGCCCACCGTGCGCACTGCCAGATCCTGGAACCGCTGCCAGAGTTCCTGCGGCAGCGATGCGCCGCCATAGCCGAGCAGCTTGAGCCGGCTGAAGAAGTTACGCCGCAACGCCTCGTCCTGTTCGAGACGGGGCGCCAGCATCGCATAGCCGGCGGGCACGTTGGAAAGCTGCGTCGGGGCGATCTCGCGCAGGTTGGCGATGGTCTGCTCGAATTGGCCCGGGAGCGGGCGGCCGCCATCGATATGGTAGGTGCCGCCCTGGCGCATGCAGGCATTGAAATGGAAATTGCCGCCCATGGTGTGGTTCCAGGGCAGCCAGTCCAGCAGCACAGGCGGATTGTCCGGATCGGGAATGGCATAGATCTCTGCCATTCTCTGGTTGGCGCAGAGCATGCGCTGCGTGTTGATCACGCCCTTGGGCATGCCGGTGGAGCCGGAGGTGAAGAGGATTTTTGCTACCGTATTCGGTCCCAGGGAGGCGAAGCGTTCCTCGAGATCGGCGCCCGGAACGCCTTCGAGCAGGCTGGCAAAGGATGTGGCCGGAATGCCCTCCGGCGGTTCATCCACGGCGACCACCTCGACGCCCGCGAGATCAAGCGCGGCGAGCGCTCGCCGAAAGAGCCTTCCGTTCTGCACCAGCACCATGGCCGGCCGCACCAGATCGAAGCAATGGCGCAGCTTGACGAGATCCTGGCTCGCCAGGGAATAGGCGACGGAGAGTGGCGCCACCGGCACGCCCACACTCATGCAGGCGAGCGCCAGTTCCGCGTGGGCGATGGAATTGCCCGACAGGATCATTGCTGGCCGGCCCGGGCCCAGTCCACGCGCCATAAGGCTGGCGGCGATCCGGTCGACATGCGTCCGCACCTCGGCATAAGTCAGCCGCCGCCATCCCCCGGACGCATCCCGTTCCGCCAGCATGACCCGATCGGGGGCCGCTTCCGACCAGTGACGAAGATACTCGACGATGTTGCGCCGATAGGTGCCGAGCGGTCTCGGCGATCGCAGGATCAGCACGCCGTCCGGTCGGCGCTCGACATCGACTGCCGGGGTCGCCATGTTGACGTGGCGAAACGGCGCCTTCGCCGCCTTCGCCGCACTGCCGGTCTCGCTCATGGCGCACCTCCCCACCACGTTTCCGCGTCGCCGCCGGCCCTCAAAGGCCCAGATAGGCCTGGCGCACACGATCGTCATGGAGCAGCTCCTCGCCCCGCCCGGACATGACGATGCGACCATTTTCCAGGACATAGGCATCGTCCGCCAGCTTCAGGGACACGGCGACATTCTGCTCCACCAGGACGACCGTATGCCCCGCCTCGTGCAGGAGGCGGATGGTCCGGAAGACCTCCTGCACCAGCGCCGGCGCCAGGCCGAGCGAGGGCTCGTCGAACATGATCAGTTCCGGCTGTCCCATGAGGCAACGGCCGATGGCCAGCATCTGCTGCTCGCCGCCCGAAAGGGTGCCGGCCGCCTGACCGCGCCGCTCCGCCAGGCGGGGAAAGAGTTCGTAAACCCGTGACATGGTCGCGCGCGCCTTGGCCCGTGCGCGCGGTATCATGGCTCCCATTTCCAGGTTTTCCTGCACGCTCATGCTGGGAAAGACCTGGCGTCCTTCCGCCACCTGGCCGATGCCAAGGTCGCAGATCCGATAGCTTTCCAGGCCGGTGATGTCCTGGCCTTTGAAGCGGATCGAACCCGATCGCGGCTTCTCAATGCCGGCGATGGTACGTATCAGACTCGACTTACCGGCGCCGTTGGCCCCAACGATGGCGACGATACGCCGCGCGCCTACTTCGAGCGACACCTCGGAAAGCGCCTGGGCATCGCCATAATAGAGATCCAGCCGCTCGACGACGAGGCTCACAGCGCCTCCTCCCCGAGATAGCATTCAAGCACCGCCGGATCGCGCACCACTTCGCCCGGACCGCCTTCGGCGATGGTCTCGCCATGGTGCAGCACCACGATTCGCCCGGCGAGCGCCATGACCGCCCGCATCACATGCTCGATCAGCAGGATGGTGAGGCCGGTCTCCTCGTTCAGGCGCCGGAAGACGCCCACCATGTGATCGGTTTCGGTCGGTCGCAGACCCGCCATAACCTCGTCGAGAAGCAGCAGTTTCGGTCCCGTCGCCATGGCGCGCGCCACTTCGAGGCACTTGCGCTCCGGCAGGGTGAGGCTCGCCGCCGGCAGCGCACGCTTCGCCGCGAGACCCAGCATTTCCAGGATCTCGCGGGCGCGCTCTCGTGCCGCACCCACATCGTGGAGGCGGTTCAGCGCACCAACGATCACGTTTTCCTCGACGCTGAGTTGCTGGAATGGCTTGACGATCTGAAAGGTGCGGCCGATCCCGGCGCGGCAGACCTGGTCCGGCCGCAGCCCTGTGATATCCGTTCCAGCCAGCCGTACCGAACCCCGGTCCGGCGCGAAGACGCCCGCGATGAGGTTGAAGCAGGTCGTCTTGCCGGCGCCGTTGGGCCCGATCAGGGCCAGGATCTCCCCTTCCGTCACATCGAAGCTGACATCCTGAACGGCCTTCAGACCGCGAAAGCTCTTGCTGAGACCACGCACCTCGAGCAACGCCATGTTCAGCGCCTCCCGTCGGAATCGAGCCCGAGCCGGCGCCGCAGGCTGGGCCAGATGCCATGTGGCAGGAACATGATCACGAACAGCAGGCAGATGCCGTAGAAGACCTGCTTTACGCCCGGCAGCACCACGCCCAGTGCCTCCATGGTCCCGCGCAGGCCCTCGGCGAGGACGGTGAGCACGAAAGCGCCAAGAATCGGGCCGAATAGCGTGCCGAGGCCGCCGATGATGGGTCCGAGGATGATCTCGATCGATTTTTCAATGCCGAAGATCTGGAACGGGAACAGGTTGTTGTTGAAGAAGGCCGTAAACACGCCGGCCAGCGAGGCAAGCGCGGCCGAAAGCATGACCGCCAGCATCTTGTAGCGGAATACATCAATGCCGACTGCCTGCGCCGCTTCCTGGTCCTCGCGGATGGCGAGCCAGTAGAAGCCTATCCTGCTTTGCATCAGGCGGTGACAGAGCAGGAAGCAACCCGCGGTCATGGCAAGCAGCAGATAATAGAACATCTCCGGTGAGCCGCGCAGGTTGACGAGGTCGTTATAGTCGCGCTGCGCCACTTTGAGGAAGAAACCGCCGGAGCCACCGACCCAGTCGAAGTGATCGAAACCAATGCGGGTGAACTCGGCAAAGGCGATGGTCAGCAGCGCGAAATACACGCCGCTCACGCCAAAGCGGAAGGCGAGAAACCCGATCGCAGCTCCGAAGACCAGCGCCACCAGGATTGCCGCAAGAAAGCCCAGCGCCGGCGGCACGCCGTAATGGACAAACAGCGCCGCCGAGACATACGCGCCCAGCCCCACATAGAGCGAGTGGCCGAGCGAGAGCTGGCCCGCAAAGCCCATCATCACGTTCCAGGCCTGGCCCACATAGGCAAGATAGAGGATCAGCGTCAGGACCGAGAGCAGGTAAGGATTGACCACGAACGGCAGCAACATGAGCAAAGCCAGCAACAGGCCCAGCAAGACCCTCGCGCGTCCGCCCGGCGCCGCCCGGCGCGGCCCGCTCATGCCTTGCGCCCGAGCAGGCCCTGGGGCCTGAGCAGCAGCACGAGGATCAGCAGCGCGAAAGTCACCATGCTCTTTGCCGAAGGCGTGAGCACCAGGCCGGCAAGCGCCTCGGAAACACCAACCAGAAGGCCACCGAGCAGGGCACCGCCCATGCTTCCCAGGCCGCCGACGATGACGATCACGAAGGCAAGCAGCGTGTATGTGGGGCCCAGCATTGGCGTGACATCGACCAGCAGCACCATCATGCAGCCCGCCGCGCCGACGCAGGCCGAGCCCAGTCCGAAGGTCAGTGCATAGAGCCGCTTGACGTTGAGCCCCACCACCAGCGCACCGCGATTGTTGTCGGCGCAGGCGCGGATCGCCTTGCCGGTCGGCGCATAGCGAAAGAAGGCGAAGAGCGCGGCAGCAACGGCAAGCGCCGCCAGCGCGGCGATCACCCGAACCTTGTCAAGCAGGATCGGTCCGATCTGGTAGCTGTCATAGGCATAGTCCACGAGCACGTTGCGCGCGTTCGGTCCGAAGAACATCAGGAGGCCGTTGATCATGATGATGGCGATCGCCACCAGCAGGATGAACTGCGAATGCTCTGGCCGGGTGATGAAGGGATTTATCACCGCCGTCTGCATGGCATAGCCGAACAGGAACAGCGTGGCCATGATCGGCAGCATGAGCAGCAGCGGATCGAGCTTGAAATAGACGAACAGCATCACCGCTGCATACATGGCAAGCGTCATCATTTCGCCGTGCGCGAAATTCACCACCCTCACGACGCCGAATATGACCGACAGGCCAAGCGCCATCAGCCCATAGACCAGCCCGGTCAGCACGCCGCCAAGCGCGACGTTCAGATACAGTTCAATCGGCATGCCGACCGGCGGTCGATAAGAAATCCGGGAATATGCGCCTCAGCCGCGATTGTTCCATCCGGGAACAGGGAATACGGGCTTGAGCTCCTGCGCCTCGGCCGGGAGCACCACCTTCGGCTCGAGATTGCGGTTCTGCAGCGCCGCCGAAGCGATGGTGGTCGCCTGTCCCTTCTCGTTGAACTGGATGGCCCCGCCGATCATCACCCGTTTGTCGATCTTGGTGGCGCGCAGCGCCTCGGCCAGCGCCTGGCCGTTCGTCGACTTGGCACGCTGATAGGCGTCGGCCACGATCATCATCGATTCGAAGGAGAAGCCGACATTGAAGATGTGCCCGATCAGACGATCATTGGGGAACTGCTTGCGGAAAGCCCCAGCCACCTTCTGCGCGATTTCAGACTTCGGATTGTACCAGGGCACATTGGTGACGCAGTACTCGGAGAACTTTCCGAGCGTGGTGAAGAACTGCTCCTCGTACATGCCGGGCGAACCGGGGCTGATGATACCCATCGGCTCGAAACGCTGCTTGACCATCTCACGCACCAGCAGGATCGAATCGTTGAGCCGGCTGACCAGCATCACCATCTCGGCGCCGCTCGCCTTGGCCTTCGCCACCTCGACCGAAAGGTCGCGCGCGGCCGGATCGTAGGAAATGGTCTCGAGAATCTTGAACGGCATTTCGAGCCGCGGGAACAGCGCCTCCACGCCACGCGCGGATGCCTGGCCGAACGTGTCGTTCACATGCATGAAGACCGCCGTCTTCGGCGTCGCGCCTGTGGCCTTGAAAAACTCCTTCATGAGCGACAGGCCGTTGCCGATCAGCATGGGCGCCGTCGGGAAATTGCGAAAGACGTACTTGTAGCCCTGCTCGGTGATCTGCGGCGCGGCCGCGATGTTGATCATGAAGGGGACGCCCTTCTGTTCCGCCACCTGGGCGATCGCGCCGGCGGCGCCGGAATCGAAGGGTCCGATCAGGACATGGGCGCCATCGTTGACCAGCTTCTCGGCACGCGAACGCGCGAGATCGACGTTGGTCTCGAAATCGACCGAGGTGACGTCCAGCTTGACGTTGTAGCCCATTTCCGCGAGCAGCGCGGGCGCGATATCGATGCCGCGCTGGCAGGACTGGCCGAAGAAAGCCTGCGGTCCGGACTTGGGCAGAATGACGCCGACCTTCAGCGCCGCCGCCTGGCCGCGAACGATGTTGAAGGGCGCCACGCCGGCCACCGCCGCCGCGGCGATGGCTGAGCCGGTGAAGGTGCGGCGGGTCACTCCTGGAAGGCGCCGTGCGCTCTTGTTGCTGGTGCTGGTCATGTTCCTTTTCCTCCCTGCCGGTCAGCCGGACGGTAGCCACGGGCCACCTCCCGGCTCCGGAATTCCTTGGTGCGCCAATGACATTAGCCGATGAAAATTGGTGCCGGAAGTCCCTTCGGACGGGTTTCAGCGGAGCGGTTCGAGGATGCTCACGTAGTTCGCCACCGCCGCACCGCCCATATTGAAGACACCGGCGAGCCTGGCACCGGGCACCTGGATGCCCCCGGCCGTGCCGGAAAGCTGCATCGCGGAAAGCACGTGCATGGAGACGCCGGTCGCCCCGACCGGATGACCCTTGGCCTTGAGGCCGCCGGAAGGATTGACCGGCAGCCGGCCATCCTTTTCCGTCCAGCCTTCCAGTATGGCGCGCGCGCCCTGTCCGCGCGGCGTCAGACCCATCGCCTCATACTCGATGAGTTCCGCGATGGTGAAACAGTCATGGGTTTCCACCAGATCGAGATCATCGAGCGTCAGGCGGGCGGCGGCGAGCGCCTGAGCCCAGGCGCGCGCCGGTCCCTCGAAAGCCAGTATGTCGCGTTTCGACATGGGCAGATAGTCGTTCACCTGAACCCCGGCGCGGAAGGCGATCGCCTTCTTCATCGACAGCGCCGTATCGGTGTCGGCCAGGACCAGTGCCGCCGCGCCGTCGGACACCAGCGAGCAGTCGGTGCGCTTGAGCGGACCGGCAACCAGCGGATTCCGCTCCGAGACCTGGCGGCAGAAATCGAAGCCGAAATCCTTCTGCATGTGGGCCAGCGGGTTGGCGGCACCGTTGCGGTGGTTCTTGGCCGCGATCCGCGCCAGCGCATCCGACTGGTCGCCATGGGCCTGGAAGTAGCGGCTGGCGATGCGGCCGAATACGCCGGCAAAACCAGCCGGCTCCTCGCCATCTTCGGGCAGGTAGCTTGCCTTGATCAGGCAGTTGCCGACCTCCTGCGTGCTGATCCCGGTCATTTTCTCGACGCCGATCACCAGCACGAAACGGGCGCGCCGCGCGGCTATGGCATTGAGGCCCTGGTGAATGGCCGCAGAACCGGTGGCGCAGGCATTCTCGACGCGCGTTGCCGGCACGAAGCGCAGATCGGGATCGGCCTGGAGCGCCAGCGAGGAGATGAACTCCTGGCGCTCCATCCCCGCGTTGAAGGTCCCGACATATATGGAATCGACCTCGCTGGCGGCGATGCCCGCGTCCGCCAACGCCTCGCGCGCCACCTTGCAGACGAGGTCCTCGACCGTTTCCCCGTCCAGCTTGCCGAAACGGCTGTGACTCCAGCCGACTATGCATGCGCTCATGAAAGCCCTCCCGCAGGGCCTTCATCTTGTCCGTCCGGACGCGAAAAGCAAGGGTGCCGGCGGTGTCCTCAGGTCCCGACGCTGAACGCCAGGGCAGTATCGCGGACCAGCCGCTCGGGTGGCAGGTCGATCTCGGCCACCGTCCCCTCCCCGGGCTTGCTGTAGAGACGCAGATGCCCGCCATGCAGTTCGATGAGCTTGCGGGCGATGGCGAGGCCCAGTCCGGCGCCGCCGTGACTGCGCGAATGCGACCCCTCCAGCCTGCCGAATGGCTGCAGCGCGTCCTCGATTCTCTCTTCCGGCATGCCGATGCCATTGTCGGCGATTCCAAGGCGCAGGCAGCCATCGCCGGTCATCGTGGCGGACAACTCGATCCGCCCGCCCGGTGCGGTGAACTTTATGGCGTTTCCGGCCAGGTTGAGCACCACCTGCCGCAGTTTGATCGGATCGGCCCTGAGACGCGGCAGGGCCGGTTGGGCGACGATCTCGATACTGAGCCCGCGTGCCTCGGCGGCATCGGAGAGGAACTCACGGCACTGGCCGAGAAGGCGCGCCGCATCGACCATGTCCTCGTCGAGGACGAGGCGACCGGTCTCGGCGCGCGAGAGGTCCAGGATGTCGTTGATCAGCGACAGCAGGCGATGGCCGCTCTCGGCAATGTGCTCGGCCGATTCCCGCCGCAATTCCGCATCTCCCTGCGCCGCCTTGGAACGCAGGATCTCCGCAAAGCCGATGATGGCATTGAGCGGCGTGCGCAGTTCATGGCTCATGTTGGCCACGAATTCCGCCTTGGCGCGGGTCGCGGCCTCGGAACGCTCTAGCAGACGCAGATTCTCGCAGCGCAGCCGGATGCTTTCGAGAAATGCGCTGAAACCGTTGCGCGCGAAGAGGAGCAGCGCGGCGAGATAGGCAAGCGCCATGGCGCTCATATAGCCGTGCACCGGCTCGCCGCCGCGCATCAGCATTGCGATGGCCGGAAGAAGGGCGAGGAGCACGTAGCCGATGCAGGCCGCCGGCACCACCTGCAGCGTGGCGAGTGCTGCCGCCGACATGCCGCCGCAGACGAAGACCAGCAGGACCTGGTGCGCGACCGAATCTTCGGGAAACAGCAGGATCGCGGCCGCGCCCCATACCGCGCCGGACGCCCAGGCGAAAAGCACCAGTTCGCCGAGCCGCGCCTCCACGCCACGTCCGTCTTGGACCGCATGGCGGTTGCGCCACCAGATGAGGATACGTGCCAGCACCAGTGCCAGCACCAGCGCGCCCCAGATGAGCAGTCGTTCGCGATCGCCAAGAGACCAGAAGAAGGCAACCGTCAGCAGGGCATTGAAGGCAAGGCCCCCGGTCGCGATCGGCACATTGCGCTCGATCGTGCGTACCTGCTCGCTGCCCAGCTCGCTTGCGGTGTCGGGATCCAACTCGCCAGCGAGCCACAGGCTGTGCCAACCCGCCATCAGCTTGCCCCGAACCCTGTGGGATGCCAGCCGGTCTCGGCCGGCGGCATGCGGCAAGTATGCGCCCCGCCGCGCCCCGGCTCAAGGCGCGCCAGGCTGCCGGTCCATTCAACTTCTGGGCAAGGTTTCCTGGAAGCGGACCGGCTGTCCCGGATGCCCGGACAGCTCGCCCTCGCGCATGGAGAAACGGCCGCGCAGAACGGTCATCACCGGCCGGCCGGTCACCTCCATGCCGGTAAAGGGCGACCAGCCGCAACGGCTTCGGAGCCAAGCCTCCTCGATACGCCAGCGCCGCTTCAGGTCGACCACCGAGAAGTCCGCGTCGAAGCCGCGCGCGATCCGACCCTTGCCGGCGATGCCGAAGATGCGGGCCGGTCCGGCGGAGGTCAGGTCCACCAGCCGCAGCAGGCTGAGCCGGCCGGCATTGACATGATCGAGCATCAGCGGCAGGAGGGTCTGCACGCCTGGCATGCCGGACGGGCTCTGCGGATAGGGCTTGCGCTTCTCCTCGAGCGTGTGCGGTGCATGGTCGGAACCGATCACGTCCACAACCCCTGCGCGCAACGCCGCCCAGAGCGCATCCCGATGCCGGGCCTCGCGGATCGGCGGGTTCATTTGCGCCAGCGTCCCGAGCCGCTCGTAGGCTTCCGGCGCGGCGAGCGTGAGATGCTGGGGCGTCACCTCGACACTGGCAATGTCCCTGTGCGCCGCCAGAAGTTCCATCTCTTCGGCGGTCGTTACATGAAGGACATGAACGCGCCGTCCGGCCGCGCGCGCCAGGCGGAGCAGCCGCTCCGTCGCCAGTCGCGCCGATTCGGCATCGCGCCAGAGCGGATGCAGCTCGGCCCCGCCGCCGCTCGAAGCGACGTCCCGGCGTGCGCGCAGCCGCGGCTCGTCCTCGGCATGCACCGACATCCGCCTTCGGCCATGGCGGAGCACTTCGCCAAGGCGCGCGTCGTCATCGACCAGCAGATCGCCGGTCGAGGCACCCATGAACAGCTTCACCCCCGCCACGCCGGGCAGGCTTTCAAGATGCGGCAGTTCCTCGGTGTTGCTGCCGGTCGCGCCGACGAAAAAGGCGTGGTCGGCATGGGTCCGCCCGGCGGCGCGACGCAGTTTCTCGGCGATCTCCGCCTCGTTTGCCGTCGAGGGCTTGGTGTTCGGCATTTCGAAAACCGCCACCACGCCGCCCATGGCGGCGGCGGCGGTGCCGGTCTGCAGGTCCTCCTTGTGTTCAAGCCCCGGTTCACGGAAATGCACCTGGGTGTCGATCACACCGGGCAGGACATGCAGGCCATCGAGCTGGACTGCTTCCTCTGCCTGCCCGGCATCGAACTGCCCGATGGCCGCAATGCGGCCGGCAACGACGCCGATATCGGCCTGAAAAATTCCGTCATGCGAGACCACGGTGCCGTTACGCAACAGCAGATCGAAACGGTCGGACATTCTGGTTTCCCACGATTTGGAGCCGGTACGGGCCTGGACCCGGTGTCATATAGCGCCTCTTCAGGTCGTCCCGCCACCCTCGCGGCGCCAGAGTTCTTCCGCAGCCCGAACGACCGTCGCCACGGGAAGATCGGTCATGAGCGAACCGCGCCCGGTGCGAAATTCCGGCCGTAAGGCGAGTTCCTCGTAGCTCGCCGGACCACGGACGCTGGCGCACTTCTCGCCCCATGGCGCATAGACCTCCTCGCGGCTCGGGCCGAAGAGACCGAGCGTCGGCACGCCGGCGGCGGCTGCCATGTGCATCAGGCCGCTATCGTTGCCGACGAACAGGGCGGCACGGCACAGGCACGCCTGCGCCGTGAGCAGGTCGGTGCGCCCAACCAGATCGACCGTGGGCAGCCCGGTCAGGCCCTGCAGGACTTGCGACGCATGGCTGGCGTCCTCGGGCCCGCCGAGCAAGACGATGCGTGCGCCTGGCAGAATGCCCCCTGGCGCCACGAGGCGGCGGGCAAGCTCCGCGAAACGCTCCAGCGGCCAGCGCTTCGGTTCCCAGCGCGCGCCCACCCCAAGGGCCAGAACCGGCGCACCAGGCGGCAGCAGCGTCTCGGCCACCTGCTCCTGGCGCCGGGACAGCCAGATGCGGGGCGCAGGCGGATCGACCATGCCGAACTGCAGGCCGAGCTGGCGCACCTTGTGCGCCCGCGTCATCGAGCGACGCAGCACCTTGCGGCGCCGGGCGATCAGGACCTGGCCGATCGCCGACCCTCGCAGATCCACCAGCAGGCTCCAGGGCGTCAGCACCACCTGGCGCCAGAGCTCATACCAGTGGCCGAGCCATGGCCGCTTCTCCATGACCAGCAGTCGCTCCAGCGCCGGCATCTCCGCGAAAAGCAGCGCCGGGTCCGGGCCGCAAGCGATTGTGAAGCGGGCCTGGGGATAGCGCGCGAGCAGCATGTCGAGCAGCCCGGTCGAGAGCACTGCATCGCCGATGCGGCCGGAGGTGATGAAAAGGATGCGCATGGGCCGGCATCCTAGCCGATCAGCCGGCCGTCGGGACAAGTTCCTGGCCGGCGCCTGCGATCTTGCCATTTTCGGCTGTCTCGCTTACCTGATGAAATGGTATCGGCTGACGACCAACATTGCGAGGCTGCCCCGCACCATGTCCGAACTCGTTCATGCGAAGCTTGCCGATCGCGGGCTCCTGACCCTGGTTGGCGAGGAAACGCGCAAGTTCCTGCAGGGACTCGTCTCGAATGACGTCGAGAAGGTCACGCCCGCGCACGGCATCTATGCGGCGCTGCTCAGCCCGCAGGGCAAGTTCCTGCATGATTTCTTCATCCTTGAGTGGCGCGACGGGTTGATCCTCGATTGCGAGGCGGAGCGGCGTGCTGATCTGCAACGGCGGCTGACGCTTTACCGGCTGCGCTCGAAGGTGCGGATCGGCGAGGCTGACGCAGGCCTCGGCGTCCACGTCGCCTTCGGCGACGGCGCAGCGGCCCGCCTTGGCCTGCCGGCGGAACCGGGCGCCGGCGTCGCCTTCGCCGGCGGCATCGCCATGGTCGACCCTCGCCTGCCCGGTCTTGGCCTGCGGCTTGTCGGCGAGGATGCCGCTATCGGCGAAGCCTTGCAGGCGGCCGGGTTCCGGTCGGGCGAGGCAAGCGAATATCATCGCCTGCGCGTCCATCTCGGCGTTCCCGATGGCAGCCGCGACCTGCCAATCGAGAAGGCTTTCCTGCTCGAGAACAATTTCGAAGAGCTGAACGGGGTCGATTTCCGCAAGGGCTGCTATGTCGGCCAGGAACTCACCGCCCGTACCAAGTATCGCGGACTGGTGCGCAAGCGGCTGTTCCGGGTGGATGGCGACCGCTCTCTGCCGCCCGCAGGGACGCCGGTCATGGCGGGCGATAAGGAGGCCGGCATTCTCTATTCCGCGCTCGAACGCCAGGGCTTGGCGCTGCTGCGCCTCGAACCGGTGCAGGAGGCGGCGGATGCCGGCACGCCGCTTACCGCCGGCGATGCCCGGCTCGTTCCGGTCAAGCCTGCCTACGCGCGCTTCTGAACCGGCAAGGCCTTCGCGCCGCAGTTCCGTCCCCCGACGGGGCATGCTAGGTTGTTCGCGGCTGTAACGGCGTCATTCGGGGGGTGCGGATGCGCCTTCGCTCTGTGGCCGTCTGGTTTCTGCCAATGCTGGCGGCGATGGTCCTGGGCATTACCGCGCAAGCGGCCGATGTCCGGCGCATCGCGCTGGTGATCGGCAATGCTGAGTATCGCGAAGGAGCTCTCCGCAACCCCGTCAACGACGCAAGGGCGATGACCGCGGCGCTGACCGAACACGGCTTCAGCGTGATCCTGCGCCTGAATGCCACCAAGTCGCAGATGGAAGAGGCGATCGCAGAGTTCGGCGAGCAGCTTGGGGAGGGCGGCACGGCACTCTTCTACTTTGCCGGGCACGGCATCCAAGTGAACGGCCGCAATTTTCTTATCCCTGTCGATGCCGAGATAAGGTCGGAGCCTCGCGTCCGGCTGACCACCGTGGATGTCGAGGCCGTATTGGATCAGATGGGCGCTGCCAGATCGCGGGTCAATATCGTCATTCTTGACGCCTGCCGCAACAATCCCTTCGAGCGCCGCTTCCGCGGCACGGGCGGCGGGCTGGCGCAGATGAATGCGCCGGAAGGCACGCTGATCGCCTATGCCACTGCGCCAGGTGCCGTAGCGGCGGACGGCACCGGGGCCAATGGGCTATACACGGAGGAACTGCTGCGCGCCATCCGCGAGCCCGGCCTGAAAGTGGAAGAGGTCTTCAAATCCGTCCGGGCCGGCGTCACGCGGCGCTCGAACGGCGCGCAGATCCCTTGGGAGTCTTCCTCCCTGGTCGGCGACTTCTATTTCAGGGAATTGCAGCCTGCCATGGCTGCGGGACCCTCGCCGCTATCCGCCCGGCAGGCGCTCGAACTCGCCTTGTGGGACGCCGTCAAGACGAGCCAGTCGGCAGCCGAATTGCAGGCCTATCTCGACCAGTTTCCCAACGGCACCTTCGCGCCGCTTGCCCGCACCCGCATCGCCGCGATGGCCGTGCGCAAAGGAGCACCGGAACCACCGGTGGCGATCGCCAGGCCGCCCGAGTCGCGGCCCCGCACCGAGACAAACCCCCCCGTGGCCACCGCCAGGCCGGCGTCGATCGCCGACGCGACCGCAATCCCCGGTCTCAGCAAGCCGGGCCGCGAAGCATACCAACGCTTCCTGGCCAGCGGCGAGCACCGGGCATTCGCCGTCGCCGTGGCCAAGGGAGCGGGCTTTGGCTGGACCGCCGGCAACGAGGACGCAAACCGCGCGGTCTGGAGCGCGGCTTACAACTGCACCAAGTCCGCGAGGTCGATCTGCCAGATCCACGCGCTCAACCAGTCGCTGGAAGCGGCTTCCTATGAACGGTTCGCACGCGAAAGCGCCGAGGCCCTGGCCGTGCTCCGGCCCGGCGCCGTGCAGGGGTATTTTCGGGACGAGAACCGGGATTTCGGCGTCCCGCCGCAGGACATGCTCCGGCCGGTGGGCTATCATGCCGATACCCCGCTCACGCTACCCGGCGCGCGGACCATCTACACGACGGAACTGCTTGGCATGCTCGCATCCGGCACCAGGCCGGTTCTCGTCGACACGCTGGACGGCAACCATCACCGCACCTTGCCGGGCGCCTACTGGATGCGTGGCGCCGGAAACGTCAAAGCGGAAGGCGATGAGACGGTGAGCGAGCTTCTCGGCCGCGTGACCGGCGGACTGGCAGCGTCGAAGGCAACGCCCGTGATCGTATTCTGCCTTTCGAGCCAGTGCTGGCTGTCCTACAACGCGGCGCGCCGGCTGGTGCTGCAAGGCTACAATCAGGTCTACTGGTATCGTGGCGGCGTCGAAGCCTGGCGCGCCGCCGGCTTGCCGATGGTCCGCTCCGTCATCCACGCGCAATTCTGAAAGCGAGCGTGCCGCCGAAGCAGACGCGGCTGCGCCGACCTTCGCCGGTTACCAGCAATCCATTGATTTTGCTTGGGAAATTGGTGGGTGCGCAAGGATTCGAACCTTGGACCCGCTGATTAAGAGTCAGCTGCTCTACCAACTGAGCTACGCACCCATCTCCCGGTCCCCGGCCCCGGCATCGCGAACCCGGAAAGCGGCGGGCGTTGTAGCAAGATCAGGCTGGCTTGTCACGGTCTTTCGCGCTCAGCCCCGGACGGTTCCGCCGCCTAGGCCCATTTTGCGAACCGGTCGGCGGCCGGTGCGGTTCCGCGGTATCACGTCTGCGTCAACTTGCGGACGTGAGCCTTGAGACCTCGGCACCGCCGGCTAGGCTGGGCGCGCGGGGGCATCGACTGAAAGCAACAAGGAAAATCCAGTCATGAAGTATGTCTCCAGGCTCTCGCTCGTGCTCCCGCTGGCCATGCTGGCCGCCTGCACCACGGCGACCGGCGTCGAGGTCTATCCGCAGACCGCGCAGCAGTTCGCGGTCGGGCGGACGAAGACCGCAGACGTCACCGGCGCGCTGGGCGAGCCGACCCAGAAGATCTACAAGGCGAACGGCACCAGCGAGATGATCTACGAGTTCGAGGAGCAGCAGCCGCGCATCCTCAATTTCATTCCGGTGGTGAACTGGTTCGTCAACCAGACGGATACACGCTCGACCAAGGCCGTGTTCGTATTCGACCAGGCCGGCACGCTGCGCGACTACGAGGCGAAGCAGACCAAGGTCCGCTCGGTCGGCGGCATCCTGACGCCGGAACTCGACCCGGTAAACGATCAGGTCCGCTGGGAGAAGTAGTCCCGGCATCGGGAGGCGGACGGCCGGTCCGCCTCCCGGACTGCGGGATCAGCCAAGACCGCCATCGAGTCGTCGCGGCAACTGCAAGTCCCGATGCACATAAACGTTCAACAGCAGACCCAACCCGACCAGCAGCGTCATCATCGAGGTTCCGCCGTAGGAGACGAGCGGCAGCGGCACGCCGACCACGGGAACCAGGCCGGTTACCATGGCGACATTGATGAACACGTAGAGGAAGAACATTCCGGTGAAGCCGGCCGCCACCAGCCGGCCATACTGGTGACGGGCCCTGAGCGCGATGGCCAGGCCATAGGCGAAGATGCAGACATAGAGCGCGATCAGCGTCAGCGCCCCGGCCATGCCCATCTCTTCGGCAAGCGTAGTGAAGATGAAATCGGTCTGCTTCTCGGGCAGGAAGTTGAGATGCGCCTGCGTCCCCTGCAGAAAGCCCTTGCCGAAGATGTGTCCGGAACCAAGTGCGATCTTCGATTGCAGGATGTGATAGCCGCTGCCTAGCGGATCGTTTTCCGGATCGAGGAAGGTCAGCACCCGGCGCCGCTGGTAGTCATGCATAAGCTGCCATGCGATCGGGATCGCGCCGAGGCCGGCGCCGAGCGCGAGCGCGAACTTCCAAAGGCGCACGCCAGCGAAGAACAGGATGATGCCGCCGGTCATGATCAGTAGCAGCGCGGTGCCGAGATCGGGCTGCTTCATCACCATTCCGGCCGGAAGCAGGATCATCGCTACCGGGATGAGCAGCCACCGGATCTTGCCTACTTCCTCGATGGTCAGGCCGTGGAAGTATCGCGCGAGGGCCAGAATCAGCGCGATCTTCATGACCTCCGAGGGCTGGATGTTGAAAGGTCCGAGATCGATCCAGCGGCGCGCGCCCATGCCGATGGTGCCGAACACCATCACCGCCACCAGCAGCAGCACCGCCACCGCATAGGCCGGATAAGCAAATTTCAGCCAGAAGCGTAAGTCTATCACCGCGATGGCCAGCATGAGAACGAGGCCAACGCCGAAGCGGATCATCTGCCGCGACGCCCATGGGTCGAGACTGCCACCCGCCGCCGAATAGAGCATGGCGAACCCGACCGAGGCCACCAGGCAGACGAGCAGCACCAGGCCCCAGTTGATCTCCCAGAGCTTGCGCCCGATTGAGAGCTTGCGTTCTGGCCCGCCGATGGTCGAAAGCGCCATGCTTCAGGTCCCCCGTCCGCCGTCGCCCGATTGCGCGAAGCGCGCCCGACCCGGCCGGCGCGAAGGATCCAGCCGCTGGCATTCGATCAGGATGTCGCGCGCCAGCGGCGCCGCCGCCTTCGATCCGCTCTCGCCATGCTCGACCACCACCGCGCAGGCATAGCGCGGCTCCTCGACCGGCGCATAAGCAACGAAGAGCGCATGGTCGCGCTCCTCCCAGGGAATGTCCTTCCTTCGATGCCGTCCTTCCTCGCGGTCGCGCTTCGTGATGCGGCGAACCTGGCTGGTGCCGGTCTTGCCGGCCATGGCCATGCCGGGCTCCTTGATGCGGGACGCATACGCCGTGCCGCGCTGCGACAGCGTGACACCCTTCATGCCGTCAAGCACGACCTTGAGCAAGGCAGGCGAAACCTTGAGCGAGGGCACTCCGCGCTCGGCTGCCGTGCGCAGGTCGTCGCCATCCTCCAGATCGCCTCCCGGCCGCACCAGCCGCGGCTCCACCGCGAACCCGCCATTGGCGAGGCGGGCCGCCATGACGCAGAGCTGCAACGGCGTCGCCAGCATGTAGCCCTGACCGATGCCGATGCTGAGATTTTCGCCCAGATGCCAGGGCTCGCCCCTGACCGCCCGCTTCCAGGCCGCGGTCGGAACCAGGCCATTGCGCTCGCCCGGCAGCCCGAGCGGCGTCGCCTTGCCGAGACCGAAACGATGTGCCATGTCCGCCAGGCGATCGACGTGGAGGCGTCGGGAAATCTCGTAGAAATAGACGTCGCAGGACTCCTCGATCGCCGACACCATGGCGAGGTTGCCGTGCCCGCCGCGCTTCCAGCAATGGAAGGTGTTGTTGCCGAAGACCATGTGGCCGGGGCAGAAGACCCGCTGGTCAGGCGTGATCACGCCATGTTCGAGCCCCGCCAGCGCCACCAGCATTTTGTAGGTCGAGCCAGGAGGATACTCCGCCGCCGCTGCCTTGTTGGTCAGCGGTTTCATCTTGTTGCCGATCAGGCTGCGCCAGTAATCGCGACTTACGCCGACATTGAAGGCATTCGGATCGAAAGAAGGGGTCGAGACCAGGGTGAGCAGATCCCCGGTATGGATGTCCATGACCACGGCGGCGGCCGAAAGCTCACCCAACCGCTCGAAGGCGAAGCGCTGCAGTTCGGCATCGAGGGTCAGGACCAGGTCGTTGCCGGGCTGCCCATCGCGGCGCGCCAGCTCGCGGATCACGCGGCCATAGGCATTTACCTCGACGCGGCTGTCGCCCGCCCTGCCCCGCAGATGCAGATCGTAGACCCGCTCAAGGCCGTTCTTGCCGATGCGAAAACCCGGCAGCTCCAACAGCGGGTCGTCGCCATGCTCCTTCAGATCGGCCTCCGAGACCGCCGCGACATAGCCCACCGCATGCGCGGTGATCTCGTGCAGCGGATAGTCGCGCGTCTCGCCGACATCAAGCTGCACGCCCGGCAGGTCCGGGCTGTGCAGGTTGATGCGGGCGAATTCTTCCCAGGTCAGGTTGTCAGCCACTGCCACGGGGACGAACTTGCGCTTGCGCTCCACCTCGCGCAGCACCCTCTGGCGCTGCCAGTCCTCGATCCGGATCAGTTCGCCGAGCCGGTTCAGGGTCCGCTCGACGCTATCAGTCTGTTCGCGGATGATGAGGACCCGGTAGTTCTGGCGGTTCGTGGCGATCTCGACGCCGAAACGGTCGAGCACGCGTCCGCGCGGCGGGGCCAGAAGCCGCAGGTTGATACGGTTCTCGTCAGCCAGCACCTTGTACTGGTCGGATTCGATGACCTGGAGATAGTAGAGCCGGGCGGCAAGGCCACCCACCAGTGCCGCCTGGCCGAGCCCGAACAGGGCGGCGCGACGGGTGAACACCTTGTAACGGTCGGAGTCGTTGCGCTGCATGCCGCCCCCTTTAGCCCGGTTGCAGCATGCGCCGCTCCGCCAGGAGGAAGGTCCAGGCCAGAAGCGGATAGGCGAAGACCGTCAGTGCCCATTGGGCGAGCGCCTGGCGTGGATCGAAGAGATGCAGGTAGTAGAGGCTCGAGACGGACCAGATGAACAGCGCGGCGCCGCCGGCCACCAGGGCGAAACCGGACCAGCCAACGACAAAGCCGGCGCCGGCCAGGAAGCGGCGCTGCGAGACGCAGACACCCTGGACCAGCGCCAGAACCAGCGCCATCAGCCCAAGCGGGCCGCCGGAGAGCGCATCCTCCACCAGCCCGAGCGCGAACGCCGCCCAGGCCGGCAGCAGGTCCGGCCGATAGACGCCCCAGTAATAGACGGCGATGACCGACAGCAGCGGCATGACGCTGGAGAATTGCGGCAGCCCGAAGGGAAGCAGCGCCAGCAGGATGAGCGCGACGCCGAACAGGCTGGGCGCCAGCCGGCGGCCGAAGCCACGCAGGCGCCGCACGAACCCCGGCATGCCCTAGCGCCTGCCCGGCAACGCCGGCGCCTCGCCCTCCGCCACCGGCCGCGGCAGGTCGTAACGGACGACGCTCACCATATCCAGGCGGTAATAATCGGCGAAAGGCTGCACGCGGACGATGCCATCGGTGATCGAGGCGACGAAACCGACCGGCAAGCCCGGCGGGAATACGCCGCCATGGCCGGAAGTAAGAACCCTGTCGCCAGGCGATACCTGGGAATTACCGGGCAGGAACTCCACTCGCGGCCGTTCGCTGTTGTCGCCGGAGAGGATGCCGCGCAGCCGGCTGCCCTCGAGCATGACCGGCACACGGGAGTTGAGGTCGGTCAGCAGCAGGACGCGGGCGGAACGTTGCCCCACCTCGGCCACCCGGCCAACTACGCCCGCTTCGCCCATGGCCACCTGACCCTTCTGCACCCCATCGCGCAGCCCCGCATTGACCAGCATGGTGCGGACATAGGACCCGCCCGTATCGCCAACCACCCGCGCGGTGACGAAGCTGGTCAGGGGATCGATGGTGACATGCAGAAGCTGACGCAGCCGGGCATTGTCCTGCTCCAGCCGGCGCGCCATCTCCTGCCACTTGAGCAACCTGGCATTCTCCTCGCGCAGCCGGGCGTTCTCCTCGTGCAGGCGGAAAAGTTCGTGCGCCCGCTCGGCCAGGGCCCGCCCGGCGGCGAGCGGCTCGGCGAACGCCGAAAGCACCGGTGTCAGCGCGTCGGCGACCGTGGTCCTGATCCGTTCGGTCAGTGCGATATCCGCCCGTCCAACGATCAGCAGGCCGGTACCGAGCGCAACCAGCATGAGAAACGCAAAGCGCTGCACCATTGCCTTAACCGGCATGGCGAGCCGCATCATCCTGGCGTTTCTCGGTCTCACGTCACCTGCCCGAAATCCCGGTCCGGTCCCTGCCCAAGCATCAATAGGCCGTGGTTAACACATGCCTAAGAGTTTTCATGTCCTCCAGCGCCCGCCCCGTTCCCAGCGCCACGCAAGAGAGCGGTTCATCGGCAATCGAGACCGGCAGCCCCGTCGCATGCCGCAGCACGTAGTCGAGGTTGGCGAGCAGCGCCCCGCCGCCGGTCAGCACGATGCCTTTGTCGACGATATCCGCGGCCAGTTCCGGCGCGGTATGCTCGAGCGCCACCTTGACCGCCTCGATGATCGCGCCGACCGGCTCGGTCAGGCTCTCGGCGATCTGGCGCTGGCTGATCACCAGCTCCTTGGGAACGCCGTTCATCAGGTCGCGACCCTTGATTTCCATGACCGGGCCATTGCCATCCTCGGGCGGACAGGCCGAACCGATCTGCTTCTTGATGCGCTCAGCCGAAGCTTCGCCGACCAGGAGGTTATGGTTGCGGCGGATATAGGCGATGATGGCCTCGTCCATCTTGTCGCCGCCGACACGGACCGAGCGCGAATAGACGATGCCGCCAAGCGAGAGCACCGCCACTTCCGTGGTGCCGCCGCCGATATCGACCACCATCGAGCCGGTCGGCTCCGTCACCGGCAACCCGGCCCCTATCGCCGCCGCCATCGGTTCCTCGATCAGGAAGACCCGCCGCGCCCCGGCGCTCTCCGCCGATTCCTGGATCGCCCGCCGCTCGACGGCAGTCGAGCCCGACGGGACGCAGACCACGATCTGCGGCGACGCGAAGGAACGGCGGTTATGCACCTTGCGGATAAAATGCTTGATCATTTCCTCCGCCACCTCGAAATCGGCGATCACGCCATCGCGCAGCGGGCGGATCGCCTCGATGTTACCCGGCGTGCGGCCGAGCATCATCTTGGCCTCGTCACCGACGGCCAGCACCTGCTTCTTGCCGCGCGAATTGTGGATCGCCACCACCGAGGGTTCGTTCAGGACGATGCCTCGTCCCTTCACATAGACCAGCGTGTTGGCCGTGCCGAGATCGATCGCCATATCGGCGGAGAGAACGCCAAGCAAGCGGGAAAACATTTGCGACTTGTTCCACTTCCTCTAACAGGCCGGCAGGCGCGGCCACGATGGACCGTGCATCCCCGGACAACCCATGGATGGAGCCGGCCCGTGGCCAGTCCCTCTCCGCCCCCCGTTCATGCGCACGGCACGGGCGGCACGGCACCCCGTCCTTCCGCACCCAACCGATCCTGCATGGCAACGATGATGATCCGTTCCCTGTCGGGAACGGCCGCGCCGGAACCGGACTGCCTCACATCGGACATTCTGACTGGTCCCAAAGTTCCTGCCGGGAACCGCCCGCTTGCGGCAGAAAGCCGACCATTGCGGGAAAGACACCCGACCCGTTCGTCCGGAACGGTACTTGAAACGTTAAAACAATAACTTAACGAAACTGCTCTGCCAACCGGGTTAAGCGTCTTTCGCGTCGCGCGATAGCGCCTTGTGGCCAGTTTTACGCCGTCGCGGCAGGCGGCCGCAACGGGAAAGCGGGAAGGTCAAGCGCACGTGAAGGCACGCCCTGCGATGCTGCTAAGAATCTGAAAGCAATAATCTTTCGAACGGCGGCGCGGTCCGCCGGTAACGCCGGGGCGCCGTCCGGCGCCCCGGCCGTCCGAACTTCAGTTCCTGCTCTTGTCGACCAGCCGGTTCTTGGCGATCCAGGGCATCATGGCACGCAGCTTCTCGCCCACATCCTCGATCGGATGACCGGACATGCGCGCCCGCATCGCCTTGAAGGAGGTCTGGTTGACCTTGTTCTCAAGCATCCAGTTGCGGGCGAAACGGCCGGACTGGATGTCGTCGAGGACGCGCCGCATCTCCGCCTTGACGCGCTCGTCGATGATGCGTGGCCCGGTCACGTATTCGCCATACTCCGCCGTGTTCGAGATGGAGTAGTTCATGTTGGCGATGCCGCCCTCGTAGATCAGGTCGACGATCAGCTTGACCTCGTGCAGGCACTCGAAATAGGCCATCTCCGGCGCATAGCCTGCCTCGACCAGGGTTTCGTAGCCGCCCTTGATCAGCTCGACCAGCCCGCCGCAAAGCACCACCTGCTCGCCGAACAGGTCGGTCTCGCACTCCTCGCGGAAGGTGGTCTCGATCACGCCCGCCCGCCCGCCGCCGATGGCGGACGCATAGGACAGCGCGATCTCCAGCGCATTGCCGGAAGGATTCTGGGCGACCGCCACCAGGCAGGGCACGCCGCCTCCGCGCACGAATTCGGAGCGCACGGTGTGGCCAGGTCCCTTCGGCGCGATCATGAACACATCGAGATCCTTGCGCGGCTCGATCAGGTTGAAATGGATGTTCAGGCCGTGCGCGAAGGCGAGAGCGGTGCCCTCCTTCATGTTCGGCGCCAGATCGTTGTTGTAGAGATCGGCCTGCAGCTCGTCGGGCGTCAGGACCATCACCACGTCCGCCCATTTGGCGGCCTCGGCGGGACGCATCACCTTGAGGCCGGCACCTTCCGCCTTGGCGATGCCGGCCGATCCGGCGCGCAGCGCGACCGCGACCTCCTTCACACCG
>JAHCJQ010000160.1 GCA_026126215.1 Alphaproteobacteria bacterium
GCGCCGCCGCCCGGCAGGACGATCGCGCCGGCCGCCTCGTGCATGGCAAGTGCGGCGCGCGCGGCTCTCTCGGGGTCGTTGTCATGGGTGACCGGCGCGCCGAACACGGCCATGACGCCATCGCCCATATGCTTGTCGACCGTGCCGCCGAACTCCTCGATGATCCTGTCGGTGGCCTCGAAGTACCGGTTCAGCAGCCTGTGCATCTCTTCGGCGCCGAGCCGCTCCGACATGGCGGTGTAGCCGGCCATATCGGCAAAGAGCACCGTGACCTGGCGACGTTCGCCGTCGGCCGTCTTCAGCGCGGGAAGGTCGCCTTCGGTTTCAACAATGCCTTGGTCAAGTCTGGCGATGGCCTTGAGCAGCCGCTTGCGGTCGGCAAGGCGGGTGATGCCGAGATCCTTGAGATCGTCGTTCGACAGCTCCCGCAGCAAGTCGCCATCCACGCCATTCTCGGCGAATGCCGCGATGTATTCATCGAGGCCGAGTCCCCGCAACCAGGCATCGATATCCATTGCCAGAGCACCAGCGCCGCAAGGTCCGTCCGAACGACAGCATGCATCAGGCGCGCCCGGCCGGCAAATCGCCACCTGTGCTGGCGCGGTATTCAACTCATCAGGCGGGGGGCGCCACGCCGGCCGGGCAGGCGGACTTCGCGCCCCGCAGCCGGCCGGTCAGGCCCGGATACAGCCGGAATTTACCAGCCGGGTTGGTCAAAGGTTTGGAGCAGGTTCACCTTCGGGCAGACTCTTCGTCATGCTGAAGGAGTTCTCGGGGCTCGCGATGAATTTCACTCCGCCTGCGGGAAGTCATCAGTGAGGGATCGCTTTCAAAGACCCGAAGCGGTTCAATCATAGGAAGTAGAGAGACTGATCTCGCACGCAGGCGCATCAGCATGAGCACAGCATCGAAAGCGAATATCGTCGCGTTACAGTCCTTTGACCCAGGCGGGTACATTTGCCAAATCATTGCCCGAGTGCTACTTTTTCAGATCTCTTTCACCGGTCTCGCCAAATGGGGCTTAACAAACCACAATAAATCGATGGGGCAATCATGCGCAGGATCGCTTTTTTCATCGCCGCCTTGGCTGCCACGGCCATGGCCACAACTGCAATTGCCGCGGACCTTGCAGAGATAACGAAACGGGGGCGGATCATTGCGGCGACAAGCGGCAATCTGCCGCCCAACACTTTTGTCGACAGCAATAACCAGCTCACCGGCTATGACATAGAGGTTGCGCGAATCGTCGAGAAAGCGGTCGGAATTCCAATCCATTTCGAGAAGCTCGATTTCAAGGGAATCATGCCCGGCCTGCAGACGGGCCGGTTCGATATCGTCTTCTCGAACGTGAACATCACGGAAGAACGCAAGCAGATATTCGATTATTCCATTCCGTATTCACGTTCGGCCGTCATCGTGCTCATTCCTCCTAACGTCCAGGGGATTTCCAGCTTCAAGGATCTCAAGGGACGCAATGTCGGCGGGATCTCGGGGGCAGCGGATGGCGAGATTCCGGCCAAGGAGATCAGTGAGAAGTTCGGCGCGTTCAAATCCTTCAAGGGTTATCCCGGTTACGCCGAGATGTTCACCGACCTGCGGACTGGGCGTCTTGATGCGATTATTTGTCCCGATCTGGCTGCAGCCGATTTCCTGAACAAGAATCCCGGCGCCGGGAAGATTCTGGCAGAACCATACTCCGTTCGTTTTGTTGGAGCGCCGATGCAGAAGGGATCAACTCAGTTGAAAGCGGCGGTTGATGCAGCGATCCGAAAGGCTCGGCAGGAAGGCACCTTGGACCAGTTGGCCAAGAAATACTTCGGCCTCGACCAGTTCAGCAAGGAGCTCATCGATCGGGTCCCGTAACGGGCCCGCGTGGGGGCATGAGACCGGTCTGGTGACCTTCGACAGGTAAGCCACCGCCCTAGCGGCACATTTGGGTGGACTCGATGAACCTTGATTTCGGGGTAGCGGTCGCATACCTGCCGCATCTGTTGCAGGCTGCGGGGCTGACGATTTTTCTTGCCCTCACCAGTCAGGCGGTCGGCACGGGCTTGGGCACTCTCCTGGCTCTGGGGCGCAGTGCTGGACCACGGTGGCTGTCTGCAATCATCTGGGTGTATGTCTGGATTTTCCGAGGCACCCCGATGCTGCTGCATCTGTTTTTCATCTACTACGCGGCGCCACTGTTCGGTCTCACCCTCGATGCCCTGCCTGCAGCGATCATCGCAATGTCGCTCAGTACCACCGCCTATAGCTGCGAAATCATTCGTTCCGGGATACAGGCCGTCCATCACGGCCAGATTGAAGCGGCGCGAGCCGTCGGCATGACGTATCCAAAGATCGTGCGGCGGATCATCATGCCCCAGGCCGTTCGCATCATTATTCCACCCTATATGAGCAACTTCATCAGCCATACCAAGAATACCTCCCTGGCCTCGGTCATCACCGTCCCCGAACTGATGCTGACCGCGCAGATGATTTACAGTTCCACCTATCGGGCAATTGAGATTCTGAGCACCGCTGGCCTGATCTATCTTTTCCTGACTTCATGCTTGACATGGCTGCAGCTCTATTTCGAACGTGCAACCGCCTATGAAAAGCGGGGCCTGAGCGAGCGGCGCAAACGCCTGCTCGGAGTGTCTCAGCCGTCATGACTCTGTGGCCCGGCCCATCATCTGGCGATGTGAAATATGATAGAAGCTATTGATTTACATAAGAGGTTCGGGGCACTGGAAGCCTTGCGGGGTGTCTCGGTCGAAGTGACGCGTGGCGAGGTTCTCGTGCTTATCGGGCCGAGCGGTTCCGGCAAGAGCACGCTGCTGCGGTGCATGAACTTTCTCGAGGAACCGACCTCGGGCATCGTGAGGCTCGATGGCCGACGCTTGGGCGTGATCGATTCCAATGGAAAGAGTCGTCGCATGGGCGGTCGCGAGCTTGCCGAAATGCGCTCGCAGATCGGTATGGTGTTTCAGCTTTTTTATCTCTGGCCCCATCTGACCGCGATCGAGAACGTGATGGCTGGCCTGACCGACGTTCGCGGCATGTCAACCAGAGCCGCCGCGGAGATGGCGCGCGCGCAGCTAGCCAAGGTCGGTCTCGCCGACAAGTTTACCGCCTATCCGGAACAACTTTCCGGCGGGCAGCGTCAGCGTGTGGCGATTGCTCGCGCCCTCGCGATGGAGCCGAAGGTGATGCTGTTTGACGAACCTACCTCCGCCCTTGATCCGGAGCTCGTCGATGAGGTTCTCGCCGTGATGGAGAAGGTCGCCGAAGAAGGAATGACCATGATCGTGGCCACTCACGAGATGGATTTCGCGAGGCGAGTTGCCGACCGTGTAGCATTCATGGACGAAGGTCAGATCGTTGAACTCAGTTCTCCGCAAGACATATTCGAGCAGCCGACCAACGAGCGTACGGCGCGATTTTTGAGAAAGTTCCTCGCGTGAGACCAGATGGGGCGCGCGCCAAAGCGTCGCGTGCCAACCGATGACTGTTCTCGTGACCGGCGGCTCCGGGTTTGTGGGATTGAATGTGCTTGAAGCACTTCTCACGAATGGAGAAACAGTCATCAGCTGCGATCTCGGCCCGGTGCCGGGGCCGGCATTGCAGACTTTCGGCGGCCTAGCCGGCACACTGCATGAGGAGACATTGGACGTGCGGGATCGCGCTGCGGTGCTCGCGCTTGTAGCGCGCTTCCGTCCGTCTAAGGTCGTGCACGCGGCTGCGATCTCACCTGCGGCAGGGGCGGAGTTGGAGGCGGCAGGGAGTATCGTCGCCGTCAACATCGGCGGTACCGTCAATCTCCTCGATGCAGCCCATATGGCCGGCGCCGATCGGATTATCATCCTGAGTTCGGCTGCCGTGTATGGAAAGGCGGGCTTTCGATTCCCGCTTCTGACCGAGGAAACGCCGGCCGAGCCGACCAGCATTTATGGCATCAGCAAATTCGCCGCCGAGCAGATCGCACTTCGCTACCGTGATCTTGGCTGCGACCTTGCAGCCTTGCGCCTCGGCAGCATCTTTGGCCCCTGGGAACATGTAACTTCCGTCCGAGGAACCATCAGCCCGATGTGGCAAATCTTGGAGTTAGCCAAACAAGGTGGACCCATTCGCCTGCCGAGGCCGGGTCGCCGGGACTGGATCTATGGTCGCGATGTTGGCGCTGCGGTTGTTGCCGCCCTGGACTTTCCTGGCAGGGTACCGGCGCTGGTCAATATCGGCGCGGGATCGCAATGGACCGTCGCCGATTTCTGCTCCCAGATGTCGGAAGCCGGCGTAGCGCTTGACTGGGCCATCGATCCGACAGAGCCAAACGTTGATTATCATGGTCCGCGGGACCGGGCCCCGCTATCGACAGTGGTACTGCGGGAGTTTCTGAACTTTTCGCCCAGATTTGACATTCGATCCGCCATCGTCGACTACTTGGCGTGGGCCGAAGCGAATCGCCGGCGAGTTCCTCGACAGGACCAAGCATGAATTATGACCTCGTCATACGCAATGCTGACATTGCCACCGCAAGCGAGCGATTTGTTTCCGACATTGGCATCGCTGCGGGTCGGATCGCCGCGCTCGGCGAGCGCCTGCCGAAGGGGACGCGCGAGATTGATGCCAGCGGCTTCCTTGTGCTGCCGGGAGGCGTCGATAGTCACTGTCACATCGACCAGCGCACAAGCCAGGGCCTTGTCACAGCGGACGATTTCGAATCCGGGACCATATCCGCCGCGTTCGGCGGAACCACGACCATCATGTCCTTTGCCGCCCAGCATAAAGGGCAGTCAGTACGCGCCGTGGTCAATGACTATCATGCGCGCGCGGAAGGAAAGGCGATCATTGACTACACGTTTCACCTGATTATTTCGGATGCTAGCGAGCAAACGATCGGCCAAGAACTTCCG
>JAHCJQ010000161.1 GCA_026126215.1 Alphaproteobacteria bacterium
ATTGTCGCCCTGTTCGCCGGCGGGCCAGCCGCCGCGCAGGTCTCGGGCGGCCTGTTCAGGGAAAGTACCAGCGTGATCACGGAACCTGGCCCGAACGACAGCCATGCCGGATACTATTATCCAGAGCTGACCTCGCGCGAGACGTATGGCCCGCGCGTCAGCGCCATGCCCGATGCGACGCGCGCCTCGCGCATCGGCTTCATCACCGGCCTGACCCAGCAGCAGCTCTCGAAGCCCTATCCACCACCATTCGCGCTTTTCGCCAAGGGTGGCGAAGCGGACAAGATGATCATTGTCTCGCTTGGCGATCACGGATTCCGCTCGCTCTTCCAGGCGCGCGGTATCCTGGCGCAGCTCACGGCAGTGGCCCGTTCGACCACGCTGTTTCGCGACCTTCAGGTGGAGGACAGCTTCACCTTCTTCGATCTGGCGAAGATGCTGGGCTTCACGCAGATCACCGTCTCGGACGGTGAGACCTTCGCCCATCAGGTGACGCTAGAATAGACGGCGCCTCAGCCGCCGGTCACCGACATGTGCCGGGCGAGCGCGGGCTTGCGCTGGCGCCGGTCGATGACGAAATCATGACCCTTGGGCTTGCGGGCGATCGCCGCGTCGATCGCCGCTTCGAGCATGGCATCGCTCTCGCCCTCGCGCAGCGGGCGGCGCAGGTCGGCCGCATCCTCCTGCCCGAGGCACATATAGAGCGTGCCGGTGCAGGTCAGCCGCACCCGGTTGCAGCTCTCGCAGAAATTATGGGTGAGCGGCGTGATGAAGCCGAGACGCCCGCCGGTCTCGCGCACGCGCATATAGCGGGCCGGACCGCCGGTGCGATAGTCGATCTCCTCCAGCGCGAAGCGGCGGGCGAGGCTCGCGCGCACCATGGAAAGGGGCAGGTATTGTGCGGTCCGGTCGCCGTCGATGTCGCCCATCGGCATGGTCTCGATCAGGGTGAGGTCGAACCCCTCCTCGCCGCACCAGCGCACCAGGCGCTCGAACTCATCGTCGTTCACGCCACGCAGCGCCACCGTGTTGATCTTGATGGCAAGGCCGGCGCGCTTCGCCGCTGCGATGCCTTCGAGCACCTGCGGCAGGCGGCCCCAGCGGGTGATGGCGGCGAACTTCGCCTCGTCCAGCGTATCGACCGAGACATTGACCCTTCGCACGCCGGCGGCGCGCAGGTCCGCGGCGTAGCGGGCAAGCTGGCTGCCATTCGTGGTGAGGGTCAGTTCATCCAGCGCGCCGGTCTCCAGATGCCGGCCGAGCGCGCGGAACAGGTTCATGATGCCGCGCCGCACGAGCGGCTCGCCCCCGGTGATGCGCAGCTTGCGCACGCCCTTGCGCACGAAGGCGCTGCACAGCCGGTCCAGTTCCTCGAGACTGAGCACCTCCGCCTTGGGCAGGAAGGTCATGTCCTCGGCCATGCAATAGACGCAGCGGAAGTCGCAGCGGTCCGTGACCGATACGCGGAGGTAGCTGATGGCGCGGCCGAACGGATCGATCATGGAACCGGGTTTCGCTCCTCATGCTTGACTCATGCTGAATATAGCACCGGGAGGCGGCAATTTCGCCCCTAAGGGAATTAAGGTTTTGCCGGGTCCGGACCCAGCGGAAGGCTGACCTGGATGAAGCCTTCCTCGGTCCGGGATTCCAGGCGAAATCCGAAGGCTTCGGCCATCTTCCGCATGGCCCGGTTCTCCGGCAGGATCTGGCCCACCAGCATCCCCGTGCCTCGGCTCCGGCAGTAGTCGATCATGTGGCGCATCAGCGTCCGGCCGATGCCCTGACCCTTGAGGTCGGAGCGGACGATAATGGCGAATTCCGCCTTGAGGTTGTCCGGGTCGGTCGCCGTGCGCATGACGCCAAGCGTCTCCGGCCGCCCGTCGGGCCGCTTGCGGCTGACGATGAAGGCCATCTCGCGGTCATAGTCGATCTGGGTGAAGCGTGCCATTTCCGAATGCGGCAGGCCGCGCACCAGGCCGAAGAACCGGAAACGGATGTCCTCCGGCGTCAGGCGCTCGAAGAACTCCACGTGCTGCGGCTCGTCCTCCGGCCGGATCGGGCGCAGCGTCACCTTCTCGCCATTTAGCAGGCTGATCTCCGACACCAGGTGCTGCGGATAGGGAGAGATGGCGAGGCGGGCCGCCTCGTTCCCGCCGGCCCGCCGGACGCTGATGCGCGCATCGAGCGCGATGACGCCTTCGGCGTCAGCGAAGAGGGGGTTGATGTCGAGTTCCGCCACTTCGGGGAGATCGACCACGAGCTGGGAGATCTTGACCAGAGTGAGCGCGATTGCCGCGCGGTCCGCGGCCGGCACGTCGCGATAGCCCTCCAGCAGGCGTGAAATGCGCGTGCCCGCTATCAGGTGCGCGGCCAGCCCCATGTTGAGCGGCGGCAATGCAACGGCGCGGTCGGCGATCAGCTCGACCGCGATGCCGCCTTCGCCGAACATGAGGATCGGACCGAAGATCGGGTCGGTGGCCGCTCCCACGATCAGTTCGCGGGCGCGCGGCCGCCTTGCCATCTGCTGCACCGTGAAGCCTTCGATCCGCGCCTCGGGCCGCAGGCGGCCGACGCGGGCCAGCATCGCCTCGGCGGCCCGGCGGACGGCGCGCGGGCCTTCCAGGTCGAGTGCGACGCCGCCCACGTCGGTCTTGTGGCTGATGTCCGGCGAGAGGATCTTCAGCGCCACGGGAAAGCCGAGTTCTTCGGCGCGTCGCACCGCCTCGTCGGTATCGGCGGCGATCACCGTGCGCACCACCGGCACGCGGTAGGCTTCCAGCACGCCCTTCGCCTCCGGCTCGGTCAGCAGCTCGCGGCCGGCGGCAAGCGCCCGCCCGATGATGGCCCTTGCCCTGCCGCTGTCGGGGGCGAACTCCTCCGGCTGGGCCGGCGGGGTCTCGAGCAGCATTTCCTGGGTGCGTCGGTACTCCACCATATGCATGAAGGCGCCGATGGCCCCGCCCGGCGTCTCGTAACTCGGAATTCCGGCCGCCGCGAAAAGCCGCCTGGCCTCGGCGACGCCATCGCGTCCGAGCCAGCAGGCCAGCAGGTTCTTCTGCGTCGATTTGGCCGCCTCGACCAGCGCGCGCGCCGCCTCGACCGGTGCCACGGTGGCGGTCGGTGCGTACATGACCAGAGCGGCGTCGATGCCCGGATCGGCCAGCAGCACCTTGAGCGCCGCCCCATAGCGTTCGCCGGTCGCATCGCCAATGATGTCCACCGGGTTGGCGCCGCTCCAGGTTGCGGGCAGGACCTTGTTCAGCGCCTCGATGGTGGCAGGTGCCAACTCCGCCAGCCGCCCGCCGCGCTGGATCAGGGAATCAACGGCCATGACGCCGGGCCCCCCGCCATTGGTCAGGATGGCCAGCCGTTCACCGGGCAGCCGCCGGGCGCGCCCGAGCGTCTCGACCGCCTCGAACAGCTCGTCGATGCCATCGACCCGCACGATGCCCGCGCGGCGGAAAGCCGCCGTGTAGACATCGTCGCCGCCGGCCAGCGCCCCGGTATGGGACTTGGCGGCCTGTTCCGCCTCGCGCACCCGGCCGGACTTGACGGCGAGCACCGGCTTGTTGCGGGCGGCGGCGCGGGCCGCCGACATGAACTTCCGCCTGTGTTTCACGCTTTCCACGTAGAGCAGGATGGCGCGCGTGCTCGGATCGGAGCCGAGATAGTCGAGCACGTCGCCGAAATCCACGTCGGATGATTCGCCCAGCGATATGAAATGCGAGAAGCCGATGCCGGCCGAACCCGCCCAGTCCAGTGCGGCGGTGCAGAGGGCGCCGGACTGACTGACGAAGGCAATGCGCCCTGGGGCGGCGTCGCGATGGGCGAAGGAAGCGTTGAGGCCCATGCCGGGCACCAGCAGCCCGATGCAGTTCGGGCCGAGGACGCGCAACAGGTGCGGCCGCGCCGCCTCCAGCATCGCCTGGTCGATAGTCCGCCCATCGGGCAACCGCGTCCGCCCGAGGCCCGCCGTGAGTACGACCGCAGCCCGCGTGCCGCGCCGGCCGAGATCCGCAATCAGGTTAGGCACGGTGGCGGGGGGCGTGCAGATGACCGCGAGGTCCGGGGCGACCGGCAGGCTGGCCACGTCCGGATAGGCGAGCACGCCTTGCACGGCCTTGTAGCGCGGATTGACCGGCATGATCGGCCCGGCGAAGCCGCCGGCCAGCATGTTGCGCATGACCACCGCGCCGACACTGTTCGCCCGTTCCGACGCGCCGATCACGGCGACCGAAGTGGGGCGGAACAGGGCTTCGAGATTGCGAACGCTCATGGCGGGCTCACCTGGAACTGATGGAGCGGCGGCCATGGGCCCCGGCTGGTCGGGCATGATAGCAGCTTGAACGGGCACTTCCCCATTGACGCCGGTCGATGGCGCGCGGGTGCGGGGCAGGAGATGCAAGGTCATGGCCGTTCCTTCCGCCGTGCCGCGTCGCCCCGCCGTCGCTGCACTGCAACAGGTAATTCTGCCAACAGAAGTGTGGCACTCGTAACATAAATTGTGCACTGCAATATGGAATTGCAAGCCCGGCCTCTCGCGGACGGCGGGAAATCCTGTTATGGTTGCCGGAACGGGGGGTTACGAGGCATGAAGTTCGTCGCGATCGGCCTTGGCGCGCTGCTGCTGCAGCAGGTATCGGCCATTCCCAAGTCCCAGGAACTCCAGGTCGAGCCGCCTGTGGACGTCCGCAAGGCTTTCTCCGGCAACACGATTTCGGCCACGATCTACCGATCCCACGCCGAACCGCTGCGCAAATCTGGCCAGAAGGGCGCCGATACGCTGAGCCGGCTGATCTTTCAC
>JAHCJQ010000162.1 GCA_026126215.1 Alphaproteobacteria bacterium
TCGAGCGCCGCATAGCGGCCGACCAGCTCCTGCGGCCCGACCAGCATTTCCTTCAGACCCTCTTCGGCCAGCTTGCGGGCGAGCCTCGGGGTGAGCTTGGTGCCCGCCTCGACCATCACCTTGCCGTTGGCGGCGTTCACCAGGTCGGCGTTGAGCCGCACGCCGCGCATGCGTTCGGCATTGAACGCGGCGCGCCAGCCCTTCTTGTCGCGCTTGTAATTCACCTTCTTGTAGAAGTGACCGAGGATCTCTTCCTGATTGAGGCCAAGCGCATAGAAGAGCGTCGTCACCGGCAGCTTGCGCCGGCGGTCGATGCGGGCATAGACGATGTCCTTGGCATCGAACTCGAAATCGAGCCAGGAGCCGCGATAGGGAATGACCCGCGCAGCGAAAAGATATTTGCCCGAGGAATGGGTCTTGCCGCGGTCGTGATCGAAGAAGACGCCAGGACTGCGGTGCATCTGGCTGACGATCACCCGCTCGGTTCCATTGATGACGAAGGTGCCGTTGTCGGTCATGAGCGGCATGTCGCCCATGTAGACTTCCTGCTCCTTGATGTCGCGCACTGAGCGCGCGCCGGTATCCGGATCGGTTTCGAAGACGATCAGGCGGAGCGTCACCTTGAGCGGCGCGGCATAGGTCATGCCGCGCTGCTGGCATTCCTCAACGTCGTACTTGGGCGGCTCGAACTCGTAATTCACGAAGTCGAGTTCGGCGGTTTCGGAAAAATCCTTGATCGGGAAGACCGACTTGAACACGCCCTGGATTCCGGCATCCTGACGCTTGTCGGACTTGCATTCCATCTGCAGGAAGCTTTCGTAGGACTGCTTCTGCACTTCAATCAGGTTGGGCATCGTGGCCACGGAGGGGATGCGCCCGAAACTCTTGCGAACGCGCTTGCGACCGGTGAACGATTGCGGCATGCCAGTTCCTCATCTACCGCCAGCCGACGGAACGCGGCGCCCGTCGGCGGCTCGATCGACGCGCTAATTCGGCGGGCCCGTTATCCCACCCGGGCGCGCGTCACGCCCTCAATCCAGTGCCGCCCGAAGGCGGCTGCCGGAGCCCTGGCCCGGATCGCGCCGATGGCGCGCTCGACAGGTCGGACTCCCGAAATCCCTTCCGCGGCTCCCGTTCCGGCGCGCGGCTGACGCACGGCACGGATGGAGCCCGGGAAACGGCCATGGGGAGGGCGCTCTCGCTCCCTCCCCCGGCCTCGTCGCAGCAGGCCGGGCGCGAAGGCCCGGCCAGCCTCATTACTTCACGTCGACCTTGGCGCCGGCGTCCTCGAGCTGCTTCTTGATTTTCGCAGCCTCGTCCTTGCTCACGCCTTCCTTGACCGGCTTGGGCGCGCCCTCGACCAGATCCTTGGCCTCCTTCAGGCCAAGGCCGGTAATGGCACGCACTTCCTTGATGACGTTGATCTTCTTGTCGCCGGCGTCCGCCAGAACGACGGTGAATTCCGTCTGCTCCTCGGCCGGCGCCGCGGCGGCGGCGCCGCCACCGGCGGCAACCATGGCGACCGGGGCGGCGGCGGAGACGCCCCACTTCTCTTCCAGCATCTTGGCGAGTTCCGCCGCCTCGATGACGGTGAGCTTCGAAAGCTCGTCGACGATCTTCTGCAAATCAGCCATTTCAACAGCTCCTCAGGATATCAGTTCGTTTCGGTCTTGCCGGGAGGCGTTCACGCCGCTCCCTTCGAGGCATACGCATTGAGAACGCGGGCAAGCTGGCCCGCCGGCGCCTGCAGGACACCGGCCAGCTTGGTCGCCGGCGCCTGGATGAGGCCGACGATCTTGCCGCGCAGTTCATCGAGCGAGGGCAGCGATGCCAGCGCCTTCACCCCATCGGGGTTGAGCACGGTGCCATCCATGGCACCACCGAGCACCACCAGCTTCTCGTTCTTCTTCGCGTAGTCGACGACGACCTTCGCGGCGGCCACCGGATCGCTCGAAAAGGCGATTCCGGTCGGTCCCTTGAAGAGATCGCCGATCGGCTTGTACTTCGTACCCTCGAGGGCGAGACGGGTGAGCCGGTTCTTGGTCACCTTGAAGCTGGCTCCCGCCTGCTTCATCGCGCGCCGGAGATCGGAGATCTCCTGCACGGTCATGCCGCTGTAGCGGGTCACCACCACGACCGAGGTCTCCGCAAAGACCGCGTTCATGGACTTGACCAGCTCGGCTTTCTCGGTGCGGTCCACGTTTCGTCTCCACACTCCAGTTCGGGCAGGACCGAAAGCTCGGCCCGACCCTGTTGCAGGTGGATCCGGACAAGCACGCATCCGGATCCGCTTGGCCCGTCCCAGGGTCGTTCCCAAGGAGCCCCGCCGGCCCTCGGGCCGCCGGAAGTCCCAAAAGTCCGTCCCCGTCTATGCAGGTGGTTTAAGCCGGCAAGCCGGCGCCTGCAGTCTTGGACAGGTTGCGGAGGTCACGGTCCTGCCGGACCCCGCCCTCCGCTCATCCCGCCCGCCGCCGCTCTGCGCGGTGACGGGCGGAAACTCTTACTCGGCGGCCGCGGCGCCGGAGAAGACGCCGCCCACCTCAAGCTTCACGCCCGGGCCCATGGTGGAGCTGAGCGATATCTTCTTGATGAAGGTGCCCTTGACGCCCGAGGGCTTGGCCCGCGAAACGGCATCGACGAAGGCGCGCACGTTCTCGGCGAGCTGCTGTTCGGTGAAGGATGCCTTGCCGACGCCGGCCTGGATCAGGCCCGCCTTCTCGACGCGGAACTCCACCTGTCCACCCTTGACCGCCTTGACCGCGCCGGCCACGTCCATCGTGACGGTGCCAAGCTTCGGGTTCGGCATCAGCCCGCGCGGTCCCAGGATCTTTCCCAGCCGTCCGACCAGCGCCATCATATCCGGCGTCGCCACCACGCGGTCGAAATTCATCTCGCCCTTGGTGACCAGTTCGGCCAGATCGTCGGCGCCGACGATATCGGCGCCCGCCTTCTGCGCCTCGTCCGCCTTGGCGCCCTTGGCGAAGACCGCGACGCGCACCGTCTTGCCGGTCCCGTTCGGCAGGCTGACGACGCCGCGCACCTGCTGGTCGGCATGCCGGGGATCGACGCCGAGATTCATCGCCACCTCGATCGTCTCGTCGAACTTCGCCACCGCGTTCTGCTTGACCAGCTTCACCGCATCGGCGAGACCGTAGAACTTCTCGCGATTGACCTTGGCCGAGGCGGCCTTGTAACGCTTGCCCATCCGCGCCATGACCGTCACTCCCTCACCTCGATGCCCATGGACCGGGCGGAGCCCCTGATCATGCTGACCGCCGATTCGATGCTGAAGCAGTTCAGGTCCTTCATCTTCACCTTGGCGATCTCGCGCACCTGGTCGAGCGTCACCGCACCGACCGTGGCATCGCGTCCGGCCGCCTTCGTCCCCTTCTCCAGCTTCGCCGCCTTCAACAGGAAGTAGCTCACCGGCGGCGTCTTGGTGACGAAAGTGAATGAGCGGTCCGTATAGACCGTGATCACCACGGGGATCGGCATGCCCTGCTCCATGCCCTGGGTCTGGGCATTGAAGGCCTTGCAGAACTCCATGATGTTGACGCCACGCTGACCGAGCGCAGGCCCGATCGGCGGCGAGGGGTTGGCCTTGCCGGCCGGCACCTGCAACTTGATGTATCCGTCGATTTTCTTCGCCATCTCTCTACCCTTGCGGCCTCCTTAAAGCCAGTTCCGTTCACAGGGTTCGTGGTGCGGCCATGGCGGGCCTCCCACGACTTCGCTCCTCAGATCTTCTCGACCTGCGAGTATTCCAGTTCGACCGGCGTGGCGCGGCCGAAGATCGACACTGCCACCTTGAGCCGGGCGCGTTCCTCGTCCACCTCTTCGACGAAACCGTTGAACGAGGTGAACGGCCCGTCCGCCACGCGCACCTGCTCGCCGATATGGAAGGTGATGGAGGGCTTCGGCCGCTCGATCCCTTCCTGGACCTGGCGCAGGATGCGGTCGGCCTCGGCATCGGTGATCGGCATCGGCTTCTGGCCGGAGCCGAGAAAGCCGGTCACCTTGGGCGTGTTCTTCACCAGATGCCAGGTCTCGTCCGTCAGGTCCATGTGGCAAAGGACGTAGCCGGGAAAGAACTTGCGCTCGGCATTGACCTTCTGACCGCGGCGCACCTCGACCACTTCCTCGACCGGCACGATGACCTGATCGAAATGCTCGCTCAGGCCCTTCTGCTTGGCCTGGTCGATGATGCTCTGGGCAACCTTCTTCTCGAAGCCCGAATAGACATGCAGGATGTACCAGCGCATGGTCATGGGCTCAGCCTCCGAGTCCGAGCACGAAGCGGACGCCCCAGTTCAGGATCTGGTCAACCACGAAGAAGAACAGGGCCGCGATGAAGACCATGAAAAAGACCATGCCGGTCGTGACCGCGGTCTCCTTGCGCGTAGGCCAGGTGACCTTGGCCCCTTCCTGGCGTACCTGTTTCAGAAACTCGGCTGGTGAAATCTTCGCCATGTCAACCGCTTGCGACCTGATGTTCAGAGCTTGCACTGGACTTGCTTCGCGACACTTCAATCCAATTCGAAACCAACCGGCGCGGTTGGCAGGAGTGGAGGGACTCGAACCCCCAACCCCCGGTTTTGGAGACCGGTGCTCTAGCCAATTGAGCTACACTCCTCCACGCCGGAAGTGGCCGGGGCGACCGCACCCACGGGTCCCGCCCCCGGCACGGC
>JAHCJQ010000163.1 GCA_026126215.1 Alphaproteobacteria bacterium
CCATCGGCGCCATCGTCGGTCCGGCGGTCGCGTCGGAGAAGGTCGTCGATGCGATCGAGAACATCATTGGCACGTATCTGGCCGAGCGGCGGGCGGGCGAACGCTTCCTCGATACCTACCGGCGCCTCGGTGCCAAACCCTTCAAGGAGCGTCTCTATGCCACTCATTAAGGAGGGCAGGCTCATCGCCGATCCCTGGCGGGCCATCGGCGCGGACGAGGCATTGCCCGAACGCGGCCCGATCCTGCTGCCGCTTGAGCGCTTCCTGGCGGAAGAGGCGGCGCTTGCCGGGCGCGGGCCACTGGGCATCGCCCTCGCCAACGACCAGAAGCCCGAGACGCTGGCCGGGCGGCTGGATGGCGTGGCACTGGTCGCGCTGCACTTTCCGAAGTTCAATGACGGCCGAGCCTACAGCCAGGCCCGCATCCTGCGCGAACGGCTGGGCTATGGTGGCGAACTGCGTGCCCGGGGCCGCGTGCTGCGCGACCAGCTTCTCTTCATGCTGCGCTGCGGTTTCGATTCCTTCGAGCTTGCCGCCGGGGAGACGGCGGAGAGTTTTGCCGAGGCGATGCGCGAATATTCCCGCTTCTATCAGCCGGCGGCAGACAGCCGCCCGGCGGGGCTTCGGCGCTGGGGTTGAAAGGCGCTAGTCGCGCGGCGCCAGCAGTTCCCAGGCGAGCGGCGTGCCATAGGCGATATCCCTGGCCGCGCGCCGCCCGATGATGTCGGGCAGATGCTTCGGCGGCAGGCCGAAGCCCGGCCGGATCGAGCGCACGTTCTCTTGCGTGATGGGCTCACCGGCGCGGATCTGCCGCACGGCATAGAGCGAGCGGCGGAACTGCCGGTTACCGGCCTCGCTTGGCGTCAGGCCATAGTCGATGGCGCCCAGCGCCGACCATGCGGTGCGGCAGGTCTCGACCAGGGTTGCCAGTTCTTCCGGCTCCAGCGAGAAAGCGGAATCGGGCCCGCCATCGGCGCGCTTCAGGGTGAAATGCTTCTCCACGATCACCGCGCCCAGGGCCACCGCCGCCACCGGGACCGCCGTGCCCAGGGTATGGTCCGACAGGCCGACTGCGAGGTCGAAGGCATCGGCCAGATGCGGAATGGTGCGGAGGTTGCTTTCCTCCGGCGGCGTCGGATAGCCCGAGGTGCAATGGAGCAGCGCAATGTCCCGCGCCCCGCCGGCACGGGCCGCGGCCACCGCCTCGCCTATCTCACCCAGGCCCGCCATGCCGGTCGAGATGATCAGGGGCTTGCCGGTCGCCGCCGCCCGGGCGATGAGCGGCAGATCGACGATCTCGAAAGAGGCGATCTTGTAGGCCGGCGCGCCGAGTTGCTCGAGCAGGTCGATCGCCGTCGGATCGAATGGGGAGCTGAAAACGGTGATGCCGATCTTCCTGCCATGCTCGAAGAGTTCGGCATGCCATTCCCAGGGCGTGGCGGCTTCCTGGTAGAGATCGTGCAGGGTGCGCCCGTGCCACAGGCCGCCTTCGATGCGGAAGCCCGGCCCGTCATGGGCGATGGTGATGGTATCGGCGGTATAGGTCTGCAGCTTGACTGCGTCGGCGCCGGCCTCCCGCGCGGCCTCCATCAGGCGGAAGGCGCGCTCGATCTCGCCGTTATGGTTGGCCGACATCTCGGCGATGATATAGGGCGGCGCGCCGGCCCCGATGGTCCGGCCGGCGATGGCGAAGTCGCGTGTCCTGCTCACGGTCCTGTCCTCAGGGTTTGAGGTGATAGTAGCCGTCCGCCTCTGCGCTGTAACCCGCCTCGCGGAACAGCCGGTGCGAGGCATGGTTGGCCTCCAGCACGAAGGCGACCAGTTCGCAGCCGCGCATCAGCCGTGCCGCCAGCACCAGCGCCGTGCGCGCGATGCCGCGCCGGTAATGGTCCGGGGCAATGGCGATGGAAATCTCGTGCATCGGCCGGCCAAAGGCATTGCCCCGTCGGTCGAGGCGCAGGAAGCCGGCCGGCTCGCCGTCTGCCTCGATGATGGTGAGCAGGCAGGACGGATCGTTCAGGCGGGCGGCGAACCAGGCGGCATGGGACCGGGCGGTCGGGATGCGCGGGTCGCGGGCGAAGCGGCGGGTGGCCGGCGCTTTCTGCCAGTCGAGCAGGCGCGCCTCGTCGCCCGCCGCCACCGGGCGCAGGCGGATCATGGCGCCCTGGGCGCTCGGCCGGGGCGCGAGGAGCGCGAGCAGCAGCCGCTCCGCGCCCCGGCCATCGACGAGGCGGGCGGCCGCGTCCGCCATGGCGGCAAGCGCCTGCGGATCGTCGGCCAGCTCGCGGAGCGTGGCGGCGATGCCGGTGGGCTCGACCTCGCCGATCCAGCCCAGGATGCGCGCGGCGCCGATCTCGCGCAGGGCTTCTGCGGTCGGGCGCTGGTTCTCGGCGACGCCGATGACGAGGCTCGGCAGGCCGACGCAGCAGCGTTCCCATGTGCTGGTGCCCCCGGCGCCGATGCAGAGATCGGCGGCCGCCATCAGCTCCGCCATCCGCGCCGCGTCGATGGCAAGCCGCGCCTTGAGCCCGGTTTCGGAGATGGTCCGCGCGACCGCGGCGCGGTGCGGCGCGCGGGGACCGAGTATGACGTCGATCTCGAAGTCGAAACCGCTCATGGCGATGCCGCGCAGCGCCAGTTCGGTGGCATTGGCGGCATCGACCATCCCGCAACTCACCAGGATGCGCCGCGGCGGTGCGGCTTGTGTGCGGCGGCGGAGTGCAGCGGGACGGACGGCGCGGAAGCATTCGCGCACCAGCGCATGGGCCGGCCCGGGCAGCATCTGCGCCCCTGCGGGGAGCAGCGGCCGATAGTCTTCTGCCCGCCGGCCCGGCGTGGCATCCATGAGGATGTCGGCATCGTGCGGCCGGTCGGCCAGATCGTCGATCACCAGCACCTTGCCGCCGGGTGGCCGCGCCGCCGCCTCCAGGGCGCGGTCGCGCCCGTAATGGTCGACGACCAGCAGCTCCGCGTCGGCGGCGCCCGCCTGCATCAGCTGCGCCTCCACCTCTGGCGTTCCGTCGTCCGGCAGGACGATGTCCCCGCCATCCCTGACAAGGCCGAAATGCTGCGCCGTCGCGCGCGATACGACGCGGCGCGTGCGCCAGCCGCATCCCTCCAGCGCCGCCTGGAACGTGGCGCAGCGCATGGCGTGGCCGCCGCCGATCGTCTCGCCCGCATCGAAGCGGATGAGCGCCAGCGGTCCCTCCACGCGCTCGGGGTTTCCGGCAAGGTGGCGGTTGATTGCGGCGATCTCCGGATGCGCCGCCAGGACGTTCAGCGCCTCCTGCAGGCCCGGCATGGCGGGCAGCGGGGGAAGGCGCGCGAACAGCGCCTCGAAGAAGCGGAAATCGTCCGGATGGTCGAGCGTCCAGCGATGCGCCGCGTAGGGCCAGCCGGGACCGGCGACATTGACCTGGCGCAGCGAGGTCGCGCGGCGGATCCATGGCGTCACGTGCTCGCGGTCCGGCCCGGGCAGGGTGGCGCGGTCGGCGGCGCGCAGCGCCTCGATGGTGAAGCACTCGACATCGAGCCCGTGCGGCCAGCTTCTCGGCATGTTGTTGCAGGCAAGGTCGGCGCGCCGCTCCTCCAGGAGGCGCAGCACCTCGCCGCAGATCTCCGGGTCGATCAGCGGGCAGTCGCTGGTGACGCGCATCACCAGGCCGGCGCCAACCATCTCCGCCGCGCCGAGGTAGCGGCCGAGAACGTCGCTTTCCGAACCTCGGAAGACTGCGGCGCCGAGGCGCGCGGCCTCGGCGGCGATGGGATCCGTATCGGCGCCATCTGTGGTGGCGCAGATCACGTGGTCGACGCCCGGTATGGCCATGCAGCGGCGGAGCACATGTTCGAGGACGCTGGCACCGGCGAGCCGCAGCAGCACCTTGCCCGGCAGCCGGGTGGAGCCGAAGCGGGCCTGCACGACGACCGCGACGGGGCCGCGGGCGGAACCCTGCATGGGCTCAGGCCGCGTGCGCGCGCCGGGCCAGCCGCTCGAGCGCGGCCACGACGCGGTCGATATCCGCATCGCTCATGCCCGGATAGAAGGGGATCGACAGGACACGGCGATAGTAGGCCTCGGCCCCTTCCAGCACGCTCGTGCCATAGCGGTGTCGGTAGTAGGGCTGCATATGGACGGGCAGGTAATGCACCATGGTGCCGATGCCCTCGTCCTTCAGCCGCCGCATGGCGGCGGCGCGGTCGAGGCCGAGCATGTCGAACTCGATCAACACGGCATAGAGATGGAGCACCGCATCGCCCGAGGTCGGCCGGACCGGGCGGACGATGGGTGCCAGCGGCTTGAGCAGCCGGTCATAGCGCGACCGCATCTCGCGCCGGCGCGTCGCGAATCGGGTGAGCTTGCCGAGCTGGCTCAGCCCAAGCGCGCAGGCGAAATCCGTGGCCCGGTAGTTGAAGCCGGGCTCGGGCATTTCGTAGTACCAGGGATTGGCCTCGCCATCGGGTGCGAAGGCGAGGGCGCGCTGCTCGAACTGCGCCGCCTCCCGCACCATGCCGTGGCTGCGGAAGCGGCTCATGCGCTGGAAGGCGGCAGAATCGCTGGTTGTGGTGACGCCGCCCTCGCCCATGGTGATGGTCTTGACCGGGTGCAGGGAGAAACAGGCGAA
>JAHCJQ010000164.1 GCA_026126215.1 Alphaproteobacteria bacterium
TTTCAACCTGCTCACGCACTTTCTGGCACCGACCGCCGGAAAGGTCTTCTATAACGGCCGCGACATTACCGGCTCAGATCCGGCGACGATCGCGCGCAGCGGCATGGTCCGGTCCTTCCAGATCTCCGCCGTCTTCCCGCATCTCACGGTGCTCGAGAATGTCCGTATCGCGCTACAACGCAAGCTCGGCACGTCGTTTCATTTCTGGCGCCCGGAACACTCGCTCGACAGCCTGAACGGGCGCGCCCGGGAACTTCTGCAAGATGTGGGCATCGCCGAATACGCGGATCTCGCGGCGGTCGAGTTGCCATATGGACGCAAGCGCGCGCTGGAAATCGCCACCACCCTGGCGCTGGAGCCGGAAATGATGCTGCTCGACGAGCCTATGGCCGGCCTAGGGCAGGAGGATATCGGCCGCATCAGCCAGCTCATCCGTCGGGTCTCGCAGGGCCGCACCCTGCTCATGGTCGAGCACAACATGAACGTGGTGGCGGAACTTTCCGACACCATCACCGTCCTGCAGCGCGGCGAGATCCTGGCCGAGGGCCCTTACGAGCAGGTCTCGAAGAACCCGCAGGTTATCGAAGCCTATGTCGGCACCGGGCACGCCTGAGGAGCGCATGAGGGAACTGCTCAAGGTCGAGAACCTCGAAGCCTATTACGGCGAGTCGCACATCCTGCATGGCGTTGGCTTCTCGGTCGGCGAAGGCGAGGTCGTCACCCTGCTCGGGCGCAACGGCGCCGGCAAAACCACCACGCTCAAATCCATCATGGGGATCGTCGAGAAGCGCAAGGGCTCTGTGCGCTTCGAGGACCGGGAACTGGTCGGCCTGCGCTCCAACGCGGTGGCGCGCCTTGGCATCGCCTTTTGCCCGGAGGAGCGCGGCATCTTCTCCAGCCTCAATGTGGAGGAGAACCTTCTCCTGCCCCCCGAAGTGCGGCCGGGCGGCATGCGGGTCGAGGAGATCTACGAGATCTTTCCCAACCTGAAGGAACGCCGACGCAGCCAGGGCACCAAGCTTTCCGGCGGCGAGCAGCAAATGCTCGCGATCGGCCGCATCCTGCGCACCGGCGCGACGCTGCTGCTGCTCGACGAACCGACCGAGGGCCTCGCGCCGGTCATCGTGCAGAAGATCGGCGAGGTCATCCGCGCGCTCAAGTCGCGCGGCTTCACCGTGCTGCTGGTCGAGCAGAACTTCCGTTTCGCCGCCACCGTCGCCGACCGCCACTATGTAATGGAGGACGGGCGGGTCGTGGACCAGTTCCGTGCCGACGAACTGCAATCCAACATGGACAAGCTGCACGACTATCTGGGCGTCTGAATTTGCCGGGGGGCGGCTGCCCCCGGGCCCATTGCCCGCCGCGGCCACTGCCTGCGGGGGGAGCAAAACAGGAGGACAGAGGACCATGAAGAAGACACTCGCACTCGCAACCGGCCTCGCCGCGGCCCTTGGCCTCGGCCAGGCGGCGGCGCAGGTCTCCGACGATGTCGTCAAGATCGGCGTGTTGAATGACCAGTCCGGCCTCTATGCGGACATCACCGGCCAGGGCTCGGTCCTGGCGGCGCGCATGGCGGCCGAGGATTTCGGCGGGACGGTTCTCGGCAAGAAGATCGAGATCGTGTTCGGCGACCATCAGAACAAGCCGGACGTGGGTTCCAACATCGCCCGCCAGTGGCTCGACGTGGACAAGGTCGATGCCATCGCCGACGTGCCGACCTCCTCGGTCGCCCTCGCCATCCAGGAAATCACCAAGACCAAGAACAGGGTGTTCCTGATCTCCGGCGCGGCCTCTTCCGACCTGACCGGCAAGGCCTGCTCGCCGACCGGCTTCCACTGGACCTACGATACCTACATGCTGGCGAACGGCACCGGCGGCGCTCTGGTGAAGGCCGGCGGCGACAGCTGGTACTTCCTTACCGCCGACTATGCCTTCGGCCATGCCCTCGAGCGTGACACCGGCGCAGCGGTGACCGCGGCCAAGGGCAAGGTGCTGGGCCAGGTGCGCCACCCGCTCAACACCTCCGACTTCTCCTCCTTCCTGCTGCAGGCGCAGGCCTCCAAGGCGAAGATCATCGGGCTGGCCAATGCCGGCGGCGACACGATCAACTCGATCAAGCAGGCGGCAGAGTTTGGCATCGTGGCGGGCGGCCAGCGCCTCGCCGGTCTTCTGGTCTTCGTAACGGACGTCCATTCGCTCGGCCTGAAGACGGCGCAGGGCCTGGTCGTCACCGAGTCCTTCTACTGGGACCTCAATGACGAGACCCGGGCCTGGTCGAAAAACTTCATGGCCAAGCATGGCGGCAAGGCGCCGACCATGGTGCACGCCGGCGTCTACAGCGCGGTCAAGCATTACCTGACGGCAATCAAGGAAGCCGGCACGGACGAGGCGGGCAAGGTCGCGGAGAAGATGCGGCAGATGCCGGTGAACGACTTCATGACCAAGAACGGCCAGATCCGCCAGGACGGACGGGTCATGCGGGATGCCTACCTGCTGCAGGTGAAGAAGCCCGAAGAATCGAAGGGGCCCTGGGACTATTACAAGGTCCTCTCGACCATCCCGGCGAAGGATGCATTCCGTCCCATCGAGCAGAGCGAGTGCCCGCTGGTAAAGAAGAGCTGAGCCGGGCCTGAGGCCAGGAAACCGGCCAGGCGCCGGTCCAACGGGCCGCCCCCTCGCCAAAGGCGAGGGGGCGGCCGAGCCGGAACCGGGACGGCCGTGGCCGGCAGACGCTCGCAGCTTGGGAGCCCCCGCCGATGTTTGAATTATTGGGCGTGCCACCGCAGGCGCTGTTCGGACAGCTCCTGCTCGGCCTGATCAATGGCGCCTTCTATGCCATGCTGAGCCTCGGGCTCGCCGTGATCTTCGGCATGCTCAACGTGATCAACTTCACCCACGGCGCCCAGTACATGATGGGCGCCTTCTGCGCCTGGATGCTGCTCAAGTTCCTTGGGCTGAATTACTGGTTCGCGCTGATCCTGGCGCCGATCATCATCGGCGCCTTCGGCATCCTGCTGGAGCGGCTGTTCCTGCGCCGGCTCTACAATCTCGACCATCTCTACGGCCTCCTGCTGACCTTCGGCCTGTCGCTGATCATCGAGGGCGTATTCCGGAACCAGTTCGGCTCGACCGGCCAGCCTTATGACAATCCGCTGCCGGGCGGGCAGAATCTCGGCTTCATGTTTCTGCCCTACTACCGCGCCTGGGTGGTGGTTGCCTCGCTTCTGGTCTGCCTCGCCACCTGGTTCGTGATCGAGCGCACGCGTCTTGGCGCCTATCTGCGCGCGGCGACCGAGAATCCGACCCTGGTCCAGGCCTTCGGCATCAACGTGCCACGCATGATCATGCTGACCTACGGCTTCGGCGTCGGCCTGGCCGGACTGGCCGGCGTCCTGGCAGCGCCGATCTACCAGGTCAGTCCGCTGATGGGCTCCAACCTGATCATCATCGTCTTTGCCGTCGTCGTCATTGGTGGCATGGGCTCGATCCTCGGATCGGTCATCACCGGCTTTACCCTCGGCGTGGTGGAGGGCCTGACCAAGGTCTTCTATCCGGAAGCCTCGTCGACCGTGATCTTTGTAATCATGGCCATCGTGCTGCTGGTGCGGCCGGCCGGCCTGTTCGGCCAGACGCGCTAGGAGGAAACCAGTGATCAGGAAGATCGGCATCCCCCTGCTTCTCGCGCTGGCGCTGATCGCGCCATGGGTCGGCTTCTATCCCGTATTCCTCATGAAGGCGTTGTGCTTCGCGCTCTTTGCCTGTGCCTTCAACCTGCTGATCGGCTATGTCGGCCTGCTCTCCTTCGGCCATGCCATGTTCTTCGGCGGCGCCGCCTATGCCACCGCGCATATGGTCAAGGTCTGGGGCGTGCCGACGGAAATCGGGATCCTGGGCGGCGCCGCGGTCGGCGCCATGATGGGACTGATCGTCGGGTCGGTCGCCATCCGCCGGCAGGGCATCTATTTCGCGATGGTCACCCTGGCGCTCGCCCAGATGGTCTTCTTCTTCGCCTTGCAGGCCAAGTTCACCGGCGGCGAGGATGGCATCCAGGCCGTGCCGCGCCGGCCCCTCTTCGGCCTGATCGACATCTCGAGCGACATCAATCTCTATTACGTCGTGCTGGCGATCTTCCTGGCCGCCTTCCTGCTGATCTACCGCACGATCCATTCGCCCTTCGGCCAGGTGCTCAAGGCGATCCGCGAGAACGAGGCGCGCGCCATCTCGCTCGGCTACAAGGTCGATCAGTACAAGCTGATGGCCTTCGTGCTTTCCGCCACGCTTTCGGGCCTCGCCGGCGGCACCAAGAGCATCGTCTTCCAGCTCGCCTCCCTGACCGACGTGCAGTGGCAGATGTCGGGCGAAGTGGTGTTGATGACCCTCGTAGGCGGCATCGGCACCATCTTCGGGCCGGTGGTCGGCGCCTTCGTCATCGTGACGATGCAGAACTACCTGGCACAGATCGGCGAATGGGTGCTGGTGGTGCAGGGCATCATCTTCGTCGTCATCGTGCTCGCATTCCGGCGCGGCATCGTCGGCGAGATCGCCGCTTACTGGGCCCGTTTTGCCAGGCCGGCCCGTCACTGAATCGGGCGATCGTCCGGCGATGGGACAATGAAG
>JAHCJQ010000165.1 GCA_026126215.1 Alphaproteobacteria bacterium
TCGCTGCTGTCGCGCTCCAAGCGCGTCACCTGGGACAATCTGCGCCTCCGGGACCCGCAGTTCATCGCCGCCTGCGAAAGCTGGTTCGCCGGACAGACGCGCGAGGCGGTCGGCCATGCCTACGATCCGCCGGCGCCGCCCATGTTCCAGCCTTTCCGCCTGCGCGGACTGGAGCTTGCCAACCGCGTCGTGGTCTCGCCCATGTGCCAGTATTCCGCCAGCGATGGCATGCCCGGCGACTGGCATCTGGTGCATCTTGGCTCGCGCGCCATCGGCGGGGCCGGCCTCGTCATCACCGAGATGACCGACATATCGCCCGAGGCCCGCATCACCGAAGGCTGCGCCGGCCTGTGGTCGGCGGCGCACGCTACTGCCTGGCGGCGCATCGTCGATTTCGTGCACGAAAACTCGGCGGCGCGCATCTGCGTGCAACTTGCCCATGCCGGCCGCAAGGGCGCGACCTGCCTGCCCTGGGCCGGCGGCTACGACGAGCCGATGCGCCAGGGCGCCTGGCCGATCCTTTCGGCATCGCCGCTCCCCTACCTGCCGCACAGCCAGGTGCCGCGCGCGATGACGCGCGCCGACATGGACCAGGTGCGCGAGGATTTCGTGCGCGCCGCCCGCCTCGCGCAGGATGCGGGCTTCGACATGATCGAACTGCATATGGCGCATGGCTACCTGCTGTCGAGTTTCATTTCGCCGCTCACCAACCGCCGCGAGGACGAATATGGCGGTTCCATCGCCAACCGCATGCGGTTCCCGATCGAGGTGTTCGACGCGGTGCGCGCCGTCTGGCCGGCCGAACGCCCGATTTCCGTTCGTGTCTCGGCGAGCGACTGGGTGGAGCCGGATGGCCTCTCGGCCGCCGATTCGGTCGAGGTGGCAAGGCTGCTGAAGGCCCATGGCTGCGACATCATCGACGTTTCCGCCGGGCAGACAGTGCCCGAGGCCAGGCCCGTGTATGGCCGGATGTTCCAGACACCCTTCTCGGACCAGATCCGCCAGGAGGCCGGCATCGCCACCATGGCGGTCGGCAACATCACCAGCGCCGACCAGGTGAACACCATCGTCGCGTCGGGACGCGCCGATCTGGTGGCCCTGGCGCGCCCGCACCTCGCCGATCCCTATTTCACCCTGCATGCCGCCGCGCAGTATGGCTTCGAGCTCCAGCGCTGGCCGCGGCAGTATCTGGCGGGGCGCGCGCAGGCGCATGCCCTTGCCGCGCGGGCGGCGGAAGAGGCGCGCGAACTGCGCGCCGCCGCCGCCCAGCCGAAGCCGCTCCCCGCCCGCCGGGCCGCTGAATAGGCGAGGGCAGGTTCGTCCCGGCGCGGCATGGCGCCGGGCTTGCGGATCGGCCATACTGCGCGCCGTCCAACAGTTTGGTGCCATCAGAACATGCGCAATCTGCAGCTTCCCGGGCGTTCCGTGGTGCATGCCGTCAATGGCGCGGCCGCGACCTCCCATCCGTTATCGACCCTCGCGGCGCTGGAAATCCTCATGCAGGGCGGCAGCGCCGCCGATGCGGCGGTGGCGGCCTGCGCAGTGCAATGCGTGGTCGAGCCGATGTCGACCGGTATCGGCGGCGACTGTTTTGTTCTCTACGCGCCCAAGGGGTCGGGCGCCGTCGAAGGGTTGAACGGCTCCGGCCGGGCGCCGGCCTCGCTCACCGCGGAGGCGCTGCTCTCACGGGGCATCAAGTCCATCGACATCCAGAGCCCGCATGCGGTGACCATTCCCGGCGCCATCGATGCCTGGGCGCGGCTCATCGAGCGGCATGGCCGTTTCGGCCTCGACCGGTTGTTGCAGCCCGCCATCCGCCATGCCGAGCAAGGCTTCGCCGTGACGCCCCGCGTCGCCGTGGACTGGCGGCGCAATCTCGCCAAGCTGCGTGCCGATGACAGCACCGCCGCCAAGTATCTCAAGGGCGGTGAGCCGCCATTGGCCGGGGATATCGTCCGCCTGCCGGAATTGGCGGCGACGCTCAAGGCAGTTGCGGCAAAAGGGCCCGACGCATTCTATCGCGGCGAGGTGGCGGAGGATATCGTCGCCCATCTGCGCGCCAAAGGCGGCCTGCACACGCTCGAGGATTTCGCGGAGCACAAGGGCGAATGGGTGACGCCGATCTCCGCCGACTATCGCGGCCGACAGGTGGTGCAGATCCCCCCCAATGGCCAGGGCATCACCGCGCTCCTGATGCTCAACATCCTGCAAGGCTTCGATCTGGGCGGCTTCGATCCTCTCGGCGCGCGGCGGCTGCATCTGGAGGCCGAGGCCTCGCGCCTCGCCTTCGCCGCCCGCGATCGCTTCGTCGCCGATCCCGCTCAGGCTTCGGTGCCGGTGGAGAAACTGCTCTCCGCCGCCTTCGCCGACGAATTGCGCGGCCGGATCGACCCGCGCCGGGCCATGAGCGAGGATCCCGCATCGGCGATGCCGCTTTATCGCGATACGGTCTACCTCTCGGTGGTCGATCGCGACCGCAATGTCTGCTCGTTCATCAATTCCCTCTATTTCCCCTTCGGCACCGGCCTCTGCAGCCCGCAAAGCGGCGTGCTGCTGCAGAACCGCGGCAGCGGTTTCAGGGTCGAGCCTGGTCATCCCAATTGCGTGGCGCCGCGCAAGCGGCCGCTGCACACGATCATCCCCGGCATGGTTCTGGAAGGCGGGCGCCCGGTGCTGAGCTATGGCGTCATGGGCGGCAGCTTCCAGCCGGTCGGGCACGCGCATGTCCTGACCAATATTCTTGACTATGGCATGGACATCCAGGAGGCGATCGACTGCGCCCGCGGCTTCCATGTGGCAGGCAGGTACGAACTCGAGGCCGGCGTGCCCGAGCACACCGCCCAGCAGCTCGCGGCCATGGGGCATGCAATCGGGCGGCCGGACATGCCCTGGGGCGGCGGCCAGGCCGTCGGCATCGACTGGGCGCGCGGCACCCTTGCCGGCGGCTCCGATCCGCGCAAGGATGGCTGCGCCCTCGGCTACTGAGAACGATAACAACCACGCGGGCGCCTTCTGTGAAGCAGTTCACATTCGGCGCTCGGGAGTGTGATGGCCGCCCTGATACGGCGCCCCGGGGGGCTCGTATGTTCGGACGTGAGTGAACGTCTGATGGAGGTGAAAATGCGGTTTCGTACTCTGGCGGTCCTGCTCGCGGCTGGCCTTGGCGCCGGCTGCGTGCAGACCAGCGTCGTCGGCCTGCCCGACTACAATGCGCTCTACAGCCGGGACATGGTGTCCTATGCCGGGACGTCCGGCGAAATCGCGGCGGTGGTGATGGGCAACCCCTTCGGTCCTTCGGTCAGCGACGAACAGCTCATGTCGTCGATCCCGACCCCGGCCTGGGTCTCGGCACGGCGCTTCACGACCAATCCGGGATCGCAGACACCCTGGAGCTACCGGGTGGTGCTGCTGTTCAACCCGGCGCGACCGGGCGCGGGCGACGACTACACCTGCGCGAATCCGGCGGCCGAGCCCACCGGCGCGGCGCGTGGCGACGGGCGGGCGCGCCTTGTCGCGGTCTTCTGCGCCGACAGCCGCTGGGCATCGCAGCTCGAGGGCAGCGTGCCGCTCGATGGCGGTCCAGGTTCGCCGGCCTTCCGCACCGCGATGCAGACGGTGATGGCCGACCTGCTGCCGCCGATCAATCCGAAGGTCGATCGCGGCGACAACGCGATCCGCGTCAACTGAAGGCCGGCGCGGCCGTCGCCCGTCAGAGGCGGGCGACGGCTTGCGCCAGCGCGCGGGTGAGGGCGTGGCCGGCATCGGCCCGCGACAGCGTCATCGAGAAGTGATTCTCGCCCGGCGCCCGGATCACCTCGACCTCGCAGCCGGATCGCCGGCAGATCTCCGCGTAGTCCAGCGTCTGTTCGATCCAGCCCGTAGGTTCGGCGGCGCCCACCGCAAGCAGCAGCGGCACCGGCCGGCGCGGCGGATGGCGCATGGGGCTGAGCGGCGCGACGAGGTCTGGGGTCAGGCGAATCTCGGCATTGACGCTGATGTGGAGGACCGGCTCGATCTCGTAGATGCCGGTATAGAGCGCGCCGCCGCAGATGAAATCCCCGTCCAGCCCATGCCGGCTCCAGTCTTCCGCCAGGGCCATGGCGCAGAGATGGGCACCGGCGGAATCGCCGGTCAGATAGATGCGCCCGTCATGGCCGAAGCGCTGAGCATCGCGCGCAAGGAAGGCGATCGCGCCCATGACCTGCGCCACCAGCCGGTCGAGCGTCACCTTGGGACAGAGATCGTAGTTGAGCGAGGCGAAGGGCAGGCCCATCGCCACCAATGGCGCGGCCGCAAATTCGACCAGCGACTTGTCGAGACCGCGCCAATAGCCGCCATGGATATGGACCACGAGCGGACCCTTGCCGGTGCCGGCCGGATAATGGTCGAGCGTCGCCAGCGGCCCGTCGCCGTAGCGGATGTCGCGCTCAGCGGCGAGGCGCGCGCGCGCCGCCTCGCTCGCCGCCCGGTAGCGGGCGAAATAGCTCTCGAAGTCGGGCACCGCGCGCCGCGGATTGAAGTGACTTTCGATGTCGTCGCGATAGTCGCTCCAGGGCATGATCCCCCCGCTCCTCAGTGCCCGGCCAGCCAGTCGGCGAGCCGCGCC
>JAHCJQ010000166.1 GCA_026126215.1 Alphaproteobacteria bacterium
ACCCGCCTCGAACAGGCGGAACTTGCTGGCGAAAGGATGGTCTACCTCATCGCCGGCCAGAAGCACCAGCGCCGCCTGGTAACAGGCCTGTGTCGCCGCGCCGGCGGCGGCGCGGATCAGCGCCTGGTCGGCGCAGCCGAAGCGCGCCGCGGAAACCGCCGCCGCGCCATGCACGACGTCGGACGCCGCCTGGGTGGCGCGCGTGAGGGCCTGGAGCAGGCGATCTTCCGGCAGGGCGGCGCGCGCCGTCTCGAGCAGGCCGGCGCGAAGCTGTTCCTCCGCTTCCCACCAGGCGGTGTTCCAGTCCGGGTTGCGCACGCAGGATTCCGCCTCGTCCCAGTCGTTGACCAGCGCGACCTCCGCCTCGGGAAAGCCGAGCGCGGAGATGTAGGCGCGTGCCTCGTCGAGTTCCGCCGCGCCCAGGCGCTCGCCAAGCGCGGAGAACCAGGCAACCTGGCGCACCAGCCGGGCGAAGCGCGCCATGGCCGCGCCGGCCGGATCGTCGCCAAAATCGGGATTTGCGCCCATGCTGCTCGATCCTTGCTGGCGGCCGCCTCAATGGTTGCCGCGATCCTCGCGCCAGAGGCCGAGCTTCTTCTGCACCGGCCGGTCGGAGAAGCTGAACAGTACCGCGTCCGTGTCGGCCTGGTGCCAGTGCCGCGTCCATGACGGCACCACCAGGATATCGCGCGGACCCCAGGCGAAGATGTCCTCGCCGATCATGGTGCGCCCGCTGCCCTCGACCACGGAATAGACGGTGGCATCGGTGCTGCGATAGGGCTCGCTGCCGAAGCCCTTGGGCAGGAGCTGCATGAAGGCGCCGATGGTCGGCATGGCATAATCGCCGCTCGCCGGATTGACGTACTGCACCTTGAGGCCATGGCAGGGGTCCCATTCCTTGCTCCGCCGCATGACCTCGAGCGCCTCGCGCGTGCGCGCATAGGGATAGTTGAAGACCGGCGATGTGCGCGAGACCGGCTCGTAATCAACCGGCAGCAGGCCGCTGCCAAAGCGCGCCAGCGAATCGCCAACCGGTCGGGTCAGCGGATGCGCCGCCTCGCCATAGCCCTCGGCGAAACTGCAATCGAGGGCGCGCACCAGCGGGATGTCGAGCCCATCCAGCCAGATCATCGGCCCCCCGCCCTCATGGCCATGATCGTGCCACGTCCAGGATGGCGTGATGACGAAATCGCCGGGCGACATGTAGGTCTTTTCGCCATCGACGGAGGTGAAGCCGCCCGATCCCTCGACGATGAAACGCAGCGCGCTCTGCGCGTGGCGATGCGCCGGCGCCACCTCGCCCGGCATGATGAGCTGCAGGCCGGCATAGAGCGAGGTGGTGATGCGCGACTGGCCGGGCAGGCCGGGATTCTCCAGCACCAGCACGCGCCGCTCCGCCTCGCGCGCGCTGATGATTTCCGCCGATTCCAGAAGAAACGGCCGGACCTCGTCATAGCGCCAGAGCGCGGCGCGGCAATCGCTGCGCGGCTCGGGCGTGATCAGGCCGCGCAGTACCTCCCAGAGGGGTGCCAGATGGTGTGGCGCCATCCGTTCGTAGAAGGCGCGCCGCTGTTCCGCCGTGGTCCTCGTCGCTGCGTCCGTCTGCATGTTCTCCTCCCCGCCCGGGCACCGCCCAGGAGGTCATTATGCCGCCGCCGGGGCGGCCGGCGGAAGGGTGAGGCCGAGCGCGCCGACCACTTCGCGCGCCCGTTCCATGAAGTCGGCCAGCATGTCCTCGTTGCTGCGCTGCTTGATGCCCCATTTGCGGTAGATCTCGTTGTTGCGCGACTGCGGCCGGCCGAAGAAGGCCGGCAGATACGGGAAATACCGATCGATGGCGTCCTGGACTTCCCGCCGTCCCGCCTCGCTCTGGCAGAGTTCGGTGCAGAAATCGCGGCCGAACTGGGCGTGGAAACGCTCCTCCGGCATGGTCATGCGCGCCAGGTTGCGCAGCGGCAGGAAGCTGCACTGCGCCAGGTCCTCGACCTGCAGGATCTCCGCGAGATCGGCGAGCAGCTTGATGACGCAGAATTCCGCCCAGGTGTTGAGCGGGAACTGGAAGATGGAGAGCGGCTGCTTCTCTGCCGGCGTCATGCGCTCGGCCGGAATGCCCATCTCCTCGCCAAGCTCGCGGAAGCGCACGTGATGGCCGTATTCCTCCATCGCCACCCGGCAGGTCAGCCACTTGGCATAGGGGTTGGGGGCGAGGCGGATCGCCGGCTCGTCGAAGACCTGGGCGCCGTAGAGTTCGTTGACCGCGTGGCTGATCACGATCTTCTCGATGGCGATGCGGAACTCTTCGGGCTGCTGGGCGAGTTCGGCGCAGGTGCGGACCTGGGTGGCTGGCGGCATGGCGTGTCCTCCCTCTGTCAGATGAGCGGCTCGGTATCGAAGGTTTCGAGATCGGTCGTGAGCGTGGCGTAATGGGGACCGAAGTCCCGCGCCGCGGCGGCCGCGAAATCGGCGGCCTGCCAGTCGGCCTGGGCGACCAGGCGTGCCGCGGGGCGAGGCTGGGAGAACAGGAAGATCTCCCGCCCGCGCACGCCGACAAGCTGGCCCGTGATGCCGGCGCCATGATCGGAGCAGAGCCAGCTCGCAACCCGCGCCACATGCCCGGGCGCGATCTTGAGCGCGCGCGCCTTGTAGCTTTCCTGGGCCGGGTTCTGTGGCCGGATCGAGTGGGTGACCCGCGTCGCCGCGAAGGGGACGAGGCCGTTGCAGGCGACGCCGCTGCGCGCCATGTCCATGGCGACCGTGCGGGTCAGGCCGAACAGGCCAGCCTTGGCGGCAGCGTAGGCTGACTGGCCGAGATTGCCATAGAGGCCGACGCTCGAGACCATGTTGAGCACGCGGCCCCAGCTTCCGCCGCCGCGCCCGGCCCTGGCCTGCTCGCGCATGAAGGGCGTCGCCGCTGTCAGCAGGTAGAAGGCGGCGGAGAGATTGGTGCGGATCACCGCTTCCCAGTCCGCCGGCTCGCCCTTGAAGATGAAGGCATCGCGCAGGATCGCCGCGTTGTTGACCACGATATCGACCGCGCCGAAGCGCTCGCGCGTTCGCGCCACCACCATGCGCGCGGCCTCCGGGCTGGCCACGCTCTCCGCGATGGCGAGCGCCCGCTCGCCGAGCTTGCCCGCCTCCTCGCGCACCGCCTGCACGTCCTGGCCCGATCCGTCGATGGCGTTGCCCGGATCGACGACCACCACCTGCGCGCCGTGCCGCACGAAATCCTCGGCTATTGCCCGGCCGATGCCGCGCGCGCCGCCGGTGACGATGGCGACGCGGCCTTCCAGAAGACGATCCTTGACCTGCATCAGCGTCCAGCTCCCGTTCTCTCGGCCTCGGTGTAGAAGGCATCCGCATGGCATCGCTCGCGCCCGAGGCCAAGCCCGGCCAGCGCCGCCACGCAGGTCTCGACCATGACCGGCGGGCCGGCGAGATAGGCGCGCGCGCCATCGACCTCGCCGATATCCGAACGGATGATGTCGGCGAGGAAGCCGGTGCGCCGGGCGGTTTCGCCCGAGGGCTCGGAGAGGACCACCGTGAAACGGAAGTTCCCGTGGCGGCCTTCCAGCGCGCGGAAATGGCTCTCCAGATACAGGTCGCGCTCGTCGCGCACACCGAAATAAAGATGGATCGGCTGGCGCGCGCCAAGCCTCAGCGCCCTCTCGACGATGCTCTTGACCGGTGCGAGGCCCGAGCCGCCCGCGAAAGCGAGGATCGGCCCGGCATGCTTCTCGCGCAGAAAGGAGATGCCGCGCGGACCCTCGACCCTGACCACATCGCCCGGGCGCAACCGCTCGCGCACGTGCGCCGATACCGCCCCGCCGGGAAGTGTGCGTATGTGAAACTCGAGATCCGCCTCGTCGGGCTGGCTCGCCATGGAATAGTCTCTCGGCGGCAGGCCGTCGAAGGCGAGGCTCGCATACTGGCCGGCGGAGAAGGTGAAGGGGCCGCCTGACTCGATGGCGAGCCGAAGGCGGCTGATATCGTGGGTCAGCGGCTCGATGGAAAGCACCCGGCAGGCGAGCCGGCGCTGCGCATGGGATGCCACCTCGTCGCTTTCCAGCCAGGCCACTTCCACATCGCTCCAGGGCACGGCGCGGCAGGCGAGAATCTGGCCGGCGGCCCGCTCCTCGGCGGTCAGGGCATAGTCCGAATAGGGGGACATCTCCACCTCGCCGGCGAGCAGGTGGCTCTTGCAGGCGCCGCAATTGCCCGACTGGCAGCCGCAGGGATAGTCGTGACCGGCGGCGAAGGCGGCATCGAGAATGGTCTGGCCGGGCGCGGCGCTGAACGGCGCGGCGATCTGCCTGACCCGGACGCTGAATGCCATCGGCGCATCTCTCCCTTGGTCAGAAAGCCAACAAGTTAGAACTGGCAGAAGGGCCGGTCAAATTGTTTGGCAGGCCAACAATATCTGCAAAAAAAAGCCCCCGGCCAGGGGGGATCGGCCGGGGGCGGGTGCTCTTCGCAGAGCATGCGCTGGCAGGGGTTGCCGGGCGCATCCACGCGCGGCCTCCACATGTATGGGGGGCCTGCGGAAGGCCGCGCGGTTGATCTTTATATGGG
>JAHCJQ010000167.1 GCA_026126215.1 Alphaproteobacteria bacterium
CCGCGCGATGACTGGCGCGGCATGCTGCTTGGCAGCCTCGCCGGGCTGTTCGGAAAAACGATTTTAACAGAAAGACTTAAGGTTGACGGGCTGATATCGGTTTGGCACCCTTCACGCTGACGGGAACGCCCGGATGGACCGGATGGCCAAGAAACAACCAACAAAAGGGGCGTAGGGAGATGATCAAGTCGGAGCTGATCGCGCGGCTGGCGGAACGCAATCCGCACCTGTTCCAGCGCGATATCGAGCGGATCGTGTCGACGATCTTCGACGAGATCGCCGAGGCGATGTCGCGGGGCGACCGCGTCGAGCTGCGCGGCTTCGGCGCCTTCTCCGTCAAGCAGCGCCCGGCCCGGATCGGCCGCAACCCGCGTACCGGCGCGCCGGTCCACGTGGCGGAAAAGCGCATCCCCTTTTTCAAGACCGGCAAGGAGCTGCGCGAGAAACTCAATCACGGCCAGCCGGACGGCGAGGGCGGCCATACGGACTGAAACCCGATCGGGAGGCGGACTGAGCGGCATGCGGTTCATCGGCTGGCTCGTGCTGTTGCCTTTCGCGCTGGCGGTCGTCGTGATCGCCATGGCCAATCGCCATGCGGTCGAGCTGTCCTTCGACCCGCTGCCCTGGTCGCTCAGCCTGCCGCTCTACGGCGTCCTGTTCGCCGGCCTGCTGCTCGGCCTGCTGCTCGGCCTGCTCGCGGAATGGTGGTTCCAGCGGCGCTGGCGGCGGGATGCGCGGCTGCACCGCCGGCTCGCCCAGTCCCTTTCGGCGGAGAACGAGCGGCTGCGCGGCGAGCGCGCCCGCCCGGTCGAGGGCCGCGAGATCGGCCCGGCCTGAATGACCCTGCCCCATATCGAGGCGGCGCAGATCGATCGTGCCCTTCAGGGAACCCTGCTGATCGACCGGCTGAAAGCTGCCTTCCGCGACGGCGCCGAAGTACCCCTGCGCCATCATCACCATGTGGACCTGCCGGGAGCGGCGGGTGGGACCCTGCTGCTGATGCCGGCCTGGCGCGCCGGCGGGCCGCTCGGCGTCAAGGTGGTCAGCGTCTATCCCGACAATCCCTCGCGCGGCCTGCCCTCGGTCATCGGCCTCTACCTGCTGTTCGATGGCACCACGGGGCAGCCACGCGCGGTGCTCGACGGCGTGCCACTGACCCTGCACCGCACCGCCGCCGCCTCCGCCCTTGCCGCCCGCTTCCTCGCCCGCCCCGATGCCGCCACGCTGCTGATGGTCGGCGCCGGCGCGCTCGCCCCGTACCTGATCCGCGCCCATTCCCTGGTGCGGCCGATCCGCGAGGTCATGATCTGGAACCGTAATCCGGGCCGGGCTCGGGACCTCGCCGGAAAACTCGCCAGAGAAGGCTTCGCCTGCCGCGCGGTCGAGGAACTGGCGGCGGCCGCGCCAAAGGCGGACATCGTCTCCTGCGCCACCATGAGCAGCCAGCCGCTGGTGCAGGGTGCCTGGCTCAGGCCCGGCACCCATCTCGACCTGGTGGGGGCCTATACGCCGAAGATGCGCGAGACGGACGATGAGGCGGTGCGCCGGGCAAGCCTGTTTGTCGATACGCGCCAGGGCGGCACCAGCGAGGCGGGGGACATCGTCGATCCGCTGGCGCGCGGGGTGATCGCCGCGCGCGACATCCGCGCCGATCTCTACGATCTCTGCCAGGGCCGCCATGCCGGGCGCAGCACTCCGGAGGAGATCACGCTGTTCAAATCCGTCGGCACCGCGCTCGAGGATCTCGCGGCCGCCGATCTGGTGATGGAGCGGCTGTGACCGGCGAGAGCACCGTCGTGATCGGCGCCGGCATCATGGGTCTCTCGGCCGCCTGGGCGCTGGCGCGGGCAGGCCACCGGGTCGAGGTGCTGGACCAGGGCCCGGTGCCCAACCCGCAGGGCGCCTCGGTCGACGATCACCGGCTCATCCGCTTTCCCTACGGCGCACAGGATGGCTATGTCCGCATGGTCGGCGCGGCTTTCGGCGCCTGGGAAGAGTTATGGCGCGATCTCGGCCGGCGGCTGTTTGTCGAGACCGGCACCCTCGCCTTCGATCAGGGCAGGCCCGGCTGGGCGGCGCAGTCGCGCGCCGGCCTCGCGCGCTGCGGCATCGCTTACGAGATGCTGACGCCCGGCGAGATGGCGCGCCGCTTCCCGATCCTTGATTCGTCCGGCATCGCCGAGGCGCTCTACCTGCCAAGCGGCGGGGCCTTGATGGCCGGGCAGATCGTGGCGGCGCTGGCGCAACACCTGGCGGCGCGCGGCGTCGTCGTTCATTCCAGCCAACCGGTAACCGGTCTCGATCCGGATCAAGGGGAGGTGCGACTTGCCGACCGCCGCCGCATCCGCGCCGGACGGATCGTGGTGGCGGCCGGACCCTGGGCGCCGCGCCTGCTGCCCGGGCTCGCCCGGCGGGTCACGCCGTCGCGGCAGGTCGTGGCGTATCTGCAACCACCCGCCGAACTGGCGGATGCCTGGTCCCGCACGCCGATGATCCTGGCCATCGACCCGGAGAACGGCTTCTATGCCGTCCCGCCCGTGGCCGGCCTCGGGCTCAAGATCGGCGACCACCGGTTCACGCTCCGGGGTGATCCGGACCGGGAACGCGAGCCTTCGGACGAGGAAGCCCTGGCCATTGCCGGCCTCTGCCGCGAGCGCTTCCGGAACTTCCCCGGCTACCGCATCGCCACCGCCAGGACCTGTTTCTACGACGTCGAGCCGGAGGAGCGCTTCATCCTCGAACCGCTTGGCGCGCGCGGCTGGCTGATGAGCGGCTTTTCCGGCCACGGCTTCAAGTTCGCGCCCCTGCTCGGCCTGCGCCTCGCAACCGCGATCGGCGGCGGCCTCGCGCCGGCCACGCTCACGCGCTGGGCCGCCGGGCAGGAGACCTGACACACGGTTAGTTGCGGCAGAAACCGCTTTTCCCGAGCGGCTTTCTGCGCTAACCACAGGCGCCATGACCGCGCCCCGGCAAATCCCCGTCTTCTGCGCCATCGACACGACCGATCTCGACCGGGCATCGGCCTGGGTCCGCGCGGCCACCGGGGCCGGGCTCGGCCTCAAGTTCGGCAAGGAATTCTTCGCCGCCCATGGCCCGGCGGAGGTGCGCCGGCTGCGCCCGGACGGCACGCCGCTCTTTCTCGATCTCAAGTTCCACGACATCCCGAACACGGTGGCCGGCGCGATCCGCGCCGCCGGCGCGGCCATGCGACCGGATTTCATCACCGTCCATGCCTCCGGCGGCCGCGCCATGATCCACGCTGCGCGCGAGGCGGCCGAGGCGCACGACGCCGGCCGGCCGGGCATTCTGGCGGTCACCGTCCTCACCTCGCTCGATGCCGCGGACCTGATCGATCAGGGCCTGCCCGGCGATGTCACCCGGCAGGTGCTGCGACTCGCGCGCCTTGCCGCCGCGAGCGGGGCCGATGGCCTGGTCTCGGCGGCAGCCGAAATCCGCACCCTGCGCGCCGAACTGCCGCGGAACATGAGCCTGGTGGTGCCCGGCATCAGGCCGCGCGGCAGCGCCGCTGGCGACCAGAAGCGCGTCATGACGCCGCTCGAGGCGCTTGCGCTCGGCGCCGACTGGCTGGTGATCGGCCGCCCGATCACCGCTTCGGCCGATCCGGCGCAAGCCGCGCGCGCCATCGCCGGGGAGATCGGGGTCGGCGCATGAGCGTCCTGGTCAAGATCTGCGGCCTCTCGACGCCGGAGGCCGTTGCCGCCGCCGTCGATCATGGCGCCGGCATGGCGGGCTTCGTTTTCTATCCACCCTCGCCGCGTCATGTCACGGCGGAAAAGGCGGCGGAACTGATCGAGCCGATGCCGAGCGGGGTCGACCGCGTCGGCCTGTTCGTCGATGCCGACGATGCCACTATCGAAGCCGTCCTGAACCGCGCCGGCCTTGACCTGCTGCAGCTTCATGGTGCCGAGACGCCGGAGCGGGTGCAGGAGGTGAAGCGGCGCTTCCGCCGCCCGGTGATCAAGGCGATCAAGCTGCAGGGACCCGAAGATCTCGCGGAGGCGGATCGCTATGACGGCATCGCCGACTGGCTGCTGTTCGATGCCAAGGCGCCGAAAGACCGGCCCGGTGCGCTGCCAGGAGGCAACGGCCTCGTCTTCGACTGGGAACTGCTGCGCGGGCGCCGCTTCCGCCGGCCGTGGCTGCTCTCGGGCGGGCTCGATGCGGACAACCTGGCGGAGGCGGTGCGCATATCCGGCGCGCCGGCGGTCGATGTCTCGTCGGGCGTTGAAAGCGCGCCTGGCCGCAAGGACGTGCTTAAGATCCTGGCCTTCCTGCATGTAGCGGCCAGGCTGTGAACGGGGCGATGCGCGGGGGAAAGACAGGCCGATGACGATCCAGAAACCGAACTCGTTCCGCAGCGGCCCGGACGCGCATGGCCATTTCGGCATCTATGGCGGCCGCTACGTGGCCGAGACGCTGATGCCGCTGATCCTCGAACTGGAACAGGCCTACGAGGCGGC
>JAHCJQ010000168.1 GCA_026126215.1 Alphaproteobacteria bacterium
GCGATCCCGGAACCTCGTGCGCCCGTCAGCCTTCGATGGCAAAGAGTTCGACCGGCTCCGCGCGGCCGCGCAGCGGGCGCGGACCGAGGCTGCGTGCCCGCCCGCGCCAGGCCGGCGCAGCCCGCTCGAGGAGCGCTTCGGAGGCGAGGAAGCGCTCGCCGCGCGCCTTCGCCTCTTCTTCCATGCGGGCGGCGACATTGACCACATCGCCGAGCAGCGCGATCTGCTTGCGGCTCTCGCCGATTTCGCCAATGGCGACGGGGCCCGCATGGGCGCTCACGCGCAGCTCGGGCCGGACGCCGAAGCGGGTCTCGAAACCAGGTCCGAGGTCGCGGAGCCGGCGCTCGAGTTCCAGCCCGCAGGCAAGTGCCCGGTTGGCGTTGCCGGCCTGGCAAGGCCAGGTGACGATCACCGCATCGCCGACATAGCTCATCACCCGCGCACCATGACCACGGAATACGGGGTCGATCTCGCGGAACAGGGTCGCGAGCAATTCCTGCGCTCCCGCCTCGCCAAGCCGTTCGGCGATGCGTGTGGAACCGACCAGGTCGGCGAACATGACGATGCGTTCCTCGATGATCGGCCGGCGATACCGGCCGAGCACGAAACTCAGCAGTTCGGACAGGCCAACCAGGCTGGCGACGCTCACAACGGCCTGGATAAGGAAACCGGTGAGCAGTGCTGGTCCCAGCACGCGCGGCAGGATCTGCCTCAGCCAGTCGGGTGAGGGGAGATGGCCGGTGAGGAGCGCCTCGCTGGCGGCAATGGTGATGACGATGACCCCGGACAGCGCAACGGCGCGAATCAGGAAGCTTTCAAGCAGCGGCGGGCGTTTGCGGTAGCGCGCTTCCAGGGCCGTGAAGGCGCTGTCGGCGAGGAAGAGCGCCGTGGCCAGCAACATGCCCTGCGCCATGCTGCGCGCGAATTGTCCGGCCTCGCGCTCGCTGGCCGGATCGAAGATCAGCCGGTAGAGCGCGCCGCCGGCCGCGCCGATCAGCATGAAGAAGAGCAGCAGCCCGAGCGCGCGCTGGCGGCGCCAGCGTTCAGCCTGGTTCGTCATCGCAGACGAAGAGATCGTGCCTGACTTTTCGGCGCACGCGGATTGGCGACTGTTCGACCAGCCGCCAGCCGCTCGCCTCGAGCAGGCGCCTGATCTCCGCCTCCTTGAAATCATTGACCCAGCCATTGGCGCGCCGCTTCTCGGGCTTCTGTCCGAGATCGATGGCATAGCTCAGCACAAGCCGTCCGGCGGCAAGCCGCGCGCGCCGCAATACCGCTTCCGGTTCGTACAGATACTCGAGCACGCCAAGAAGCGTCACGCTGCCGAAGCGTCCTTCGGGAAACTCGCCCCGGTTCAGATCGATCACGAGACAATCGGCGCGGCGCGCGACGATATCCGCCGGCCGGTAGGGCGTGCCGGGCGGCAGGAACCGTTCCAGCGCCATGGCGCCGCAGCCGAGATCGAGGACCGGCTGGCCGGGCAGGACGTGGCGCGCCGCCATTGCCGCACGTTCGTCCCATTCGGCCTGGAGGTTGCGCGGATCCGACCAGCGCGCGAGGTCCGACTCACGCCGCGCCAGCAGGCCGAGCGTCGCCCTGGCCAGCGCCTTCTTTACCCGTCCCGCACGGAAACCGAACATGCCCCGCACCACTCTTGCGCCAGACACGGCAAGACAAGACCAATTCGTCGGTTCGGACAACCGCGAACTAGGCGATTTCTCTCCGCATCGGCTTTTTCGGCCGTTCCATCACCGCGAGAAGGCCGCGCAGCAGATCGAGCGGCGCGGGCGGGCAGCCGGCGACATGCAGATCGACCGGCAGCAGCGCCGCGACCCCGCCCAGCACGGCGTAACTGCCGGCGAAGCAGCCGCCATCCAGGGCGCAGCTACCGGCAGCGACGACCCATTTCGGACCCGGCATCGCCGTATAGGTCCGATGCAGCGCCTCCGCCATGTTGTGCGTGACCGGCCCGGTCGCCAGCAGCAGGTCGGCATGGCGGGGCGAGGCGACGAAGCGCAGGCCGTAACGCTCGAGGTCGTAATAGGGATTGCCGAGGGCGTGGATTTCCAGTTCGCAGCCATTGCACGATCCGGCATCGACATGGCGGATGGCGAGGCTGCGGCCGAGATGACGGCGCGATGCGCGCTGCAGCGCCGCCGCGATCTCGCGGCCCGCCGCATCGTCGGCTGCCGGCGGCTGCTCGGTGAGCGGCGGGCCGAACAGGCTCCGGGCAAGCAACCTGATCATCCGATGTTTCCCTCAGAGGTCATGACCAGAATAGGAGCAGTTGAAGGATTTGTTGCAGAGCGGGAAGTCCGCCACGATGTTGCCTTCGATTGCCGCCTCCAGCAGCGGCCACTGGAACCATGAGGGGTCGCGCAGATGGCAGCGCGCGATCCGCCCGTCCGCGCCGATCCTGAGCCAGGCCAGCACGTCGCCGCGAAAGCTCTCGACCAGCGCCATGCCTTCGGCCGGGGCCTCCCCCGCGGGCAGGCCGGCGCGCGATGGGCCCCCGGGCAATCCGTCGAGAAGCTGCGCGATCAGCGACAGGCTCTGCTCCACTTCGCGGAAGCGCAGCCATACCCTTGCATCGACATCGCCCGCATCGAGCACCGGCACCTCGAATGAGAGCCGGTCGTAGGGCGCATAGGCAATGGCGCGGCGGGCATCGAAACCGCGTCCCGAGGCACGGCCGACGAAGCCGCCGGCGGCGAAGGCGCGCGCCAGTGCGGGAGAGAGGATGCCGGTTCCGACGGTGCGGTCCTGCAGCGAGGTGGTCGTGTCGTAGAGTTCTGCCAGGTCCGGCAGTCGCGCCGCGATTTCCGCCCGCAGCCGGCGCAGGAGCGCGACACCATCCGTCGCGATATCCGTGGCCATGCCACCGGGGATCACCGAGCCCTGCATCAGGCGGTGACCGAAGCAGGCGGCGGCGGCGCGCAGCACATCCTCGCGCAGGGCCGAGCAATGGGCCTGCATGAGGGCAAAGGAGGCATCGTTGCAGATTGCGCCGATATCGCCCAGGTGATTGGCGATTCGTTCCAGTTCCGCGCAGAGCGCGCGCAGCCAGTGCGCGCGTTCCGGCACGGCTGCGCTCAGCGCGGCTTCGACGGCGCGGGCATAGGCGATGGAATAGGCGACCGTGCTGTCGCCGCTGACGCGCCCGGCAAGCAATGCGCCCCGCGCCAGATCGGCGCCCGCCATCAATCCTTCGATGCCCTTGTGGACATAGCCCAGCCTTGCTTCGAGGCGGACGACGGTTTCGCCATTGACGTTGAAGCGGAAATGTCCGGGCTCGATGATCCCGGCATGGACGGGGCCGACCGGAATCTGGTGCAGACCCTCGCCCTCGGCGGCAAGGAACGCATAATCCTGCCGGCCGATTTCCGCCGTCGGGGGGACGGCGAGTGGGCGCGAGAGCGGCCATGCGCCATGATCGAGCCAGCGACGCCGGTCGGGCGCGCCGAGCGCCTCCAGTCCGAAGAGGTCGCGGATCGCCCGCTCAAGTCGGGCCGCCGGGGCGTGGTGCAGCGCCACGGAGGGGTAGGTGCCGGACTGGCATTCACGGGTGAGGACGGCGATTTCCGAATGCGCCTCGTCGAGCAGGGCCATATGGACCGCCTGCCGCTCGCCCCAGAGGCCAAGCAACACAAGACGGCCGGCGCAAAACTCGCCGATGGCGGCATGCCAGGTGGCATCGCCGGCCAGCACGCGCGGCCAGGGCGCGTGGCGCGTGACCGGCCTCGTGTCGGAGAGCAGCTTGCCGAGCGGGCTCATGGCGCTTTCCTCGCTCCTCTAGCCAAGCAGTGCGGCGACCGACTGGAACCAGCGGACCAGCGGTGGGGGCAGATAGAGGCCGGCCATGGCGACCAGCCCGAGATGGGCATACATGGGCAGGCATGAAGCGCCGAGCGGCGCGAGGCCGGGCGCCGGCGGGCCGAAGGCAAGTCCGCCGAGCCGCCAGAGCAGGGCGCCGAGGGCAAGCAGCAGTCCGGCGGCGAGCAGCAGGGCAAGCAGGGGCGCGCGGGAGAAGGTCGTGGTGACGAGCAGGAATTCGCTCATGAAGATGCCAAGCGGCGGCAGGCCGGCGATGGCGACCACGCCGAGGACGAGACCCCAGCCGAGAAGCGGATGGGAGGTGGTCAGGCCGCGGATCTCGGCGATCTTCTGCGTGCCGGTCACCTGCGCGACATGGCCGACGGCGAAGAAGATCGCCGACTTGGTCAGGCTGTGCGCCACCATGTGCAGCAGGCCGGCGAAGTTGGCGAGCGCGCCGCCCATGCCGAAGGCAAAGACGATGATGCCCATATGTTCGATCGAGGAATAGGCGAACATGCGCTTGATGTCGCGGCGCCGGTACAGCATGAAGGCGGCGAAGATCAGCGAGCCGAGACCCATCGTCACCATCAGCGGTCCCGGCGCCAGTGCGCCGGGATTGGCCGCCATCAGCATCTTGAAGCGCAGCAGCGCATAGAGCGCCACA
>JAHCJQ010000169.1 GCA_026126215.1 Alphaproteobacteria bacterium
GGCAGCCCTTCCACGATGTCGAAAAGCACCACATCGCCCAGTTCCTTGATGCTCGCCAGATGCGCGAGCGTGCCACCGATGTTGCCGCCACCGATCAGGGCAATCTTGCTGCGTGCCATTCGCTGTCTCCTCAGGGGTTCTGCGCGCTAACTAACGCGAAATGCGGCCCCCCGCAAGGGCGGAGGCGGGATGCGCGGGCGCCCGGGCCGGGCTAGACTGGCCCCGGATGTCAGCGAGGAGGGCCCCAATGAACCTGCATGCGAAGCTCCTGGCGCGCCGCGACCGGCCGGTTGGCGTCGGCCTGATCGGCGCCGGCAAGTTCGGCGCCATGTTTCTGGCCCAGGCCCCGTACACGCCGGGCCTGCAGATCGTCGGCATCGCCGATCTTTCGCCCGAGCGGGCGGCCGCCACCCTGCAACGCGTCGGCTGGCCGGCGGAGAGATCGGGGGCGGCAAGCTTTGCCGAGGCGCGCCGCAATGGCGGCACCCATCTCACCGAATCGGCCGCCGCGCTGATCGCGGCACCCGAGGTCGACCTTGTCATCGAGGCGACCGGCGATCCGGCAGCCGGAATCGCCCATGCCCTGGCCGCCATCGCCAACGGCAAACACATCGTCATGGTCAATGTGGAGGCCGACGTCCTGGCCGGCCCCCTGCTCGCCCGCCGCGCCCGGGAGGCCGGCATCGTCTACAGCCTCGCCTATGGCGACCAGCCGGCGCTGATCTGCGAGCAGGTGGACTGGGCGCGCGCCGCCGGTTTCGAGGTGGTGGGCGCCGGCAAGGGGACCAAGTACCTGCCGGCCTTCCATGCCTCGACGCCTGAGACGGTCTGGGGCCATTACGGCCTCTCCCCCGAACGGGCCGCGGAGGCCGGCATGAACCCGAAGATGTTCAACTCGTTCCTCGATGGCACCAAGTCCGGCATCGAGATGGCGGCGGTCGCCAATGCGACCGGGCTCACCCCGCCACAAGGTGGCCTGGCCTTCCCGCCCTGCGGCGTGCACGACCTGGCGCGGGTCTGCCGGCCGCGATCCGACGGCGGCCTGCTCGCCCATCGCGGCACGGTCGAGGTCGTCTCCTCGCTGGAGCACGACGGGCGTCAGGTCGTGGGCGACCTGCGCTGGGGCACCTGGGTCAGTTTCGAGGCGCCGGGCGACTATGCAAGGCGCTGCTTCGCCGAATACGGCCTGATCACGGACGAAAGCGGCCGCTTCAGCGCGCTCTGGCGGCCTTATCACCTGATCGGGCTCGAACTCGGCATCTCCGTCGCCTCGGTCGCCCTGCGCGGGGAAGCCACCGGGGCGCCGGAGGGCTTTCGCGGCGATGTGGTGGCCACGGCGAAACGCGCCCTCAGGCAGGGCGAGGTGCTCGACGGCGAGGGCGGCTATACGGTGTGGGGGAAGCTGATGCCGGCCGACGCCTCGCTCGCGCTGGGCGCGCTGCCGCTCGGCCTCGCCCATGGCGTCCGCCTGCTGCGCGACGTGGCCGAGGGTGAAAGCCTGCGCTGGACGGATGTCGCCTGCGACGAGACCGCGCAGGCGGTGCGCGTCCGGCGGGAAATGGAGCGAACCTTCCGCGCCGGGATGGCCCGCGCGGCGGAGTAGCCGCGCGCCGCGTGAATCGCCTTGCCTGGGTCGAAGCCGCAGCCTTAACTTCGCGGGCCCGGAAGGCGGAGGAGGATCAAGGTAATGAGCAAGGAACTGACGCATTTCATCGGCGGCAAGCACGTCAAGGGGACGAGCGGGCGTTTCGGCGACGTCTTCAATCCGACCACGGGGGAACTCACCGGCAAGGTTCCGCTGGTCAGCCAGGCGGAGATGCAGGCGGCCATCGCCAATGCCGCCGATGCCTTTCCCGGCTGGGCCGCGACCTCCCCGCTCGCGCGCGCGCGCGTGATGTTCCGGTTCAAGGAACTGGTCGAGAAGCACATGGACGAGGTGGCGCTCCTCGTCTCCAACGAACACGGCAAGGTGCATTCCGACGCCAAGGGTTCCGTCCAGCGCGGCCTTGAAGTGGTGGAGTTCGCCTGCGGCATTCCGCACCTGCTCAAGGGTGAATATTCCGAGGGCGTGGCGCGCGGCATCGACCTCTATTCGATGCGCCAGCCGCTTGGCGTCGTGGCCGGCATCACGCCCTTCAACTTCCCGGCCATGGTGCCGATGTGGATGTTCGCGGTGGCGATTGCCTGCGGCAACACCTTCATCCTCAAGCCCTCCGAGAAGGACCCCTCCTGCCCGCTGCGCCTCGCCGAACTGATGCTGGAAGCCGGCGCGCCGCCCGGCGTGCTCAACGTGGTGAACGGCGACAAGGTCGCGGTCGACACGCTGCTCACCGATCCGCGCGTGCAGGCGATGAGCTTCGTCGGCTCGACGCCGATCGCGCGCTACGTCTACGCGACGGCGGCGGCGAACGGCAAGCGCGTGCAGGCCATGGGCGGCGCCAAGAACCACATGATCGTGCTGCCCGATGCCGATCTCGACCAGGCGACGGACGCGCTGATCGGCGCCGCCTACGGCTCGGCCGGAGAGCGCTGCATGGCGGTATCGGTCGCGGTGCCGGTCGGCAAGAAGACGGCCGATGCCCTGATCGAACGGCTGACGCCGCGCGTGCGCGCCCTCAAGGTCGGACCCTCGACCGCGGCCGACAGCGAGATGGGCCCGCTTGTGACGCGCGAGCACCTGGAAAAGGTGAAGGGCTATGTCGATCTCGGCGTAAAGGAAGGCGCCAAACTGGTGGTCGATGGCCGCGGACTGAAGCTGCAGGGCTACGAGAAGGGCCACTTCATGGGCGGCTGCCTGTTCGACGAGGTCCGACCGGAGATGCGCATCTACAAGGAGGAGATCTTCGGTCCGGTCCTTTCGGTGGTGCGCGCGGGTGATTTCGAGGAAGCGGTGCGACTGCCGACGGAGCATGAGTTCGGCAACGGCGTCGCCATCTTCACCCGCGACGGCGATGCGGCACGCGACTTCGCCAGCCGGGTGCAGGTGGGCATGGTCGGCGTCAACGTGCCGATCCCGGTGCCGCTTGCCTTCCACACGTTCGGCGGCTGGAAGAACTCCGCCTTCGGCGACACTAACCAGCATGGCCCGGAAGGCGTGCGCTTCTATACCAAGATCAAGACCGTGACCTCGCGCTGGCCGACCGGCATCAGGGCGGGCGCCGACTTCAACATCCCGACCATGCGCTGACGGCGCGGACCGGACCTTCGGCGCGGGCGGCCCGGCGGGCCGTCCGCGCGCCTTCCGCCACTGGAGCCAGGACCATCAGGAACGACACGAGCGAAGGGCCGCTGTTCGAGCTGCGCTGGCTGCGGCGCGAGGGCAAGCTCAGGACCGACCCGGTCCAGGAACTGGCGGCGGAGAAGCTGCAGACGCTCCACAATCAGCTTGTCGGCTATAACCCGCGGCGGCAGGAAGGCGGCTGGATGTCGCTGTTCGCCCGCGCGCACCGGGCAGAGGCGGAGGCACCGCAGGGCATCTACATCTATGGCGATGTCGGCCGCGGCAAGTCGATGCTGATGGACCTGTTCTTCGCCACCGCGCCGGTCGAGGCCAAGCGGCGCGTACATTTCCATGCCTTCATGCAGGAGGTGCACGCGGAAATCCACCGCTGGCGCCAGAGCGACCCGCGAGAGCGCGAGGGAGACGATCCGATCCCGCCACTCGCCAAGCGCATCGCGAAGGCCGCCTGGCTGCTCTGCTTCGATGAGTTCCAGGTCAACGACGTCGCCGACGCGATGATCCTGGGCCGGCTCTTCGAGAAGCTCTTCAAGCGTGGTGTCGTGGTGGTCGCCACCTCCAACCGTCATCCCGACGATCTCTACAAGGGCGGCCTCAACCGGCCGCTGTTCCTGCCCTTCATCGCCATGTTCAAGCAGAAGCTCGACCTGCTGGCGCTGGAGGGCGACACCGACTACCGGCTGGCACGGCTCAAGGGTCAGCCGGTCTATCATTCGCCGCTGGATGAAAGCGCGGCGGCACGCCTGGAACAGGCTTTCGCCGATCTCACCGACGGCGAAGCGGGCCTGCCCGCGACGATCGCGGTCCAGGGCCGCGAGTTGAAGATCGCCCGTCAGGCCCGCGGCGTCGCCTTCACGAGCTTCCGCGAACTGTGCGAAGCGGCCCTCGGGCCGGCGGACTATCTGGCGCTCGCGCACCGGTTCCACAGCCTGATCCTGTCCGGCATACCCCGTCTCGGACCGGAGAAGCGCAACGAGGCGAAACGCTTCGTCACCCTGATCGACGCGCTCTACGAGGGGAAGGTGAAGCTGGTCTGCTCCGCCGCCGCCGAGCCGGGCGCCCTGTATCCGGAGGGCGACGGGGCGTTCGAGTTCCAGCGCACGGTCTCGCGGCTGATGGAAATGCAGAGCGCCGAGTATCTGGCGCTGGCGCACGATCCCGGCGACTGAAGGCCGCCGCGCCGAGGCCGGCTTCC
>JAHCJQ010000017.1 GCA_026126215.1 Alphaproteobacteria bacterium
ACTCGAACAGGAAATCGCCCTGCAGCATGAGGAGGCGGACGGGCTGGAAGGCCGAGCGGCCGCGGATTGATTTCGGGGCGGCGCACCCTTGTCAGGCTCCGCCACGCTCCGTAAGCGAGTAGGCCGTACTCCGGCCACCACCGGGCTCGCGCGCGAGGATGCCGCGGCCGACAAGATCGGTGATGTCGCGCAGCGCCGTGTCCTGCGAGGATCTGGTGAGCATTGCCCATTTGGAAGTTGTGAGCCTGCCCTCGAATCCGTCGAGCAGGCGATTGATCATGTCGCGCTGGCGCTGGTTGAGGCTCTGGCCCCTGATCGCCTCCCAGAACCGCGCCTTGCGAAGCACGCTCGCCAAGGTCTGCTCGGCGCCGGCGATGGCCTGGTCGAGGCAGTCCAGAAACCAGTCCAGCCATGCCGTTATGTCGAGGTCGCCTTTCTGCGTCGCTTCAAGCATATCGTAATAGGCTTTTCGGCTGGTGCGGATCTGCGCCGACATGCTGTAGAAGCGCCGCGGGCTCTGCTCCGAACGGGCCAGCGACATGTCGGCGATGGCCCGTGCGATGCGGCCGTTGCCGTCGTCAAACGGGTGGATCGTGACGAACCACAGATGCGCCAACGCCGCCTTGAGCACCGGATCGAGCACGTCCTGCATCTCGAACCATTTCAGGAAGTCGGCCATTTCCTTCTCGAGCCGTCTCGCGGCCGGCGCTTCGTAATGGATGCGCGCGCGGCCGAGCGGACCGGAAACGACCTGCATTGGCCCGCTTGCATCATCGCGCCAGGCGCCGACGACGATCCTTGCCATGCCGCTTCTGCCGGTCGAGAAAAGAGCGGCATGCCATGCGAACAGCCGTTCGTCCGTCAGCGGTTCGGCGAATTTCTGGGTGGCGTCCAGCATCATCTCGACCACGCCCTCGACATTGCGCTCGGAGGCCGTCAGGCCGCCGATATCGAGGCCGAGTCGCCGCGCGATCGAAGAGCGCACCTGGATGCGGTCGAGGATTTCGCCCTCGATCTCGCTCGACTTGAGAACATCCTCGGTCAGGGTGGCAAGGACCGCCTCCGCGCGCAGCGGGAAGCACAATGTCTCCATCTGCCCTATCAGGCGGCCTTGCCGATGGCGGACCGCCGCGAGACGATGGCCGATCAGCCTCTCGTCCCACCGGAACTTCGGCCAGTCGTCACGCTCGTGGATGTAGATCGGCAATCTCCGCACTCCTTGCGGAGATTATGCCTGGCATTCGCCGCAGGTTTCAATCGTAATCTCCGCAGAACCTGCGGTGAATATCCCGAGGCGGATGCAACCCTTGAATTCTGAAGACGCCTTCTGTAATTTGGCCGAAACAAACAGGGAACATTCGTTAAATGATGGAGACCGCATTTGCGCCGGACGGGCGCCCGCGCTGCGGCTGGGTCGGGGTCAAGGACCCGCTCTATGTCCACTACCACGATACCGAATGGGGCGTGCCCGAATGGGACGACCGGGCGCTGTTCGAGAAGCTGCTGCTCGACGGCTTCCAGGCCGGCCTTTCCTGGATCACCATCCTGCGCAAGCGCGACAATTTCCGCCGCGCTTTCGACGGCTTCGCGCCGGAGCGCATGGCCCGCTACCGGGATGCCCGGCTCGAGAAGCTGATGCAGGACCCGGGCATCGTGCGCAACCGCGCCAAGATCGAGGGCGCGCGCGCCAATGCCCGCGCCTATCTGGAGATCATGGCGCGGGACGGCTCCTTCTCCCGCTTCCTCTGGCGCTTCGTCGATGGCAGGCCGAAGGTCAACCGCTGGCGCGAGATGCGCCAGGTTCCGACCGACACGGTGGAGAGCCAGGCCATGTCGAAGGCGCTGCGCCAGGCCGGCTTCACCTTCGTCGGTCCGACCATCACCTATGCCTTCATGCAGGCGGTCGGCATGGTCAACGACCACCTCGTCACCTGCTTCCGCCACGGCGAGGTGTGAGGCGGGCCGGCGAAAGCCCGCCCGGCGTCAGTTCAGCGGCTGCACCGACACGGCGCGGCTCGGCCCCGCCGGCGCCGGCAGGCCGGAGGGCAGCCGCTCGCCGCTCCCGGCCGGGCGCTGCGCCGCCGGCGCCGTGGCGCCAAGTGGCTGGGGTCCGGATGGCTGGGCGTCGTAGGGCTGGGCCAGCGGCGCGGCGCGCGAAGGCGCCGGCTGCAGCGCGGCGCCGGTCTGCGGCGCCACCACCATCTCCACGACCGAGCCATAGAGACGGCCGCGGCGAATCTGCACGGTGGCGACCCGGCCCTGACGCTGGAAGGTGAGGACGCTGACGTTGGCGCGGAAAACCGAGAGTTCCTGCCAGCCGAAGCCCGGCATCTCGCGGCGGATATATTCCAGCATGTCGTCGGCGTTGGAATTGATGTCGTAGACGATCTTGCCGGTCCAGCGGTCGGCCTCGCCGAGGACCACCGTTTCCTTGGCATCCAGGCTGTAGCCGCGCGGCAGCGGCAGGTCGGTCAGACCGGCCAGTTTATGCTGGGCCGAGGCCTCCTCGCCGGTCGAGGCACAGCCCGCCAGAGAAAAGGCGACAAGAAGCGCCAGGAAAGGCGCCAGGGTTCGGGACAGGATCGGCATCTGCACTACCTCAAGACTCGGTTGCGTCGGTTCCCCCACCCCCGCACGAATCGGCACTTTACGCCGATTCGCGACCAAGCACCGTCATCAATTCGCGCCATTCGCGCGGGCTGATGCCGCTTTCCTCGCGGCTCACGTGCTCGCCCGCCAGCAGGCGCCGCACCACGGCGAGCGCGCTCGCCGAAAGCTGCGCGCCGCCCATGCGGTATTCCATGAAGGCGGCGTGGGTGAGCGGCACCCAGCGCGCCAGGATATCCAGCATGGCATCGGCATAGACGCGGATCTCGTACTGCGCGTGCGGATCGGCGCGCAGGCTGACGAAATGCAGCAGGTTGTGCAGGTTCGTCTTCCAGTACCATTGCGTATAGAAGTTGAGCGAAAGGTTCATGCGCGCCAGTTCCCGAGCCAGGCCCTTGCGCTCCGGATCGCCGGCGGCCTTTGCCTCGCCCTCGCCCTCGTTCAGCATCCAGGCATAATCGGCGTATGCCTGTTCGGAATCGCGGCGCAGCAGTTCGAGCACGCGTTCCGCCTCCGCGCCTTCGAGGATCTCGCCGCGCCCCTGGCGGTTTGCCGCCGACTGGGCGGCGAGCTGGTCGGGTGCCGGGATGTAGAATTCCTTGTCGAGGATCGAATAGCGCGCCGAATATTCGTTCACGTTGGCGGTGCGATGGCGAATCCATTGCCGGGCCACGAAGATCGGCAGTTTCACGTGAAACTTGATCTCGCACATCTCGAAGGGCGTCGTGTGGCGGTGGCGCATCAGGTAGTTGATCAGGCCGCGATCCTCGCTGACCCGGCGCGTGCCGCGCCCGTAGGAGACGCGCGCCGCCTGCACCACCGCGCCGTCGTCGCCCATATAGTCGATCACCCGCAGGAAACCATGGTCGAGCAGACGCACCGGCTCGTAGAGGATCTCCTCCAGCGCCGGCACGCTGGCGCGCCGCGTCTCGCTGCGGGCGGCCCGCAAATCGGCGATTTCGCCGGCTTCCTTGTCGCTGATCGTCATGCGCCGGTTATTGCTGGATTCGAGGTTCCGGTCCAGCGCGGAAGGTCCCTTCAAAAAGCGGGGCCGACCCCCTATATTGAAGGAGCCGGGTAACCGGCTATGGCGATAAACGCCGTTCGGAATAGGCGTTGCGGACCCGGGGGCAGAGCCCGGCGCCTCCACCAGGAACGCGGCAGGCCGCAGGAAGACATGCGGCGGCCGCGCTGCTGATGGGGGCGAATCAGGATCGACGTGCGCAGTAAAGGATCGGTTTTCGCCCGGCATGATACCGCCGTTATCGGGTCAAAAACACAAATGCCAACGATAACACCGTTGACATGAAGGCGGCTGCCTAACTAGCAGCCTAATTCGGGGTTCGGCGGGGCACCTGGCAACAGAAGCCCCGCCACTGATCTTCGCAAGCCATCCCGACCCATGCCGGTCACGCCCGCGGCGGCACCATGATTGCTGGCCGCGCGGGCGCGCGATAGGATGATCGCGATGAGCACCGACTACATGAACTACTCGAAGATGGTGGAGGACGCGCTCCGCCTGGTGGCGCGCGAGGCGCTGGAGCGCGTCGCCGCGCTCGGCCTGCCCGGCAACCACCATTTCTACATTTCCTTCCGCACCGCCGCGCCTGGCGTGCAGATTCCGGCCTATCTGCGCGAACGCTACCCGGACGAAATGACCATCGTCCTGCAGCACCAGTTCCACGGGCTCGAGGTCGGGGCGGAGGATTTTTCCGTCACCCTTTCCTTCAACCGCACGCCGGAGCGGCTGACCATTCCCTATGCCGCGATGACTTCCTTCGCCGATCCCAGCGTGCAGTTCGGCCTGCAGTTCCGCGCGCCCGACCCGGCGGCGGCCGCACAGCGCCCGGCCGGACTGGCCGCCGTGCCCGCCCCCGCCACGCCGGCGCCGCCCGCCGACGGCCCGGTGGAGAACAAGGATGCGCGCGAGCGCAAGGGCGGCGAGGTGGTCACGCTCGACGCCTTCCGCAAGAAATGAGCCCGGGCGGCGCGCCCGCCCTTCCGTCCCTCCCGCAAGACAGACAGAGCGACAGAGGATTCCGCATGAGCGCCGCATTCAGGTTCCAGGAGCTGTTCCCGCTCGGCCAGGACAGCACCCCCTACCGCAAGCTGACCGATGCCCATGTCTCGACCATCCGCGCCGATGGCCGCGAAATCCTGAAGGTGGAGGGCGCGGCGCTCTCGCTGCTCGCCTTCGAGGCGATGCGCGACATCGCGCATCTCTTCCGCCCCGGCCATCTCCAGCAGCTCCGCGCCATCCTCGACGACAGGGAAGCCTCGGCGAACGACCGCTTCGTGGCGCTCGAGCTGCTCAAGAACGCCAACATCTCCGCCGGCATGGTGCTGCCCTCCTGCCAGGATACCGGCACCGCCATCGTCATGGCCAAGAAGGGGCAGCATGTCTGGACCGACGGCGAGGACGAGACGGCGCTGAGCCACGGCATCTTCCGCACCTACACCGAGACCAACCTGCGCTATTCGCAGAACGCCGCCCTCGACATGTACCGCGAGGTCAATACGGGCACCAACCTGCCGGCGCAGATCGACATCTATGCCGAGCCCGGCAACGACTATCGCTTCCTCTTCATCGCCAAGGGCGGCGGCTCCGCCAACAAGACTTTCCTGTTCCAGGAGACGCGCGCCATCCTGCGCCCCGACGCGCTGCTCAAGTTCCTCGACGCGAAGATCCGGACGCTCGGCACCGCCGCCTGCCCGCCCTATCACCTCGCCATCGTGATCGGCGGCACGTCCGCCGAGATGAACCTGAAAGCGGTCAAGCTCGCCTCCTGCCGCTATCTCGACGAGCTGCCCGGTGAGGGCAACGAACTCGGCCGCGCCTTCCGCGACCGCGCCCTGGAGGCGGAAGTGCTGGAACTCACCCGCCGGACCGGCATCGGCGCGCAGTTCGGCGGCAAGTATTTCTGCCACGACGTGCGCGTCATCCGCCTGCCCCGGCATGGCGCCTCGCTTCCTGTCGGCATCGGCGTCTCCTGTTCGGCCGACCGCCAGGCAAAGGGCAAGATTACCAAGGACGGCGTCTTCCTCGAGGCGCTGGAGCGCGATCCGTCGAAGTACCTGCCGGAGATCCGCGAGGAGCAGCTTTCCGGCGAGGTGGTGCAGATCGACCTGAACCGGCCGATGAGCGAGATCCGCAAGCAGCTTTCGCAGTACCCGGTCAAGACCCGGGTCAGCCTGAGCGGGACCATGATCGTCGCGCGCGACATCGCCCATGCAAAGCTCAAGGAGCGCATCGAGGCCGGCCAGGGCCTGCCCGAGTATTTCCGCAACCATCCGGTCTATTATGCCGGCCCGGCCAAGACGCCGGAGGGCTATGCCACCGGCTCCTTCGGCCCGACCACGGCCGGCCGCATGGATTCCTATGTCGACCTGATGATGGAGCATGGCGGCAGCTTCGTGATGCTGGCCAAGGGCAACCGCTCGCGCCAGGTGACGGAAGCCTGCAAGAAGCATGGCGGCTTCTATCTCGGCTCGATCGGCGGGCCGGCGGCGATCCTCGCCAAGAACTGCATCCGCAAGGTCGAGGTTCAGGAATATCCCGAGCTTGGCATGGAAGCCATCTGGCGGATCGAGGTGGAGAATTTCCCGGCCTTCATCGTCGTCGACGACAAGGGCAACGACTTCTTCGCCAACCTGAACTGAGCACGTCCGGTTTCATGCTAGGATCGCGGCATGAAACGCACCGCCCGGACACGGATCGAACGTGACACGCTCGGCCCCGTCGCGGTCCCCTTCGACCGCATGTGGGGCGCGCAGACGCAGCGCTCGCTGGAGAATTTCCGCATCGGCGGCGAGCGCATGCCCGCCCCGCTCATCCATGCGCTCGGCCTGATCAAGGCCGCCGCCGCGCGGGCCAACGCGCGCGCCGGCCTGCTGCCCGCCCGCCTCGCCCGCGCCATCGAGCGTGCGGCGCTCGAAGTGGCGGAAGGAAAGTGGGACGAGCATTTCCCGCTGGTGGTCTGGCAGACCGGCTCGGGCACGCAGACCAACATGAACGCCAACGAGGTGATCGCCAGGCGCGCCGGAATGCAGCTGGGCAAAGGCCGCGCCGGCGCCGGGCGGGTGCATCCCAACGACCATGTCAATCGCAGCCAGTCCTCCAACGACACCTTCCCCACGGCGATCCATGTCGCCGCGGCGATGACGATCCGCGCCGACCTCCTGCCCTCGCTGCGCCGCCTGCGGCGCCGGCTTGACGCCAAGGCGCGGAGCTTCTCGCGCATCGTCAAGATCGGCCGCACCCATCTGCAGGATGCGACGCCGCTCACCCTGGGCCAGGAATTCTCCGGCTATGCCGCGCAGGTCGCCGATGCCATCGCGCGCATCCGGGGAACCTTGCCGCGCCTGCACGCGCTGGCCCAGGGTGGCACGGCGGTCGGCACAGGTCTCAATTCGCCGAAAGGCTTCGACCGTGCCGTGGCGCTCGAACTCAAACGCCTGACCGGAATCCCGTTCCGGCCCGCGCCCAACAAGTTCGCCGCACTCGCCGCGCATGACACGCTGGTCGAGGTCTCGGGCGCGCTCAACGTGCTGGCCTGCGCCCTGATGAAGCTCGCCAACGACATCCGCCTGCTGGGTTCGGGCCCCCGCGCGGGCCTTGGCGAACTGATCCTGCCCGAGAATGAGCCGGGTTCCTCGATCATGCCGGGCAAGGTCAACCCGACCCAGGCGGAGGCGCTCTCGATGGTCGCGGTCGAGGTCATCGGCAATCACCAGGCGATCACGCTGGCGGGCGCCAGCGGACATCTGGAACTCAACGTTTTCAAGCCCTTGATCGCCTTCAACCTGCTCCGCCAGATCCGGCTCCTCGCCGATGCCTGCAACAGTTTCGAGGCCCGTTGCCTGGCCGGCCTCAAGGCCGACCGGACACGCATCGACAGCCTGATGCGGCGCTCGCTCATGTTGGTGACGGCGCTCGCGCCCCATATCGGCTATGATGCGGCGGCGCGGATCGCCAAAGTCGCGCATGCGGAGGGAGCGACCCTGCGCGAGACGGCGATCCGGCTCGGCCTGATCGGCGCGGCGGATTTCGACCGGCTGGTGGACCCTCGCCGGATGATCGGCCCCGGCTGATCCGGACGGAAAGCATGGCCCCGGCAAGATAAAGGGAGGCGTCATGCCCACGGTCGTCAGAAAGCGCTCGGTGGTCGTCGCGGGCCACCGGACCAGCGTCTCTCTCGAATCCGCCTTCTGGGAGGCGCTGCGCGAGATCGCCCTCGCCGAGGGCAAGACACTGAACCAGATGGTGAGCGATATCGACCGCGAGCGGACCGGCAATCTCTCCTCGGCGATCCGCGTCTTCGTGCTGCGCTACGTGCAAGGCGCGCAGGCGGCGAAGCAGGAACCGGGACGGCCCGCCGCCGCCGATGGCGGCGAGGGGGCGGCGCCCTGAAAGCAGGGCGCAGACGGCTTCCAACCCGAAGGATCATGTTCTAGACTTTTGCCCGATCGGGGGGCCTGGAACGAAAGACCATGGGCGACGTCGTCAACCTGAACCAGTTCCGCAAGCGTCGCGCGCGCGACGAGGCGGAACGGCGCGCGTCGGAGAACCGCACGCGGCACGGGCGTTCGAAAGCGGAGCGGCGCATCGCCACCACCGAGAAGGCGCGCGAGGACAAGGCGCTGGACGGACGGCGGATCTCGCCCGAGCCGCCTGACGAGACGCAGGACGACTGAACATGCGGCCGGCGCCCGCCGGCCAGGTGCCCGTTTCGTGACCGGCCTCCCCCGAAGGCGATGCGACCAATGCGAGGGAGGAACCGTGAGCGTCAAGGAAATTAAGGCATCCGACCTGTTCGTCCGCTGCCTGGAAGAGGAAGGCGTCGAATACATCTTCGGCCTCCCCGGCGAAGAGAATGCCGATCTCGTCATGTCGCTGCGCGGCAGCAGGATCAAGTTCGTGCTCTGCCGCCATGAACAGGCGGCCGCCTTCATGGCCGATGTCTATGGCCGTCTCACCGGCAAGGCCGGCGTCTGTCTCGGCACGCTGGGGCCCGGCGCCACCAATCTCGTCACCGGCGTCGCCGACGCCAACATGGACCGCGCGCCGCTGGTGGCGCTGATCGGGCAGGCCGACACGCGGCGCCTGCACAAGGAGAGCCACCAGAACATGGATGCCATCGCCATGTACCGGCCGATCACCAAGTGGGCGCAGACCATCACCCATCCGGGCAACATTCCGGAAGTGGTGCGCAAGGCTTTCAAGCTGGCGGAGGCCGAGAAACCCGGCGCCACCGTGATCGAGCTGCCCGAGGATCTCGCCAAGCATCCGGTCAAGGCGGCGCCGATGGCGGCGATGCGGACGCGCCGCCCGGCCGCCGATCACAAGGCGGTCCGCCTGGCCGTCGACATCATCGCCAAGGCGAAGAATCCGATGATCCTCGCCGGCAACGGCGCGGTCAGGAAGCGCGCTTCCAAGCAGCTCCGCCGCCTCGCGCGCAAGACGGGCATTCCAGTCATCAACACCTTCATGGGCAAGGGCGCGGTGGCGCGCTCCGACCGGCACTGCCTGTTCACCATCGGGCTGCAAGCCAAGGACTACGCCAACCACGCCATCGACCGCGCCGACGTGGTGATCGCGGTCGGTTACGACCTGGTCGAATACAGTCCCGGCGCCTGGAACAAGACGCCGGAGAACAAGAAGATCGTGCATATCGACTTCTGGCCGGCGGAGGTGGACAGTGCCTACCCCGTCGCCGTCGACGTCGCCGGCGATGTCGCCGACGCGCTCTGGCAGATCAACGAGGAGATCAACCGCCGCTTCGCGCAGAAGGGCAAGCTGCCGCTCTTTCGCATCGGCAACTGGTCGAAGCTGCGCCAGAAGATCGAGGACGATTTCGCCATGGAGAAGGACGACCGCTCCTTCCCGATGAAGCCGCAGAAGATCCTCTACGACCTGCGCCAGGTGATGGGGCCCGAGGACATCCTGCTGTCCGATGTCGGCGCGCACAAGATGTGGGTCTCGCGCTACTGGCAGTGCGAGGAGCCCAATACCTGCATGATCTCCAACGGCTTCTGCTCCATGGGCTTCGCCCTGCCCGGCTCGATCGGCGCCAAGGCGGCCTATCCGGACCGGCGCGTGCTCTCGATCAACGGCGATGCCGGCTTCCTGATGAACGTGCAGGACCTGGAAACGGCCGCGCGCCTCGGCCAGAACATCGTCGCCATGGTCTGGTGCGACGGCGAATATGGCCTGATCAAGTGGAAGCAGCAGAACAACTTCGCCGGCCAGCATTCCGACCTGAAGTTCAACAACCCCGACTTCGAGCATCTGGCGAAGGCCTTCGGCATCTGGGGCAAGACGATCCGCAAGCCCGAGGACCTGGTGCCCGCGCTCAAGCGCGCCTTCCAGCAGAACGGCCCGGCCATCATCGCCGTGCCGGTCGATTACAGCGAGAATGTCAAGCTGACGAGGCGTCTCGGCGAGTTGCAGCTCACGATCTGAACCGCTCCCCCTCACCCCGGCCCTCTCCCTCCGGGAGAGGGAGAAGAAATCAAGCCCTCTCCCACTTTGTGGGAGTGGGCGGGGTGAGGGCATCTTCCCCCTCTCCCGCAACGTGGGAGAGGGCGGGGTGAGGGCATCTTCCCCCTCTCCCGCAACGTGGGAGTGGGCGGGGTGAGGGCATCTTCCCCCTCTCCCGCAACGTGGGAGAGGGCGGGGTGAGGGCATCTTCCCCCTCTCCCGCAACGCGGGAGTGGGTTGGATGAGGGTGAGCAGCGGCGCCTCAGCGCTGCATCCGGCGCCAGCGGGCGACGTTGCGGTTATGCTGTTCGAGCGTCTCGGCGAAGCGGTGGCCGCCTTCGCCATCGGCGACGAAATAGAGATCGCGCGTTTCCTCGGGCTGCAAGGCCGCCTCGATCGCGGCGCGGCCCGGATTGGCGATCGGGTGCGCCGGCAAGCCGTCGATCTGGTAGGTGTTCCAGGCATGGACGCGGCTCAAGTCGCCGCGCGTGAGGTCGCGCCCGAGCGGCCCCTGGCCCGAGGTCAGGCCATAGATCACCGTCGGGTCCGATTGCAGCCGCATGCCGCGCTTCAGCCGGTTATGGAAGACGCCCGAGACCCGCGCCCGTTCGTCCGTCCGGCCGGTCTCCTTCTCGATGATCGAGGCAAGGATCAGCGCCTCCTCGGGCGATTTCAGGGGCAGGCCCGGCTTGCGCGCCGCCCAGGCTTCCGCCAGTGCCTGCTCCATCGCCCGGCGCATGCGGGACTGCAAGGCGGCGGCGCTGTCGCCATGACTGAAGAAATAGGTCTCCGGCAGCAGCGAGCCTTCCGGCGGCGCGCCCAGCGGCTCGTCGAGGACGAGCCCCTCGGTCGCGGCCAGCAGCTTCTGGATCTCGGCGACGGTCAGGCCCTCGGGCACGGTCAGCCGCCGCTGCACCCGCCTTCCCTCGGCCAGCAGGCGCATGGCCGCATGGGCGCTGACGGCGGCCGGAAAGCGGTACTCGCCCGCCTGGAGCTGGCGCTCCTGGCCATACCAGTAGACGCCGGCCGCGAACAGGCGCCGGTCCGCCACCACCCGCCCCTCCTCGAGGCGGCGCGCGATCTCGGCAAGGCCCGCGCCGCGCGGCAGGATCAGCGTGACGTCGCCGGCCGCGGGGCCGGGCGCATGGAAGGCATGGCGTGCCCAGAGGAACGCCCCGCCGGCCGCGACGCCGCAGCCAAGGGTCAGAAGGCCGGCAACCAGCAGGAGCGCGCGGCGGACCGACATGGCCCTCCGGCCCTTGTCAGGACGGCTTGACCACGATCAGCGACGCATTCGTGCCGCCGAAGCCGAAGGAGTTGGACAGGGCCGCGCGCACCTTGCGCTCCTTCGCCTTGTGCGGCACCAGGTCGATGTCGCAGCCCTCCGACGGATTGTCGAGGTTGAGGGTCGGCGGCACCAGGTCGTTCTGCACCGCGAGGATGGAGAAGATCGCCTCCACCGCGCCGGCGGCGCCGAGCAGATGGCCGATCGCGGACTTGGTGGACGACATGGAGAGCCGGTAGGCGGCATCGCCGAAGAGGCGCTTCACCGCACCCAGCTCGATCTCGTCGCCGAGTGGCGTCGAGGTGCCATGCGCGTTGACATAATCGATATCGTCCGGGTTCATCCCGGCACGCTTCAGCGCCATCTGCATGGCCCGGAAGCCGCCATTGCCATCCTCGGCCGGGGCGGTGATGTGGTGGGCATCGCCGGACATGCCATAGCCCTTGATCTCGGCATAGATGCGCGCGCCGCGCCGCTTCGCATGCTCGTATTCCTCGAGCACGACGATGCCCGCGCCCTCGCCCATGACGAAGCCGTCGCGGTCGCGGTCCCAGGGCCGGGAGGCGCGGGTCGGCTCCTCGTTGAAAGAGGTGGAAAGCGCGCGCGCCGCCGCGAAGCCCGCGATGCCGAGCGGGCAGATCGTGGCCTCGGCACCGCCCGCCACCATCACGTCCGCATCGTCGAGCTGGATCATGCGGGCGGCATCGCCGATGGCATGCGCGCCCGACGAGCAGGCCGTCACCACCGCGTGGTTCGGGCCGCGCAGATTGTGGCGGATCGAGATATAGCCGGACGCGAGGTTGATGAGCCGGCCGGGTATGAAGAACGGGCTGATGCGCCGCGGCCCCTTCTCATGCAGCGTGATCGCCGCCTCGGCGATGCCGGGCAGGCCGCCGATGCCCGACCCGACCATGACGCCGGCGCGCACCTGCTCTTCTTCCGTCTCCGCCTTCCAGCCGGAATCGGCGATCGCCTGCTCCGCCGCGCCCATCGCATAGACGATGAAGTCGTCGACCTTGCGCTGCTCCTTCGGCTCCATGTACTTGTCCGGATCGAAAGGAGACGGCCCCTCGTTGCCGCGCGGCACCTGCGCGGCGACCCGCGCCGGCATGCCAGAGGCATCGAAACGCGTGATCGGGCCAAGGCCGGACTGGGAATCGACGAGGCGCTCCCAGGACGGCTTGACGCCATCGCCGAGCGGCGTGACGAGGCCAAGTCCGGTGACGACAACACGACGCATGGGTGAACTCCTCAACTGTCGCGACGAGCGGTGACGGCCCGGGGGGTGGGCGATACGCCCGCGCCTCGCCTCAGGTGTTCTCCTTGATGAACTCGATGGCGTCCTTCACCGTCAGGATCTTCTCCGCCGCATCGTCCGGGATCTCGACGCCGAACTCCTCCTCGAACGCCATCACCAGCTCGACCGTGTCCAGGCTGTCGGCGCCCAGATCGTCGATGAAGCTCGCGGCCTCGGTGACCTTCTCCTCGTCGACGCCCAGATGCTCGACGACGATCTTCTTAACGCGCTCGGCAATATCGCTCATCTCTCGTGGATCCTTTATGACGCCGTTCCTATCCGGCGGGCAAAATGAATGGCTTCGCCGGTACCCGAACCACCGAACTCCGGACTGCTGCCGCGTTGGACAAGGCGGCGAATCCGCATCATGGGGGTAGCGCAAAGCCGGGGTTCCTTAACACACATCGCCGGGACTGCAAAGGCCCCCCCGGGGCGGTCCGACCGATCAAATCATCGCCATCCCGCCATTGACATGCAAGGTCTGGCCGGTGACATAGGCAGCCTCCTCGCTCGCCAGATAGACCACGGCGGCGGCGATCTCCGCCCCCTCGCCGAGCCGGCCGGCCGGGATTCGGGCCATGATCGCCTCCTTCTGGGCCTGGTTCAGCGCATCGGTCATGGCCGAGGCGATGAAGCCCGGCGCCACGCAATTGACCGTGATGCCGCGCGAGGCGAGTTCCTGGGCGAGCGACTTGCTCATGCCGATCAGGCCGGCCTTGGAGGCGGCATAGTTGGCCTGTCCCGGATTGCCGGTGACGCCGACCACCGAGGTGATGGAGACGATGCGCCCGAAGCGGCGCTTCATCATGCCGCGCATCGCCGCCTTGGCCAGCCGGAAGGCGGCGGTCAGGTTGACATCGAGGACGCTCTGCCAGTCCTCGTCCTTCATCCGCATGGCGAGCTGGTCACGGGTCAGGCCGGCATTGTTCACCAGTATGTCGAGCCGCCCGCCGAGTTTTTCCTCCGCCGCCGGCACCAGCGCGTCCACGGCCGCCCCGTCGGCGAGGTTGCAGGGCAGCGCGAAGGCGCGCTCGCCCAGTTCGCCGGCCAGAGCTTCCAGCGCCTCGAGCCGGGTGCCCGAAAGCGCCACGGCGGCACCCTGGCGATGCAGCGCGCGGGCGATCGCCGAACCGATGCCGCCCGAGGCGCCGGTGACGAGCGCCGTCTTGCCCGTGAGATCGAACATCCATCCTCCTCTCAGTCTGCCGCCGGCACCCTCACCCAACCACTTGATCCGCTTCGCGGCTCAAGCCCAGTTCGTGGGATAGGGCTTCTTTCTTCCCCTCTCCCGCTTCATGGGGAGGCCTGCTTCTTCCCCCTCTCCCGCTTCGTGGGGAGGCCTGCTTCTTCCCCCTCTCCCGCTTCGTGGGAGAGGGCCGGGGTGAGGGCAGGCCGGGCCTCTCCCGATCCCCGATCAACCCCGTCAGCCCAGCGCCCTGGCCAGCGCCTCGATTTCCGCCGGCGTGTGCGCGGCCTGTGCCTGGATATCCTTGTCGATGCGCTTGAGGAGCCCGGCGAGCACCCGGCCGGCGCCGAGCTCCACCTGCTCGCCCACGCCCTGCGCCTTGAGGAAGAGCACCGTCTCGCGCCAGCGCACAAGGCCGGTCACCTGCGTCACCAGCCGCGCCTTGATCGTCACCGGATCGGACGTCGCGGTCGCGGTAACGTTGCTCACCACCGGCACCTGTGGCGGCAGCAGCGCGATGCCGGCCAGCGCCTCGGCCATGGCATCGGCGGCCGGCTGCATCAGCGGGCAATGGAAGGGCGCGCTCACCGGCAACATCATCGCCTTCTTGCCATGCTTCTCCTTGGCCAGCTGGATCGCCCGCTCGACCGCGGCGCGGTCGCCGGAAATCACCACCTGCCCCGGCCCGTTGTCATTGGCGCAGGCGCAGATATCGCTGCCGGCCGATTCGCGCACCAGCGCCTCGACCGCTTCCAGATCGAGCCCCAGCACCGCCGCCATCGCCCCCTGCCCAACCGGCACCGCCTTCTGCATCGCCTGGCCGCGCCGCTTGAGCAGGCGCGCCGCATCGGCAAGCGTGAGGCTGCCAGCAGCGGCGAGCGCGGCATATTCGCCGAGCGAATGGCCGGCGACGAAGGCCGCCCGGTCGGGCAGGCGGAATCCGGCTTCCTGCTGCAGCACGCGCAGCGCAGCCATCGAGACCGCCATGATCGCCGGCTGGGCATTCTCGGTCAGCGTCAGCTCCTCCGCCGGTCCCTCGAACATCAGCCGCGAGAGGCGCTGGCCGAGAGCTTCGTCCACTTCCTCGAAGACCAGCCTGGCGGCGGAGAAGGCGTCCGCCAGTTCGCGGCCCATGCCGACCGCCTGCGAGCCCTGGCCGGGAAATACGAATGCGCGCTTCATGCCAAGCCGTTCCTCAATCTGGGTGCCATCCGCCCCTCTGCCCGGGGGTGGGCGAGGGTTAACCGCCCGTCTCCGGCCTGTCAAGGCGAGGGCATTGCTGCCGGGGCGGGCGCACACCATACTTCCTCACGAATCCGAGGGAGTGGCGAGAGCATGAGTGCGAGTGCGGCGGAACAGGCGGTGGCGAAGGTTCTCGAGGCGCATGGGCTGCGGCGGGAGGCGGCGGAGACGGCCTCGATCCTGGCCGGCATCGCCGCCGCGCCGCCGGGCAGGGACGGCGCCGCCGACCTGCGCCCGCTCGGCAGCCTGCCGGAGGCGGCAGCGCGCGAGCTGGCGCGGCTGGCGGCCAATCAGGCGGAGAGCTTTGCCGCCGCGCTGGAGGAGAGCGCGCCCGGCACCCATGGCGCCCGGCTCGCCGCGCTGCGCGCCGAACTGAAGCGGCGCGGGCTCGATGGTTTCGTCGTGCCGCTCAACGACGAGTATAACGGCGAATACGTCCCGCGCCGGGCCCAGCGCCTGGCCTGGCTCACGGGCTTCACCGGCTCGGCCGGGTTGGCGATCGTGCTCCAGGGGCGCGCCGGCGTGTTCACCGACGGGCGCTACACGCTGCAGGTCCGCGAGCAGGTGGACGGCGCCCATTTCACGACCCATCACATTGTCGAGGAACCGCCCTTCGACTGGCTCGCCGGGGCGCTCGGCGCGGGACAGCGCTTCGCCTACGATCCCTGGCTGCACACCATCGATGGCGTGCAGCGCATGCAGGCGGCCTGCGAGAAGGCGGGCGCGGAACTGGTCGCGGTCGCGGACAATCCGCTCGATGCGGTCTGGTCAGGCCAGCCGCCGGCGCCGCTTTCGCCGGCCGTGCCCCAGCCGCTCGAATATGCCGGCGAGAGCGCCGAGGCCAAGCGCGCACGCATCGCCGCCATCCTGCGCGAGCGCGGCGCGGCGGCGCAGGTGCTGACGCTCCCCGAATCCATTGCCTGGCTGCTCAACCTGCGCGGCGGCGACGTGCCGCACACGCCCCTGCCGCTGGGCTTCGCCATCCTCATGGCCGACGGCACGGTCGAGCTGTTCATCGACCCGCGCAAGCTCCTGCCCGAGACGCGCGCCCATCTCGGCAACGGCGTGGCGCTGGCCGAGCCCGCCGCCTTCGGCGCGGCGCTCGACCGGCTGGGGCGGGCCGGGCTCGCCGTGCAGGCCGATCCAGGCAGCGCCGCCGCCTGGGTGTTCCAGCGGCTGGAAGCGGCCGGCGCGCGCATCCTGCGCGGGGAAGACCCCTGCCTGCTGGTCAAGGCGTGCAAGAACCCGACCGAACTCGAGGGCAGCCGCCGCGCCCATCTGCGCGATGGCCGCGCGGTGACGAGGTTCCTCGCCTGGCTCGCCCGCGAGGCGCCGGGCGGCCAGGTGGACGAGATCGGCGCGGCGCGCCAGCTCGCCAGTTTCCGGCGCGAGAACGAACTGTTCCGCGACCTCTCTTTCAGCACCATTTCCGGCGCCGGACCGAACGGGGCCATCGTGCATTACCGGGTCAATGCCCGCAGCAACCGCCGCCTCGAGCCGGGCAGCCTCTATCTCGTCGATTCCGGCGCCCAGTATCTCGACGCCACCACCGACATCACCCGCACCCTCGCCATCGGCACGCCGACGGCGGAGATGCGTGATCGCTTCACCCGCGTGCTCAAGGGCCATATCGCGCTCGCCGCCTGCATCTTTCCGGTGGGCACCACGGGCAGCCAGCTCGATGCGCTGGCGCGCCATGCGCTCTGGCAGGCGGGCCTCGACTACGACCACGGCACCGGCCATGGCGTCGGCGCCTATCTCTCGGTCCATGAGGGGCCGCAACGGATCGCCAAGGTCGCCAACAACGTGGCGCTGCGCCCGGGCATGATCGTCTCCAACGAGCCCGGCTATTACAAGACCGGCGCCTACGGCATCCGCATCGAGAACCTGGTCGCGGTGCGCGAGGTGCCGACGCCGCCGGGCGGCGAGCGCCGCATGCTGGGCTTCGAGACCCTGACCCGCGCACCCATCGACCTCGCCCTGGTCGAATCGTCCCTGCTTTCGGCAGCGGAGATCGCCTGGCTCGACGCCTATCACGAAGAAGTGCGCAACAGCCTCGCGCCGCTGCTCGACGCCGAGACCGCGTCCTGGCTGGAACGGGCAACGCGCCCGCTGGCGCGGGGCTGACGGCCGGACCATTGACTTCCGCATCCGGCGGGATATGTTACATGTAACGATCTGGTCCAGGAGACTTCGATGGCCGAGCCGGTAAAGGCGCGCGTGCGGCGCCACCGCGCCACGCAGAAGGCGGCGGGTTTGCGGCCGGTGCAGCTCTGGCTACCCGATACCCGCCGGCCGGGCTTCGTGGAGGAATGCCGGCGGCAGGCCCGTCGGGTGGCGCGTGCCGACCGTGCCGAACGCCGCGCCCTCGACTTCCTCGATCTCGCCCTTCAGGACATTGCCGGCACGGACAGAGAGTGAAGCGCGGCGATCTGGTTCCGGTAGCCTTGCCGGGCGACTTCGGCAAGCCGCGCCCCGCGCTGGTCATTCAGGCCGACCAGTTCGCGGGTTCGGCGACGCTCACGCTGCTGCTGCTTTCCAGCACCTTGGTCGATGCGCCGCTGATCCGTGTCGATGTCGCGCCCAGTCCGGCCAACGGACTGCGTGCCCGCTCCCAGATCATGGTCGACAAGGCCATGACCGTCCGCCGCGAGCGGATCGGCAAGCCTTTCGGGCAGATCGATGCCGGCACGATGCAGGCCGTCGAGCGTTCGCTGGCACTTTTCCTCGGATTTGCCTGAACGATTTCTCGCGCCCGCTCACCCCGCCATGAAGCCGGCGAGTTCCCGGGTCGGGATGGCGCGCTCGACGAAACCGAACGTGCCCTCATCGCGCGCCTCGCGCGCCGCCTCCACCAGCCCGGTCATGGCGGCGCGGTAGAGCGCGGTCGCCAGGCTGACGCGGCGCACGCCGGCCGCCTGCAGCTCGGCAAGGCTGAAGGAGCGGCCGGGAATGCCGACCATGAAGTTGACGGGCTTGCCCGTCGCCTGGCAGACCGCGCGCACCGCATCCAGATCGGGCAGGCCCGGCGCCATCACCACGTCCGCCCCGGCATCGGCAAATGCCTTGAGCCGCCGGATGGTATCGGCGAGGTCCGGGTTGCCGCGCAGGAAGTTCTCGGTCCGCGCCGTCAGGGTGAAGGGCAGGGCCAGCGCGCGCGCCGCCCGGACCGCCGCCTCGATACGCGCCAGCGCCTCCTCGAAACCATAGAGCGGTCGCGCCGGATCGCCGGTCGCATCCTCGATCGAGCAGCCGGCGAGGCCAGCTTCGGCAGCGAGCCGCACCGTCTCGGCAGCGAACTCGGGCGCATGGCCGAAGCCGTTCTCGAGATCGGCGGAGACCGGCAGATCGACCGCTTCCACCACCGCCCGGCAATGGGCCAGCGCCTCCTCCCGGCTCACCCGTCCGTCGCGCCGGCCGAGCGTGCCGGCGAAGGCGCCGCTCGATGTGGCGATGGCGGGGAATCCGAGCCCGGCCAGGATGCGCGCCGAGCCGGCATCCCAGCAATTGCCGATCAGGAAGGCACCCGGTCCCTCATGCAATGCCCGGAAGCGCTCCGCCTTCTCCTTCTGCGTCGCCGTCATCGCCGCCTCCTTCCCGTGCTCACGCACCGATCAGATCGAGCCATTCCCGCTCGCTCAGTACCTTGACGCCCGCCTCCCGTGCCTTGGCGAGCTTGGAACCGGCATCGGCGCCGGCCACCACGTAGTCGGTCTTCTTCGAGACCGAGCCCGCCACTTTCGCGCCGAGCGCCTGGGCCCGCGCCTTCGCCTCGTCGCGCGTCATGGTCTCGAGCGTGCCGGTGAAGACGACAGTGAGGCCGGCCACCTTCGAGCCGCCGGTGGCCGGCTTCTCGAAATCCCTGACCTGGATCTCGGCCAGCAGCGCCTCGATGGCGCGCAGGTTGTGCGGCTCGATGCAGAAATCGACGATGGCTTCCGCCATCACCTCGCCGATGCCGTCGATGGCGTTGAGTTCGCTCCAGGCATCGCCCTCCCGCGCCGCCGCCGCCTGCATGCCGGCCAGCCAGTGCCGCACCGAGCCGTAATTCTGCGCCAGCAGCCGCGCCGTCGCCTGGCCGACATGCCGGATGCCCAGCGCATGGATGAAGCGATCCAGCCCGATCTCGCGGCGCGCCTCGATGGCGGCGAGAAGGTTGGCGACCGAGACCTCGCCCCAGCCCTCGCGCTCCTGCAGCGGCGGATGGGCGCGGCGGTTGCGCTCCGCCAGGGTGAAGAGGTCGGCCGGCTGCATGACGACGCCCCAGTCGTAGAGCGCCTGGATCTGCTTCTCGCCGAGCCCCTCGATGTCGAAGGCATCGCGCTGCACGAAATGGCGCAGCCGCTCCACCGCCTGGGCCGGACAGACCAGGCCGCCGGTGCAGCGGCGCACCGCGTCGGCCCGTCCGGTGCGCGGATTGACCTCGCGCACCGCATGGCTGCCGCAGGCGGGGCAGCGTTCGGGAAAGACGAAGGGAACCGCGCCGCGCGGGCGCTTGTCCGTCAAGACCCGCACCACCTGCGGGATCACGTCGCCGGCGCGCTGGATGACGACCCTGTCGCCGACGCGGATGTCCTTGCGCCGGATCTCGTCCTCGTTATGCAAGGTCGCATTCGAGACCGAGACGCCGCCGACGAAGACGGGCTTCAGCCGCGCCACCGGCGTCAGCGCGCCGGTCCGCCCGACCTGGATGTCGATGCCGAGCAGTTCGGTCTCCGCCTGTTCGGCGCGAAACTTGTGCGCGATCGCCCAGCGCGGATTGCGGCTGACGAAGCCCAGCCGCTCCTGCCAGTCGAGCCGGTCCACCTTGTAGACGATGCCGTCGATGTCATAGCCGAGCCGCCCGCGCCCGGCCTCGATCTCGCGATAGAAGGCGATCGCCTCGGCGACGCCGCCGACGCGCCGGCCGAGCGGATTGGTCGGCAGGCCGAAGCGCTTCAGCAGGTCCAGCATCCCCCACTGCGTCGGCGCCGGCACCGCCGACGCCTCGCCCCAGCCATAGGCGAAGAAATGCAGCTTCCGCTTCGCCGTCACCGATGGGTCGAGCTGGCGCAGGCTGCCGGCCGCCGCATTGCGGGGGTTGACATAAACAGGCTTGCCCGCCGCTTCCTGTTCGGCGTTCAACCGCTCGAATTCCGCGTGGCTCATATAGACCTCGCCGCGGATCTCGATCAGTTCCGGCACGTCCCTGCCCGCGAGGCGCTTCGGAATGTCGGCGATGGTGCGCATGTTCTGGGTCACGTCCTCGCCCACCATCCCGTCGCCGCGCGTGGCCCCGCCCGCAAGCTCGCCCCGGCGATAGAGCAGGTTGGCGGAGAGGCCGTCGATCTTCGGCTCGGCGGTATAGGCGATCGCCTGGTCCTCGGCCAGCCGGAGGAAGCGGCGGATGCGCCGGTCGAACTCGATCACGTCCGCTTCCTCGAAGGCATTGTCGAGCGAGAGCATCGGCCGCAGATGGCGCGACTTGGCGAAGCCCTCCGCCGCCCGCCCGCCGACACGCTGCGTCGGGCTCTCGGGCGTCGCCAGCTCCGGATGCGCCGCCTCGATCTCCTTCAGGCGCTGGAACAACGCGTCGTACTCCGCATCCGAAATGCTCGGCTGGCTCAGCTCGTAATAAAGGTGGTCGTGCTGGCGTATCTCCCTGACCAGCGCCGCATGCTCGCGCGCGGCCTCCCGCGCCTTGCTCATGCGCCCCGCCCCTCGATCAGCGAAAGGGCGGCGGCACGCGCCTCCTCGGTCACCGTGGCGCCGGCCAGCATGCGCGCGATCTCCTCGCGGCGCGCCGCCTCAGAGAGTTCCTCGACGCTGACCGACGTGGCGGCCCTGCGGCCATTGCCGGCGGCGCTCTTGGCGATGCGGAAATGATGCCTGCCGCGCGCCGCCACTTGCGGCGAATGCGTGACGACGAGCACCTGCCGCTCGGCGGCAAGGCGCGTCAGCCGCTCGCCCACCGCATCCGCCGTGGCGCCGCCGATGCCGTGATCGACCTCGTCGAAGACCAGCGTGCCGGCCCGGCCCTGGCGCGCCAGCACGACGCGCAGCGCCAGCATGAAGCGCGAAAGCTCGCCGCCGGAGGCGATCTTCGCCAGCGGCGCGAACGGCGCGCCGGCATTGGTCGCCACCTGGAAGACCACGCGCTCGGTGCCGTCCGGCCCCGCCTCCTCAGGCGGCAGCGGGGCGATCTCGGTGCGAAAGCGCGCTGCGCCGAGGCGCAGCGGCTCGAGTTCCGCGCCGACCAGCCGGTCAAGCCGCGCCGCCGCCTTGCGCCGCGCCGCGCCCAGCGCGTTCGCCGCCTCCGCATAGGCCGCCTCCGCCGCCGCGCGCACGCGGCCGAGCCGGCCGAGATCCGCATCGCCCGTCTCGATGGCGGAGAGCCGGCGGGCGAAGTCCTCGCGCCGCGCCGGCAGCTCGTCGACGCCGCAGCCATGCTTGCGGGCGGCGGCGCGCAGCGCGAACAGCCGCTCCTCGACCTTCTCGAGCCGCGCCGGGTCGAGATCGAGCAGGCGCGAGGTCTCATCGAGGCTCGCCAGCAGTTCGGCCAACTCCGCCTCGGTCCGCTCGAAGGCGGCAAGCAGCGCGGCGATGCGCTCGCCGGCGCGCTCCGCCACCCGCTCCACCGCGCGCCGCGCCGCGCCGATCCGGCTCTGCACCGCGCCGCCCTCGTTCAGATGCTGCGCGGCGTCGTGGAACGCCTGCGCCAGCTTCTCGGCCTGCATGAGGAAGGCGCGCTCGTCGGCCAGCTTCGCCTCCTCGCCCGCCTCGGGCGTAAGCCGGTCGAGTTCGGCGAGCACGAAACGCAGGTAATCCTCGTCGCGGCGCGCGTCGGCAAGGGCGCGCTCCGCGTCCGTCACGGCCTCGCGGGCGGCGCGGCGCGCCTCGTGGCGGCGCCGCAATTCCGCCAGGTCGTCGCCGAGCCCGCCGAAGGCATCGAGCAGCGCGCGATGCTGGGCCGGATCGAGCAGGCCCTGTTCCGCGCCCTGGCCATGCAGTTCGACCAGGGTCTGGCCGAGCCGGCGCAGCAGCGCCACGCTCGCCGGCTGGTCGTTGACGAAGGCCCGGCTGCGGCCATCTGCCTGCAGCACGCGCCGCAGCACGAGCGGCTCGTCCGCCGGCCAGTCGAGACCCTGCTCGCCCAGAATCTCGCGTGCCGGATGATCGCCGCCGGTCTCGAACGTGGCGGCGACGGCGCCCTGCGCGGCGCCATGACGGACGAGCTGGGCATCGCCGCGGCCGCCGAGCGCCAGGCTCAGCGCATCGAGCAGGATCGACTTGCCGGCGCCGGTCTCGCCGGTCAGCACGCAAAGCCCGCCCTGGAAGCGCAGTTCGAGGCGCTCGATCAGCACGATGTCGCGAATGGACAGGCCGAGCAGCATCGGCCGGACATCCTTACCTGGGGGGGGCGGGAGCAGGTGCGGGCGCAGCCGCAGGTGCCGGCGCGGCCACGGGCTGTGCACGGCTCATCCAGGAGCGCTTGTTCTCGTTCGGCACCAGCTTGCGGTCGGTGAGCAGGGCATAGGAATCGGCATACCAGTCGCTGCCCGGATAGTTGAAGCCGAGCACGGCCGCCGCCGTCTGCGCCTCGTCGATGATGCCGAGCGCGAGATAGCACTCGGTGAGCCGATGCAGCGCCTCGGCGACATGGCTGGTCGTCTGGTACTGCTCGACCACGGCGCGGAAGCGGTTGATCGCCGCGACATACTGCTCGCGCCGCAGATAATAGCGGCCAATGGTCATTTCCTTGCCGGCCAGATGGTCTCGCGTCAGGTCGATCTTGAGGCGCGCGTCGCGGGCATAGTCGCTGGTCGGGAAGCGCCGCACCACTTCCTCCAGCGCCTCCAGCGCCTGGCCGGTGATCTTCTGGTCGCGCGTCACGTCGGCGATCTGCTCGTAATAGCTGATGGCGATCAGGTAATAGGCGTAGGCAATGTCGCGGTTGCCGGGATGGAGCTGCTTGAAGCGTTCCGAGGCAAGAATCGCCTCGTCGTAGCGGCGCGCCTGGTAGTGAGAGAAGGCTGCCATGAGCTGCGCCTTCGAGGCCCAGACGGAATAGGGATGCTGGCGTTCCACCTCGTCGAAGGCGCGCGCCGCGCGCTCGTACTCGCCGTTGGCCAGCAGGTCCATGGCCTGGTTGTAGATGGTCTCGACCGGCCGCTCGACATACTCGTCATCCTTGCCCGCGCAGCCGGCCAGCGCCAGGCCGAGCAGCAGGGCCAGGGCGGGCAGCAGGCGACGGTCACGGAAGGGCGAGCGTGTCATGGCCACCTATTTCTCATGCGGACCCGCCGAAATCAAGGCGCGCCCGCCGCGCCCCGGCCGGGCGCCTCACGAACGATCACATTTTAGCGCCACCGCCCCAAGGACGCGAAAAAGAAGGTAGATTGACTTCGGTCCCGACCCGGTCCGCATGGCGGCCGGGGCGGAGGCCGGTCGGGGGCTCGTCGTGGCTGTTATCTGGACAGGATGGCCGATGGGCAAGATCGCCAAGAGAGTGGACGAATATGTGGGGGAGCGCATCCGCAGCCGCCGTGCGCAGCTCGGCCTGACGCAGCATCAGCTTGCGGAAGTGCTCGGCCTCTCCTACCAGCAGGTGCAGAAGTACGAGACCGGCGCCAACCGGGTAAGCTGCGGGCGTCTCTACGAGATCGCCACCTTTCTCGAAGTGCCGGTCAGCTTCTTCTTCGAGGCGCTGGAGCCGAACGCGCCGCGCGAGCCGCTGGAACATGGCGGGCGCCAGCGCACCATGATCGACGTGGTACGCAATTTCGCCGCCATCACCGACGACCAGGTCCGCGCCTCCCTCGCCGGGCTGATCCGCTCGCTTGCCGGCAGCGCGGAACAGGAGCTGGCGGCGACGCAGGGCGGCCGGGCGGAAACGGCGCCGGGTCAGTCGTCGGCCGCCGCCTGAAGCGGCGCGGGCCGGATCGCGGGCGCTTGCGCCTCCGGCTCGCCCGCCTCTTCCGCCGCCAGTTCCGCCGTCAGCCTGGCCAGCAGCGCCGCATGCAGCGCATGGCCCGGCCGTTCAGCGCGGTAGCGGGCCATCAGCAGACCGCCGGCCAGGTGCAGATCGCCGACTGCATCCAGCGCCTTGTGGCGGACGAACTCGTCGGCGAAGCGCAACCCTTCCGGGTTCATGACCTTCTCGCCCGCAAGCACCACGGCATTGGCGAGGGAACCGCCCCGCGCCAGCCCCGAGGCCCGCATGCGGTCGATATCGGCGGCGAAGCCGAAGCTTCGCGCCGGCGCCAGTTCGCGGCGGAACATCGCCGGTTCCAGCCGGCCGGAAAAATTCTGCCTGCCGATCAGCGCATGATCGAAATCGATGGTGACGTCGAGCGCGAAGGCTTTCGCCGGCTCGAGCCGGGCGAAGCGGTCGCCATGGCGCACCTCGATCGGCCCGGGCAGGACGATGCGTTTCCGCGGCTTGCCAAGTTCGGCGATGCCGGCCGATTCCAGCAGGAAGACGAACGGCTCGGCGGAGCCGTCCATGGCCGGGATCTCGGTGCCCTCGATCTCGACCAGCAGGTTGTCGATGCCAAGCCCGGCGAGCGCCGCCAGCAGATGCTCGACGGTGGCCACCCGCACGCCATCGGCGTTGGCGAGCGTGGTGCCAAGCTCCGTGCCGGCGATGCTCGCCGCCTCGGCGCGGATCTCGGCGCCGCGCGCATGATCGTCGATGCGCCGGAAAACGATGCCGTGATCGGCCGGCGCCGGATGCAGGATGAGGCGCGATGGCGCCCCGTCATGCAGGCCGATGCCGCGACAGAAGATGCTCTGTGCAAGGCTTCGCTGCTCGGTCGGCGCCGTCAGCTTCGCCCCCGATCGCCCCCGCATGGTCCCTCGCTCGCGCCGCGCGCGGCCGATGCCGCGACTCGTGGCGACGCCCGCCATGATAGCGGAGCGCGCGGCACGCGGAAAGCACGGCCGGAGCGGCCCCGGCTCCCCTGGTGGAGGGCCGGGGCGCGGTCGGTCAGTTCGCCTGGCGGCGCAGGAAGGCCGGAATTTCCAGCAGGTCTTCTTCCGTGCGCTGCACCGGCCGGTCGGCCGGATCGACGCTGAGGCCTGCGGAACGCGGGGTTTGCGGGCGCGGCTCCGCCGGCTGGGCGGCCGGCGCCTGGGCCTGCGGCTCGTGGCGGACGGGCTCCGCCGGTCCGGGCGTCATGCTGCCGGGCGCCACCGTGTTGCGCGCGGTGCGCATGACGCGATCGAACAGGCTCGGCCGGCGCGCCGGCGCGGCCTCGCCCTGCGTCTCCGCGCGCGGCGCCGGGGCCGCCGCATGGGCGCGCTGCGGCTCGCGGCGGGTCTGCGGCTCGACCGGGGCCGGCGGGATGAAGCTCGGCTGCGGCTGCACCTGGGTGGCGCGCACCTCCCCGCGCGGCGCCTGCCGCGTCTCGACGGCGAGTTCGGGCTGCTGCGAAGGCATTGGTGCCCGCGCCGCTTCCGCCGCCATGCTCACCTCCGCCGCCTGCAGCCCGGCCGGGGCGAAGCCCGGCTGGGACTGCGGCTGGGCCTGCTGGACCGCCACCGCTTGCACCGCGACCGCCGGGCCGCCCATCAGCGGCGGGGCCATGGGCGCCACCGCCTGCGGCTTCACGCTCGGGCGGAACTGCGTCACGTTGGTATTCGGCCGGCCCTGGGCCTGCATCATCGCCTCGATGCCGGTCGCCACCACCGAAACCCGCATGCGGCCCTCCATCGTCTCGTTGAAGGTCGAGCCGACGATGATGTTGGCGTCCGGATCGACCTCGGAACGGATGCGGTTCGCCGCCTCGTCGACCTCGTAGAGCGTCAGGTCCATGCCTCCGGTGATGTTGATGAGCACGCCCTTGGCGCCCTTCATCGACACATCGTCGAGCAGCGGATTGGCGATGGCGCGCTCCGCCGCCTCGATGGCGCGGTTCTGGCCGTCGGCCTCGCCGGTACCCATCATCGCCTTGCCCATCTCGCTCATCACCGTCCTGACATCGGCGAAGTCGAGATTGATCAGGCCCGGCATGACCATCAGGTCGGTGACGCCGCGCACGCCCTGATGGAGCACGTTGTCGGCCATCTTGAAGGCTTCGGCGAAGGTGGTCTTTTCGTTTGCGACGCGGAAAAGGTTCTGGTTCGGAATGATGATCAGGGTATCGACATACTGCTGCAGCTCCTCGATGCCGGCCTCTGCCATCGACATGCGTCGCGAACCCTCGAACTGGAACGGCTTGGTGACCACGCCGACCGTGAGGATGCCAAGCTCGCGCGCGGCACGCGCGATCACCGGGCCGGCGCCGGTGCCGGTGCCCCCGCCCATGCCGGCGGTGATGAAGCACATGTGGCTGCCCTGCATGTGGTCGAGGATCTGGTCGATCGCCTCTTCCGCCGCGGCGCGTCCCACATCCGGGCGGGCGCCGGCGCCCAGCCCCTGGGTCAGGCCGACGCCAAGCTGGATGCGCCGCTCGCAGAGCGAATTGGTGAGCGCCTGCGCGTCGGTGTTCGCCACCACGAACTCGACGCCCTCCAGCGCCGAGTTGATCATGTTGTTGACCGCGTTGCCGCCGGCGCCGCCGACGCCGAAGACGAGGATGCGCGGCTTCAGTTCCTTCGTCGCCGGAACGCTCAGATTGATACCCATGGCTCGTACCTCCGTGATCTCTCGTTGCCCCTGACCTGGTACCCGTCGTCTCTTGACCGTTCAGAAATTCATGCGCAGCCACTGGCCGATGCGCGCCAGCCTGCCGCCCGCCTGCTGCGCCGGCTCCGGCGCATGTTCCACCTGCTCCGCCTGCATGCGCTGCGCGTAGGACAGCAGGCCGGCGCAGGTGGCAAAGGCCGGCCCGCCGGTCGCCTCGGCGAGGCCGGCGACACGGATCGGGCGGCCAAGCCGCACCTGCTTGTCGAGCACGCGCGCGGCAAGCTCGCGCATGCCCTGGAGCTGGCTGGCACCACCCGTGAGCACGACGCGCCGGCCCGCCACCTTCTCGAAACCCGAATTGGCGAGCCGCTCGCGCACCAGTTCGAGCGTCTCCTCGACACGCGGCTTGATGATGCCGACTAGCACGGAGCGCGGCACGTGATTGGCCGAATGGCGCTCCGTCTCGCCGACCTGCGGAACGTCGATGATCTCGTTCTCGTCTGAGGCGCTCGGAATGGCGCTGCCATAGAGCGTCTTCATGCGCTCCGCATGCGCCATCGGCGTCGACAGGCCGCGCGCCACGTCGTTGGTGACGTGCGCACCGCCCACCGGGATGCAGTCGGTAAAGACCAGCGAGCCGTCGTAGAAGACGGCGATGGTGGTGGCCCCGCCGCCGCAATCGATCAGGGTCACGCCGAGATCCATCTCGTCCTCCACCAGGCTGGCGAGACCGGAGGCATAGGGCGAGACCACCAGCCCTGCGATCCGCAGATGGCAGCGCTCGACGCAGGTGGCGAGGTTGCGCACCGGACCGGTGGCGGCGGCGATGATGTGCATGTTGACGCCGAGCCGCTCGCCAAACATGCCGCGCGGATCGCGGATGCCCCGCGAGCCGTCGATCGTGTAGCCGACGGGGAGCGCATGCACCACGTAGCGCTCGCCCGGCTCGTTGCGCGCGCGGCCATGTTCGAGCACCTTGCGGATGTCGCTGTCGCCCACCTCGTGTCCGGCGATCGAGACCTCGACGCCGACGGTATGCGAGGTCGGGTTGCCGCCGGAGAGGTTCACATGCACCTCGCGGATGGTCTCGCCGGCCATGCGCTCGGCCGCGTCCACCGCCGCGCGGATCGATTCCTCGGCGGCATCCATGTCGATGACGCTGCCACAGCGGAGCCCGCGCGAGACCTGGTGGCCGATGCCGACCACGCGGATGCCGTTCTGGTCGGCGCGCGCGATGAAACAGCAGACCTTGGTGCTGCCGACATCCAGTCCCGCGATGAGGCCGCCGTTACGCCCGACCGCCATGTCCGCCTCTTCGTCGCCGCAAGCCCATGCCCCCGTGCCGCACGCCGACCCCCCTCATGAACTGCCGCCAGGCCGCCTGCCGGCCTTGGGCGGATTGAGATACTCCATCGCCTCCGGCGTCAGCCGGACCACGACCCGACCGGGCAGGCGCAGGTCAATCGCGCTCACCGCACGCTCGAGGACCTGGCGTTCGCGCTGCATCAGCGCGAGCTGCGACCAGGCGGCTTGCGCGTTGTGTTCGGGAAGCTGCACGGTGATGCCGTTGTCGAATTCGAGGTCCCAGCGCCGGTCGCGCACGCGCACCGCATCGCGCACCCGTGCCGCGAGTTCGGGCTCGCGCTCCAGCATCTCGAAGAGCGCGCGCGCGCGCCGCTCCGCGCCCGGCCCGACGACGCGGCGCAATTCGCCGAAGCGCGCCGGATCCGCCGCCGAAAGCACCTTGCCCTCGCGGTCGACCAGCAGCACGCGGCCATCGATCTGCCAGCGCGCATGGGGGCGGCGCTCGACGATGTTGACGAGGATCGTGTCGGGCAGGATGCGCTGCACGCTGGCCCGTTCGACCCAGGCGATGCGTTCGACGCGCCGGCGCGCCTCCTCGGCATCGAAGAAGAGGATCGGATCGCCCCGCTTCAGGCCGATGGCGGCCAGCAGCGCCGCCGGCGCCGTCTCATGGCGCCCGGTGACGTTGATCTCGCGCACCGCCAGCCCGGCGGCGACCACGAGGTCGGTGAAGGTCGCCGCTGCCTGCTGGCGCGCCAGATCGAGCCGGCCGGATTGCACGAACCACCAGGCCGCGCCGCCGGTCGAAAGCGTGCCGGCGAGACAGAGCGCCACCAGCGCGTTGCGGCCCCAGGCGCGCTCGGGCAGGCGGCGCGCGGCGCGCTTTCGCTCGCGCCTCGGCTCGGCCCGCGAGCGCGGCGCCGGCCGGTCAGCCTCATTGATCCTCAGCGCCCGCATGAGGCATCCTCCACCATCCAGCGCACCAGCTCCGCGAAACCGATCCCGTGATGGGCGGCGATCTCGGGCACCAGCGAGAGCGGCGTCATGCCGGGCTGGGTGTTGATCTCGAGCATGCAGAAGCGGCCGGGCTCGCCCGCGGTGTCGTCGTAGCGCAGGTCGGCGCGGCTCACCCCGCGGCAGCCGAGCGTGCGGTGGGCGAGCAGCGAAAGCCGCAGGGCCTCCTCGTAGGCTTGCGGCTCGATCGGCGCCGGCATGAGATGGCGCGCCTTGCCGTCGGTGTACTTCGCTTCGTAATCGTAGAAGCGCCCGAGGGGGCGGATTTCGATGGCGCCGAGCGCGCGTTCGCCCATCACCGCCACCTGGATCTCGCGGCCCGGGATGTAACGCTCGACCAGCACTTCCTCGCCATAGGACCAGTGCATGTCGTCGGAAGGCGTGAAATTGTCGCTTTCCAGCACGATGCGCACGCCGACCGAGGAGCCTTCGTTGATCGGCTTGATCACGTAGGGCTTGGGCGGCAGCGCGCCCGTCATGACCTCGCGCCTGGTCATGGTACGACCCTCGGCGACCGGAATGCCGGCGTCGCGGAACAGCCGTTTCGCCGTCGGCTTGTGCATGGCAATGGCGGAAGCCATGACGCCGGAATGGGTGTAGGGAATGCCCATCACCTCGAGCAGGCCCTGGATCGCGCCATCCTCGCCGAAAGGGCCATGCAGGGCATTGAAGGCCAGGTCGGGCTTCAGGCGCAGCAGTGCCTCGGCCACGTCGCGCCCGACATCGAGCGGCGTCACGCGGAAGCCCTGCTCCTTGAGCGCGTCGGCAACGGCCGCGCCGGTGACCAGCGAGATTTCACGCTCCGCCGACCAGCCGCCCATCAGCACCGCCACATGCCGGCTCATGACGCGACCTCCAGCCTTGCGGCGGGACGGCCGATGCGCCGGATCTCCCATTGCAGGGTGACGCCGAACCTCTCTTTCACGCGCCGGCGCACCTCCTCGCCCAGCGCCTCCAGGTCGGCGGCGGTGGCATCGCCGGTATTGATCAGGAAATTGCAGTGCAGTTCCGAGACCTGCGCGCCGCCGATCCGCAGGCCCCGGCAGCCAGCCTGGTCGATGAGCTGCCAGGCCTTCAGGCCGCCGGCAGCCGGATCGACCGGATTGGCGAAGGTCGACCCGCCGGTCCGCGTGCGCACCGGCTGCGTCGCCTCGCGCGAACGGCTGATCTCCGCCATCCGCGCCGCAATCTCCTCGGCCGCCCCCGGTTGCGCGGCGAGCAGCGCGCCGGTGAAGATGTAATCCTCCGAAAGCGCGCAGTGCCGGTAGGAGAGGCCGAGTTCCCTCGCCTCGAAACGGTGCATGCGGCCCTGGCCGTCCACCGCCTCGGCCTCGATCAGGACATCGGCGATCTCGCGGCCATAGGCACCGGCATTCATGCGCAGCGCCCCGCCGATGGTGCCCGGGATGCCGCGCAGGAACTCAAGTCCGGCGAGCCGGGCTTCCAGCGCGAAGAGCGCCACGTTGACATCGAGCGCGGCCGCGCCGGCGCGCAGGCCGCCCGCTTCCCGCGCGATTCCGGCAAAGCCGCGACCGAGCCGGATCACCACGCCTTCGACGCCGCCATCGCGCACCAGCAGGTTGGAGCCGACGCCGATCACGCTCACCGGCACCTCGGCCGGTCGCGCGGCGAGGAACTGCGCCAGATCGTCCGCATCGGAAGGGCGAAAGACCACCTCGGCCCGGCCGCCGACGCGGAACCAGGTCACCGCATCGAGCGGCACGTCGGCGCTGTAGCGCCCGCGCACCGGCGGCAGCCGGTCGAGCAAGGTCTTCTTGCGCCCGGCCGTCATCATCGCCCCGCTCCACGCCGCGCCAGCCTCGCGGACGTCTCGGCCATGGCCTCGGGCAGCGCGTTGGCCCAGTTGGTGATCGAACCGGCGCCGAGGCAGACCACGAGATCGCCCGGCGCGGTCAGTTCGAGCGCCAGGCGCGGCAGGTCCTCGGGTGCTTCCAGCGCCACCACGTGCCGGTGCCCGTGCGCGCGCAGACCCTCGATCAGCGCGTCGCGCGTGACGCCCTCGATCGGCGGCTCGCCGGCGGCATAGACATCGGCGACGATCACCGTGTCCGCCTGGTTGAAGCACTTGCAGAAATCCTCGAACAGATCGCGCAGGCGGCTGAAGCGGTGCGGCTGCACGACGGCGACGATGCGCCCCGCATAGGCCTGCCGCGCCGCCGCCAGGACGGCGGCGATCTCCACCGGGTGATGGCCGTAATCGTCGATCACGACGACGCCGCCGAACTCGCCGGTGCGGGTGAAGCGGCGCTTCACGCCCTTGAAGTTGCCAAGCGCGCGGCGGATCGTCGCCTCCTCCATCCCCATCTCGCGGGCGATGGCGACGGCGGCCAGCGCGTTCTGCACGTTATGCCGGCCCGGCATGGGCAGGCGCAGATCGCGGAACGTGCGGCTCTCGCCGCCCGAGCGGTCGGTCAGCGTGACATCGAAGCGCGAGCCGCCATCCTCGAAGGAAAGGTTGAGGCCGCGGATATCCGCCTGCGGGCTGAAGCCGTAGGTGACGATGCGCCGGTCCTGCACCCGTCCGACGAGGGCCTGCACTTCCGGGTGGTCGAGGCAGAGCGCGGCGAAGCCGTAGAAGGGGATGTTGGCGACGAAGGTGTGGAAAGCCTCGCGTACCTGCTCGAAGGACCCGTAGAAGTCCAGATGCTCCGGATCGATGTTGGTGACGATGGCGATGGTGGCAGGAAGCCTGACGAAGGTGCCGTCGCTCTCGTCCGCCTCCACCACCATCCATTCGCCGGCGCCGAGACGGGCATTGGTGCCATAGGCGTTGATGATGCCGCCATTGATCACGGTGGGATCGAGCCCTGCCGTCTCCAGCATGGTGGCGACCAGGGTGGTCGTCGTCGTCTTGCCATGGGTGCCGGCCACCGCGATGGCCCATTTCAGGCGCATCAGCTCGCCCAGCATCTCCGCCCGCCGCACCACCGGAATGAGCTTCTCGCGCGCCGCGCGCACTTCGGGATTGTCCGGCTTGACGGCGGAGGAAATGACCACGACCTGCGCCTCGCCCAGATTCTCCGCGCGATGGCCGACATGGACGCGGATGCCGAGCTTTTCCAGCCGGCCGACATTGGCGCTGGCGGACAGGTCGGAGCCCTGCACCGAATAGCCGAGATTGTGCATCACCTCGGCGATGCCGCTCATGCCGATGCCGCCGATGCCGACGAAATGCACGGTGCCGATATCGAGTGGCAGGGCCCTCATGCCGCCGCCCTCCCCGCGCCGGAAGCCGGCATGATGCCGGCGGCAAGCCGCTGGGCCAGGTCGGCGAGCTGCTCCGCCGCGCGCGGGCGCGCCGCCTCGCGCATGGCCTGCGCGGCGCGCGCGAGCGTATGCGGATCGGTGAGCAGCGCCGAAAGGCTTTCGGCAAGGGTCTGCACCGTGAACTTCGCCTGCGGCACCAGCCAGCCGCCGCCGAGATCGACCAGATGGCGGGCATTCGCCGTCTGGTGATCGTCGGTCGCGTGCTGATAGGGCACGAGCAGCGCCGGCCGCCCGGCGATTGCCAGTTCCGCCACCGTCGAGGCGCCGGAACGGGTGATGCAGAGATGGGCGCGGGCAAGACGCGCCGGCACGTCCTCGATGAACGGAGCGAGTTCGGCGGCGATGCCCGCCTCGCGATAGAGCGCCGCGGCGCCGGCCAGATCCTCGGGCCGGCATTGCTGGGTCACGCGGATACGCCGGCGCAGCGCGGGATCAAGCGCGACGATGGAAGGCGGCACCACCTCGCTGAAGATGCGGGCACCCTGGCTGCCGCCGAGCACGAGCAGCTCGATCGGCCCCTCCTCCTCGGGCGGCGCATAAGCCTCGCCCAGCAGACGCAGGACCGCCGGACGCACGGGGTTGCCGGTCATCATCACCTTGGGCAGGTCGCGTTCGCCGATGCCCCGGGTGCGCGGGAAGGAGGTGGCGATGGCGCTGACCCGCTTGGCCATCAGGCGATTGACGCGGCCGAGCACCGCGTTCTGCTCGTGCAACATGGTCGGCAGGCCGAGCTTGGTGGCCGCCAGGATGGCGGGCAGCGAGGGATAGCCACCGAAGCCCACCACCAGCGCCGGGCGGATGCGGCGCAGCGCCGCGCAGGCGGAAAGCGTGCCGGCGGCGATGTCGCTCAAGGCCGCGATCTGGCCGAGCGGGCCGCGCCCGCCGGGCGAGGCGGCGCGCACGGTGATGATTTCCATGCCGGGGAAGCGTTCCTCGTAACCCTGGCCGCGCCGGTCGGTGATCAGCGCCAACGGATGGCCGCGCGCGGCCAGTGCCTGCGCCAGCGCCTGCGCCGGAAAGACATGGCCGCCGGTGCCGCCGGCCGAAAGGACGATGGTGGCGCCGGCGTTCACAGCCGTTCTCCCGCGCCGGGCCGAAAGCGCGTGAGCGCCAGCAGCATGCCCATGCCGAGCGCCAGCGCCAGCAGCGAGGAGCCGCCATAGGAAATGAAGGGCAAGGTCATTCCCTTGGTCGGCATCAGCCGCAGGTTGACGCCGATATTGATGATCGCCTGCAGCCCGAACTGGGTGAGCAGGCCGGTGCAGGCCAGCATGACGAACAGATTGTTCTCCGAAAGCAGCCGGCTAAAGCCGCGCAGCACGATGAAGGCGAACAGCCCGACGATGACCAGGCAGAGGAAAAGCCCGTACTCCTCGCCTGCCACCGCGAAGATGAAATCGGTATGCGCGTCCGGCAGCACGGTCTTGACCGATCCCTCGCCCGGGCCGCGCCCGAACAGGCCGCCGGAGCGGAAGGCATCCATCGCCCGGTCGATCTGGTAATTGTCGCCACCGGCCGGATTGAGGAAGCGGTCGACCCGGCTGGTCACGTGCGGCAGCAGAGAATAGGCCGCGACAAGGCCCGCCATGCCGATGCCGATCAGCAGCCCCACGAGATACATCGACAGGCCGGCGACGAAGAACTGGCCGAACCAGACCGCCGAGACCACGAGCGCCATGCCGACATCGGGCTGCAACAGCAGGATGGAGAGGACCGCGAGGTAGAGCAGGATCGAGATGGCGTTGCCGGGAAAGCCCGGCGTGCGCTTCTGCTCGGCGAACATCCAGGCGGCGACCACGGCGAAGCACGGCTTGACGAACTCCGAGGGCTGCAGGCTGAGCCCGGCGACGTAAAGCCAGCGATGCGCGCCCTTGATCTCCGAGCCGACGAAGAGCGTCGCCGCCATCAGCGCCAGGAACAGGGCGAAGCAGGCGGCGGCGAAGCGGCGCACCCAGAGCGGGCTCAGCAGCGAGACCGACAGCATGACGGCGACGGCCGGCACCAGGAAGATGATCTGGCGGCGCACGAAATGAAACTGGTCGAGGCCGATGCGGCCGGCGACGCCGGGGCTCGCCGCGAGCGTGAGGATGGCGCCCATGCCGATCAGGATGCCGATGGCAAGCAGGGTCCAGCGATCGACGGTCCACCACCATTGGCCGACGACGGAACGGTCGGTGCGCGGAAAGCTCATCATGTCGCGGCCTCCGCTCCGGCCCGGGCGACGATGCGCCGCGCCTGCTCGCGGAAGGCGCGCCCGCGCGCCTCGTAATCGGCGAACTGGTCGAAGGAGGCGGCGGCGGGCGAGAGCAGCACCACCGCCCCCGGACGCTGCTCGCGGCGGGCCGCCGCGTAGGCCTCCTCCATCGCGCGCTCGAGGCTGCCGGAGATGGTGTATTCGGCGGCGCCTTTCAGGGTGCGCGCGAACTCCTCCGCCGCCGCGCCGATGAGGAACGCCTTGCGCAGGCGCGGGAAGAAGGGCCGGAGCCGCTCGATGCCGCCCGCCTTCGGCACACCACCGGCAATCCAGTAAATGTCGCCGTAACAGGCGAGCGCCCTGGCCGCCGCATCGGCATTGGTCGCCTTGGAATCGTTGACGAAGGCAATGCCGGCCACCTCGGCCACCTGCTCCATGCGGTGCGCGAGACCGGGAAAGCTCGCCATGCCGGCATCGATCTCCGCGGCCGAGAGGCCAAGCGCGCGGCAGGCGGCGTAGGCGGCGGCCGCGTTCTGCCAGTTATGCGCGCCGGGCAGGGTGCGATAGCGCTTGAGGTCCAGGGCCGGCCCCTCCTCGTCCGGCTCGTGGAGCAGGCCGTCCAGCACCGAGACCGCATCGGTCGCGCGCCGCCCCACCGTCACCTTGCGCAGCCGGCTGCGTCCCTGGCGTTCGAGCCGCGCCGCGATCGACTGGCAGGGGGCGTCGTCGATGCCGATGACCGCGCAGTCGTTCGCGGCCTGCCCGGCGAAGATGCGGCTCTTGATCGCGGTGTAGTTGGTCATGTCGCCATGCCGGTCGAGATGGTCCGGCGTGATGTTGAGCAGCACCGCCACGTCGCAATGGAGCGAGGGAGTGAGGTCAATCTGGTAGGAGGAGAGTTCGAGGACATAGATCCCCTCGGCGCCGAGCGGCTCTAGCGCCAGAGCCGGCGTGCCGATATTGCCGCCGACCTCGCATGCGCGTCCCGCCGACTTCAGCAGATGGCCGATCAGCGCCGTCGTGGTGGACTTGCCGTTGGTGCCGGTCACGCCGACGATGCGCGCCCCGGCCACCGCGGCAAGCAGCAGCTCGATATCACCCACCACCGGCACGCCGGCGGCGCGCGCGCGGCGCACCACCGGATGAGGCTCCGGATGGGTCAGCGGTACGCCGGGCGATAGCACCAGCAATTCGACAGTTCGCCAGTCGAGCGCGGCCGGATCGGCGAGCTGGCCTGCGGGCAGCGCGGCACGCCGTTCCGCCTTGTCGTCCCAGGCCAGCACCTGCGCCCCGCCCGCCGCGAGCGCCTGCGCGGCGGCGAGACCGCTGCGCGCCAGCCCGAAGACGGCGATGCGACGACCGGCATGGCGGGTGAGCGGGATCATCTGCCGCCTCATCTCAGCTTGAGCGTGGCCAGCCCGATCAGGGCCAGCACGAAGGCGATGATCCAGAAGCGGATGACCACGGTGGGCTCCGCCCAGCCCTTCTGCTCGAAATGATGGTGCAGCGGCGCCATGCGGAAGACCCGCCGGCCGGTGAGCTTGAAGGAGAGCACCTGCACGATGACCGACACGGTCTCCAGCACGAACAGCCCGCCGACGATGGCGAGCACCAGTTCGTGCTTCGTCACCACGGAAATGGCACCGAGCGCCCCGCCCATGGCGAGAGAACCCGTATCGCCCATGAAGACCATCGCGGGCGGCGCGTTGAACCACAGAAACCCCAATCCGGCCCCGACCAGGGCACCACAAAATACGGCGAGTTCGCCGCTCCCCGGCACAAAATGTATCTGCAAGTAGTTGGAAAATACAGCATTACCTACAAGATATGCGATGAGCGCGAAGCTCGCCGAGGCGATGATCACCGGCATGATGGCAAGCCCGTCCAGCCCGTCGGTCAGGTTGACGGCGTTGGAGGCGCCGACGATCACGAAGACGGCGAAGGGAATGAAGAACAGGCCGAAATTGATCAGCACGTCCTTGAAGAAGGGAACCGCGACCGAGGTATCGAGCGGCGATTTGGTGAATTGCACGATGGCATAGGAGGCTGCGCCGGCGATGGCGATCTCCAGCACGAGCTTGAGCCTGCCGGGAATGCCACGCACGTTGTACTTGGTGACCTTGAGGAAATCGTCGGCGAAGCCGACCGCGCCGAAGCCCAGCGTGACCAGGAGCACGATCCAGACATAGCCGTTGGAAAGGTCCGCCCAGAGCAATGTTCCGGCGGAAATACCCAACAGAATCAATATCCCGCCCATGGTGGGCGTGCCCTTCTTGGTGAGCAGGTGGCTCTGCGGCCCGTCGGCGCGGATCGGCTGGCCCTTGCCCTGCTTGACGCGCAGCCAGGCAATGACCGCCGGTCCGGCGAGAAAACTCACCAGCAGCGCGGTCAGCACCGCGCCGCCGGTCCGGAAGGTCAGGTAGCGGAACAGGTTGAAGGGCTGGAAGATATCGGAGAGCGGTACCAGAAAGTTGTAGAGCATGCCCCTCCCCTAGCCGTTCGCGGCCCTGGCCGGCGGCGCGCCGGCGAGCAGCGCATCCACCACCGGTCCCATCCGGCTGCCGAGCGAGCCCTTGACCAGCACCACATCGCCTGCCCGGAGGGCGGCGCGCAGCGGCTCGACCAGTTCGGCGGCGCTGCCGGCATGCAGCGTGCGACGCTTCTCCGGCAGCGACTCGAAAAGCCTTCGCATCTGCGGCCCGGCGCAGAAGACGAGGTCGGCGCCCGCGCCCACGAGATCCTCCGCCAGCCCGGCATGCAGCTCGCCCGACCGCTCTCCCAGTTCCAGCATGTCGCCCAGCACCGCCACGCGCCGGCCGCGCGGCCCGACCGGCAGGCGCGCCATGATTTCGAAAGCGGCGCGCATGGAGACCGGGCTTGCGTTGTAGCTTTCGTCGATCAGCTCGAAGCCGCCGCCGGGCCAGGCCACATGATGGCGCCGGCCCCGGCCCTTGGGCGCCGACATGTCGGCGAGGCGCAGGCCGGCAAGCCCCAGATCGCCGCCCAGCGCGCGCACCGCCGCCAGCACGGCAAGCGAATTCATCACCCAGTGCCGCCCCGGCGCGCCGATCTTGTAGGTAATGGCCTGCCCGGCGACATCGGCGGAAACGCAGGAGCAGGTCGGATGCAACGCGCTGTTGACCAGGCGCACTTCCGCTTCCGGGTGGGTGCCGAAGCCGAGGATGCGCCCGACACCTGCCGTCCTGGCATGATCGGCAAGGCGGTCGTAGAAGGGATTGTCGCGGTTGAGGATGGCGGTCCCGTCCGGCTCCAGCCCGACGAAAATTTCCGCCTTTGCGTCGGCAATCGCCTCGATGGAAGGGAAGTTGCCGAGATGCACCGCCTCGATGGTCGTGACAATGGCCACGTGCGGGCGCACCATGCACGCCAGCGGCGCAATCTCGCCCGCATGGTTCATGCCGATCTCGAACACGCCGAAATGCGCCTCGCGCGGCATGCGCGCGAGCGTCAGCGGCACGCCCCAGAGATTGTTGAAGGAACCGAAGGCCGCATGGGTCTCGCCCTGTTCGGCCAGCACCAGCCGGAGCGCCTCCTTGGTGCCGGTCTTGCCGACGCTGCCCGTGACCGCGACGATGCGCGCACCCGAGCGCCGCCGCGCCCAGACGCCGAGCGCGTTGAGTGCCGCCAGCGTGTCGGGCACGACCAGCAGCGGCGCGCCCGGGGCAAGTCCTTCGGGCACCCGGTCCACCATCGCCGCGGCCGCGCCCTTCTCCAGCGCCGCCCGGACGAAATCATGGCCGTCGAAGTTGGGGCCGCGCAGCGCCACGAACAGCTCGCCGAAATCGAGCGTGCGGCTGTCGATCGAGACGCCGCTCGCGGTCCAGCCGGCCAGGGCACGCCCGCCCGTCGCCTGCTCTGCCTCCGCCGACGTCCAGAGTGCAAAGGGTTCCATCCTCAACTCCGCGAAAGCCGCAGGACGGCATCGCGCGCCGCCTCGGCATCGTTGAAAGGACGCACTTCTTTGCCGATGATTTGGCCGTTTTCGTGACCCTTTCCCGCGATCACGAGGACGTCACCTTCCGCAAGGGCACCGATCGCCTCGGCGATGGCGGCGGCACGGTCGCCGATCTCGATCGCGTCGGGCACGGCCGCCAGGATTTCACGCCTGATCGTGTCCGGATCTTCCTCGCGCGGATTGTCGTCGGTCACAATCACCCGGTCGGCCAGGCGCCCGGCGATGGCGCCCATGAGTGGGCGCTTGCCACGGTCGCGGTTGCCGCCGCAGCCAAAAACCACGACGAGGCGCCCGGCCGCATGGGGCCTCAGCGCCCGCAGGACGTTTTCCAGCGCCTCGGGCTTGTGCGCGTAATCGACATAGATCGCGGCGCCCGAGGGATGCTGGGCGACGAGCTGCATGCGGCCGGGCACGCCGCCAAGCCGTGCCAGCAGCTCCGGGGCCGGCGCCTCCCCCTCCGCCGCGGCGACGAGGCCATAGGCGGCCAGCGCGTTCGAAACCTGGAACTCGCCGATCAACGGCAGTTCGAAAGCGGCCCGCCGGCCGAGCAGTTCCACCTCGACCCCCTGGCCATGGCCAAGCGGGCGCGCGCGAAGAATGCGGAACTCGCGACCCTGCCGACCATAGGTCATGGCCCGCAAGCCGCGGCGGTGGCAGACCGAGAGCACCGCGGGCGCATGTGCGTCGTCGGCATTGACCAGCGCCATCGCCCCCGCCGGCAGCAGCTCGTCGAAAAGCCGCAGCTTGGCGGCGAGATAGGCGGCCTCGCTCGGGTGATAGTCCATGTGATCGCGGCCGAGATTGGTGAAGGCGGCAGCGCTGAGCGTCACGCCATCGAGACGATACTGGTCGAGGCCGTGGCTCGAAGCTTCCATCGCCAGCCGCTCGATGCCGTCGGCGGCGAGGTCCGCGAGAGCGCGGTGCAGCGCCACCGGGTCAGGCGTGGTGAGCTGGCCATAGGCGGCGCCGTCGGGCCGCACGATGCCAAGCGTGCCAAGCGAGGCGGCTTTCCTGCCGGCGAGCGACCAGAGCTGGCGCGCGAACTCCGCGACCGAGGTCTTGCCGCTGGTCCCCGTCACCGCCACCACCCGTGCCGGCTGGCGCCCGAAGAAGCGCGCGGCGACCAGCGCGAAACGCCGGCGCGGATTGGCGTCGGCAATCACCGCGATATCGCGCATGGCCGCAGCCTCGGCCGGATCGGTCAGCACCGCGACGGCGCCGCGTGCGCGGGCCTCGGGCAGGAACCGCGCACCATGCGCGCGCGCGCCCGGCAGCGCCGCGAAGAGATAGCCCGGCCGCACCTCCCTGCTGTCGGCGGAGAGACCAACGACTTCGAGGTCGGCGAAGCCGCCCCGCAAGCCCTCGCCGACCAGTTCAGAAAGACGCAAGCTTCCTCTCCTGCAGTGTCGGTTGCGGCCGGCCAGGCTCGGCCGGCGCGTTGAAGCCGGGAATCGCGATGGCGGAACGCACTTCAGGCGTTTCGTGCACGGGCGGCACGCCGAGGATCGGCGCGATGCGGGTGACGAGGCGGCCGACAATCGGCGCGGCGGTCCAGCCCGCGGTGGCGAAGCCGTGCGTCTCCTTCGTCCCTTTCGGCTCGTCCAGCATCGCGATCACCACGTAGCGCGGCGCATGCATGGGAAAGGCGGCGACGAAGGAGGTGAGCAGCGACTTGCGCTTGTAGCCGCCGGCGCCCACTTTCTCGGCCGTCCCGGTCTTGCCGCCGACCAGATAGCCCGGCGCCTCGGCCTTCTTGCCCGTGCCCTGCTCGACCACGAGGCGCATGAGCTGGCGCATCTGGCGCGAAGTGCGCTCGGAAATCACCCGATCGGCCGGCAGCGGCGCCAGTGGGTCCCGCCTGATCAGCGTCGGTTGCACCAGAAGCCCGCCATTGACCATGGCGCCTACCGCCGAGGCAAGCTGGAGGGGGCTCACGGAAATGCCGTGGCCGAAAGCGATGGTCATGGTCTCGATGGTGTTCCAGCGACGCGGATAGAGCGGCCCGCCGATCTCCGGCAACTCGATGGCGGGCTTGCCGAGGAAGCCCAGCTTCTGCATGAAGGCGCGCTGGCCCGCGGGACCGACATCGACCGCCATCTTCGCGGCGGCGATGTTGGAGGAGTACATGTAGATCTCCGGCAGCGAGAGCCAGCGCTTCTTCGGATGGTCGTCGGAGATGGTGAAGCCGGCGATACGGATCGGGTGCGTCGCGTCGTATCCGCCCTTCATGTTGACCAGGCCCTTCTCGAGGGCCATCGCCGCGGCGAAGGTCTTGAAGGTCGATCCCATCTCGTAAACGCCAAGCGTGTTGCGATTGAAGCGCTGGTCCTTCGATGCCTCGCCCACCTGCCCCGGCTCGAAGTCGGGCAGCGAGACCATGGCCAGCACCTCGCCGTTGCGCGCATCGAGCACGATGCCAGCGGCGCCAATGGCTTTATGCGCCGCGACCGAACGCAGCAGTTCGTCGCGGACCGCGTGCTGCACGCTGAGATCGAGCGAGAGCGAGAGCGGCTCGTGCGCGCGCGCGGGATCGCGCAGGCGCTCGTTGAAGAAGGCTTCGATCCCGGCCAGGCCGTTGTTGTCCACGTCGGTGAAGCCCACGGCATGCACCGCCAGCGCGCCCTGCGGATAGACGCGGCGCTGTTCGCCGTGGAAGTAGAGGCCAGGAATGCCGAGCGTGATCACCTGCTGCTGCTGGCGCGGCGTCAGGTTGCGCCTGATCCATACGAAGGACCGGTCCGAGCCCAGGCGCTCCGTGATGTCCGCCTGGCTCAGTTCAGGCAGGACGCGGACGAGTTTCGCCGCCGCCTCGCGCGCGTTCAGCACCTTGCGCGGGTCGGCATAGAGCGAGGCGGTGCGCAGCGACGTGGCGAGCAGGGTGCCATTGCGATCGACGATCGCCGCGCGGTCCACCACCGGGAACTGGTCGACCTTGGCGACGAGTGTCGCCGCGCGCGCCACGCGCGGCTCGGTATCGTTGCGGATGAAGGTCAGATCCACCAGCCGCGCGGCCAGCACGACGAAGCAGAGCGCGAACAGCAGCGCCGCGGTGACGAGGCGCGTGCGGCCGGTCTCGATCACCTCCTTGGCGGCGCCGTCGAGGCGCACCAGCGAGGGCGGTGCCTGCAGGTCGGCCGGATGGCAGGGGTTGCGGCGCTGCCGGCGCTGCAGGAACCGGGCGATCATGGTGCGCTCCGCGCGGCGGCCAGCGCCGGCACCGGCGCGGCGGATTGTAGAAAGGGCGGCGCCGGGGCCACGGGGGAGGACGGGAGGGGAGTTCCAGCCCGCGGCGCCGCCTGGGAGTTGGGGTAAGCGGCCTCGCGCGTCGCCGCGAATGGCAGCGGACGCGGCCTCGGCCGGGGGAGCGGAATATCGCCGGATGACAGCACGGCGCCGGCGGGCGCCAGGGTTTCGGCGAAGGGGATATGCTCGATCCGGGCGATCTGCACCGGCAGCAGCGGTCGCATGTCCAGATGGCGCAGGGCGCGCTCCTGCAGCGCTTCCGGGCGCGTCAGGTAGCTCCATTCCGCGGCCAGGACCTGCATCGCCTCGCGATCGCGCAGCAGCGCGCGGTTATAGTCGATCAGTTCGTCCTCGAGCCGCTGCACCTCGTAGGCCAGGTGATAGAGGCCCCAGGAGACGGCGGCGGTGAGCGCCACGGCAAAGAAGGTGAGCGAGCGGCTCATGCGGCCACCTGCAATGCGAAGGCCGGCGCATCCGTCCGTTCGGCGGCGCGCAGGCGCGCCGAACGGGCGCGGGGATTGCCGGCAAGCTCCGTCTCGCCCGGCTCGACCGCGCCCTTGTAGAGCAGCCGGAAAGAGGGCCGCGCCGAAGCCTCGCCGCGTTCGGGCAGGTGGCGGGAGGGCCGCGCCGGCGGGCTCGAACGCTCCTTGAGGAAGCGTTTGACGATGCGGTCCTCGAGCGAATGGAAGGTGACCACGGCGAGCCTGCCGCCAGCGCGCAGCAATCCCTCGGCGGCGGCGAGCCCGCGCTCGAGTTCGCCGAGTTCGTCGTTGACCGCGATGCGCAGTGCCTGGAAGGTGCGCGTCGCCGGATGGCGGCCGGGCTCGGCCCGAACCACGCGCGCCACGACCTCGGCCAGTTCCAGCGTGCGCGTGAACGGCCGCGCACGGCGCGCTTCGGCGATGGCACGCGCCACCTGGCGCGAACGGCGCTCCTCGCCATAGCGGAAGATCAGCGCGGCGAGATCCGCTTCCGGCGTCTCGTTGACGATGTCGGCGGCGCTTGGCCCGCTGCCCTCCATGCGCATGTCGAGCGGCCCGTCCTCGCGGAAGGAGAAGCCGCGTTCCGCCCGGTCGAGCTGCATGGAGGAAACGCCGATATCGAGCGCCACGCCATCCACCGAATGAATGCCGATGCCTGCCAGCAGCGCCGCCATCGCGGAATAGCGCCCCTCGATCAGGGTCAGCCGGCCGGACATCTCGTCCTCCAGCGCGCGGCCGGCGGCGATCGCGTCCGGATCGCGGTCGATGGCGATGACGTTGCAGGGCGCGGCGGCAAGGATGGCGCGGCTGTAGCCGCCGGCGCCGAAGGTGCCGTCGAGATAGGTGCCTCCTGGCCTGGGCTCGAGGGCGAGCAGGACTTCGGCCAGCAGCACCGGCCGGTGGGCCGGGCCGCAGCCGGAGATGCGGGCGCCGGCGTTCACCCTGCGCCCCCCGGTCCGCGCTGCGCCCGGGCGCGTGCCCGCGCCTCTTCCTGGCGCCGCTTCAGCTCCTCGATATTGACGATATGGAAATTCTGCCCGCGCCCCATGAGGGCGGCGCTCTCGCCGAGGCCGGCATACTCGATCAGATGCTGGGGCAGCAGCACCCGCCCCTCGCTGTCGCAGTTCAGCACCACCACCTGGGGCAGGATGGAATCGATCAGGTCGTCGCGCTCCTGCGCGAAGGGCGGCAGGCTCTCGAGCTTGCGGTTGATCTCGGCCAGGTAATCCTCGCCGGCCCCTTCCAGCGCCCGGAAATGCAGGGCCGGGAACAGCACGACCCTGCCCGAACCACGCTTGGCCAGGACGGCGCGAAAATCGGCAGGAACGGAGATGCGCCCCTTCCTGTCGATCTTGTTGATATGGGTGGAATGGAACCAGTCCATCCCCCTCTCCTTGAACGTGTCGCCGCCATCCCGCCGTCGCGCGCCGCCTCATGGGCCCGCCATGGGACAATATGGGATATCATGGGCATGTATGGGCGTCAACGACACTTCCGAGTAAAATGTCCGTGGTCGCCAAGAAATTCCAACCGTTTACCAAGCATTTACCAATGCAGCCGGCTGGCTCTCCCAACTCCGGGCGCGTTTCGGGTTGGCGAAGGCAAGGAAATGATCACTTTTGATTTTGTTCTTTTTATGTTCTTGCCAGCCAAGACCTTTAGGACCGAACCCTAGGCCGAACGGCGGGCTATCGAACGAAAAAAGAGAACAAACAAGAAATACGCCAGACGGCCTGTAAGCCGGGTTCTGTCCCCGGCCAGGGCCGGGGGATGACCATTCCTCTGGGACGCCCGTTGCCGGACGCCTCGCGCGATCTACCCGGATGGCGGGGCCGGAAAGGCGCCCTGCCGGGCCGGTCGACCCGGCGTGCCATCCCTATTTGATCTTGCTCCCGGTGGGGTTTGCCCTGCCACGCCCGTTACCGGGCGCGCGGTGCGCTCTTGCCGCACCCTTTCACCCTTGCCCGCCGCCGGTCGCCCGGACGGCCTGGCGGTCTGCTCTCTGTGGCACTTTCCCTGGGGTCGCCCCCGCCGGACGTTATCCGGCACCGTCTTTCCGTGGAGCCCGGACTTTCCTCGAGCCGCTCGCGCAGCCCGCGGTCATCCGGCCGTCTGGCCCGCCTTAGGTAAGCCCCGCTCCCGGTCCGGTCAAGGCCGGGGCTCCGGCTCGCTGCGCCAGATGGAAAGCGAGG
>JAHCJQ010000170.1 GCA_026126215.1 Alphaproteobacteria bacterium
AATGATGCGCCGCATGATCTGGGCATAGCTCATGCCGATGGCGCGCCCCGCCTCCCACTGGCCGGGTTCGATGGACTGGATGCCGCCGCGGAATATCTCGGCGGAGAAGGCGGCCGAATTGAGCGAGATGCCGAGTACCGCGGCAGTCATCGGGCTGATCTCGAAGGGAACGAGGATCGGCAGCGCGAAAAAGAACCAGATGATCTGCACCAGCACCGGCGTGTTTCGGAAAAACTCGACGAAGGCCGCCGCCGGCCAGGTCAGGAGCCGCCGCGTCGAGTAGCGCGCGAGGCCGACCAGCAGGCCAAGCGAGAGACCGAGCAGAAGGCAGACCACGAAGATGCGCAGCGTGCCGAGCGCGCCCACCAGCAGCGCGTCGGAATGCGCAAAGACGGGGGCGAAGTTCCATTGGTATTCCATGGTTCAGCGCACCGTCGTTTCGCCGCTTACCGCAAGCCGCCGCTCGAGCGCGCGCGAGGCCAGGCTGACGGCGAAGATGCAGACGAAATAGAGCAGCGCCGCCACCGTCAGCACCTCAAGCGGGCGGAAGGTCTTCTGCGCCAGCTCGTTGGCCTGATAGAGCAGGTCGGCATAGGAGACGACCGCCACCAGTGTCGTGGTCTTCATCAGTTCGATGGCCCGTTCCATGAAGGCGGGAATCATGCGTTTTACTGCCTGCGGCAGGATGATGCGGCGCATCGCCTGGGAATGGGTCATGCCGATGGCCCGCGCCGCCTCCCATTGGCCGCGCTCGATGGAGACGATGCCGCCGCGAAAGACCTCGGCGAAGAAGGCGGCGGACTGGATGGAGAAAGTCGCGGCCGCCGCCATGAAGGGCGTCATCTCGACGCGAATGAGGATCGGCAGGGCGAAGAAGAACCAGAAGAGCTGCACCAGCGGCGGCGTGGTGCGAAAGACTTCGATGAGCAGTCCCGCCGGCCAGGCGAGCGGGGGCTTGCCGGTGAGCCGTGCAAGCGCCAGCGCCAGGCCGAGCGGGACGCCGAAGGCAAGCGCGGTGCCGGTCACCGCGAAGGTATTGAGGAGGCCGAGCGCGAGCAGGTCGAAATTCGCGAGAACCGGCGCGAAATCCCACTGATACATTGCCCGCGCCGGCCGGCTAGAGCATTTCCTTCATCACCGGCGGCGCCGCCTTCGGATCGAGGCCGAAGCCGCTCAGGAATTCCTCGTACCATTTCTGGGTCTGGCCACTCTTGTAGTATTCGCCGATGGCCTGGTCGATCCAGTTGAGGAGCGCCTTGTTCTCCTGCTTGCGGACGGCGACGCTGGATGGCTGCGAGCGCACCGGCGTCGGCACCACGATCTTTCCCGTGCCAAGGCGCTGGCGGGCGGCGAGCAGCGGCGGATGGAACAGGCAGACGGCGTCGGCCCGTCCGGCCTGGAAGGCGGCAATGGCTTCCTGGTTGCCCGGGAAGCGCTGGATGGCGGCGCTTGCCACGTTCTCGGTCAGGAACTTGTCCATGCTGGAGGCCTGCGGCACGGCGATACGCACGCTGGGCTTGTTGAGATCCGCCCAGGCCTTGACCGGCAGATCGTCCTTCGCAAGTACGGCGAGGGAATAGAAGAGCAACGGGTTCTGGGGGAAGTCCACCGCCTGCGCCCGTTCGGGCGTGGCATCGAGCATGTACATCAGATCGATCCGGTTGCCCTGCAGAGCCGCGATCGCCGTTCCCCAATTGACCTCGACCGGCTCGAACTTGACGCCGAGTTTCTGCGCCATCGCCATGCCCATCGAGACGCCGAGGCCGGACGACCACTGGCCGCTGGCCGGATCCTTTGAATACCAGGGCGGCGCCTGGGTGACGCCGACGCGCAGCGCGCCTCGCTGCTTTACTTCCTGCAAGCTGTCCATGCCCTGCGCCAGCGCGCCGAGCGGCAGCGTCAATGCCACCCCCGAAAGGCCGAGCCCCTGCACCATGGTGCGACGAGTGATTTTCATGTCATGCCTCCTGTCCGTTTTCCCTGTCCATTAACTGGGCGCGGAGAAAGCCCTCCGTCTGCTCCGCGCCGCGACGCATATGCTCGCCGATTTCGGCCAGCATGGCGGGAAGGTCGCCGCCCAGCGCGGCGGCGATATAGCTGTCGTGGCTATCGCGTCTCGGGCCGCGGATGGCATGGGCCCGGTGATGCGCCGCCCAGTAAAGCTGCAGCCGGCCCCTGAGCGAGGACCAGGCGCGCTGCAGCAGGCGATGCCCGCTCGCCTCGTAAACGAGGCCATGCAGATCGAGTTCGGCCAGGATGCTGGCGCGGTCGTCGCCGGCATCGATGGCTGCGGTGAGATGGCGGTGACGGCGCAACATTTCCTCGCGGAACGCGGCATCGCGGCGTTGCCAGGCCTGCTCGAAGGCGAACCGCTCGAGCGTCACCCGCATGGAATAGATCTCTCGAACATCCTCGACCGAGAGCGAGATCACATGCGTCCCGGTGTAGGGCACCGTGACCAGAAGCCCCTCGTCGACAAGCTGGCGCAGCGCCTCGCGCAGCGGCCCCCGGCTGACGGCGAAGCGCGCGGCCAGCACCGTCTCAACCACTGGCGCGCCCGGCGGCAGTTCGCCGGACAGGATCGCGGCGCGCAGCCGCTCGACGATATGGTCGCGGAGCGTGCTCTTGTTCAGCCGCTCGATACTGTGTCCGAAGGAGGCAGGTGCCAGCGAGCGCATGGGTCGGTCAATAGTTGATTGTTGACAATCTAACGACGCGATCACGGTCCGTCAACCGAACGGCGTACTTTCGATCGGCAGGAAGCCGTCGCTCTTGATCTCCTCCATGACCGCATAGGTCCGGGTCTCCTTCACGCCCGGCAGGGCAAGCAGCACCTCGCCCAGAAAGCGACGATAGGCGGTCATGTCGGCCACCCTCGTCTTGACCAGATAGTCGAAGCCACCGGCCACCATGTGGCATTCGAGCACCTCCGGCGCAGCACGGACCGAAGCTGCGAAACGGTCGAAGATATCGGCTGTGGTCTTGTCCAGCGAGACCTCGACGAAGACCAGCAGGCCAAGGCCGAGCCGGTGCGGATCCAGCCGCGCCCCATAGCCCAGGATCACGCCCTCCTTCTGCATGCGCCGCAACCGCTCTCCGGTCGAGCTTGGCGAGAGGCCGACCCGCTCCGAGAGTTCGGCCACGGCGATGCGCCCGTCAGCCTGGATCAGTTTCAGGATTCGTCGGTCTATCCTGTCTATTTCCATAAGTTATCCAAATTCCGGGCTCTGTATCCGTTGTTTATACGGAAATTCAGTTCTTTTGACCATGGATCAGCGGGACCGTTCGTAATAGCCTTTTTGCATGCCCGATGCCAGCGCCGCACCGCCCGCCACCCTTTCCCCGCCGGATTTTCGCGCGCCGTATGCGGAGGACGATGCCGAAATCGCCGCGCGGCTCTTGCCCACCGCCCGCCTGTCGCCGGCACGCGAGCGCGCCATCGCCGAGCGCGCCGCGGATTTCGTGCATGCCATCCGGGCGCGCACCGGCGGGCTTGGCGGCGTCGAGGAACTGTTGCGCGAATATGCCCTCTCGACCAAGGAGGGGCTGGCGCTGATGGTGCTGGCCGAGGCCCTGCTCCGGGTGCCGGACGGACCGACCGCCGACCGGCTGATCGAAGACAAGCTCGCGCAGGGGGACTTCGCCCATCACGAGACCCGCTCGGATGCGCCGCTGGTCAGCGCCTCCGCCTGGGCGCTCGGCATCTCGGCGCGCGTCGCCACGCCGGGCGAGACGCCGGAAGGCGTGCTGGCCGCGCTGGTGCGCCGCCTGGGCCGGCCGGCCCTGCGGGCCGCGACCCGCCAGGCCATGCGCATCGTGGGCAACCAGTTCGTGCATGGCCAGACCATCGAGGATGCCCTGCGGCGCACCCAGTCCCGCGCCGCGCGGCGCTACCGCTACTCCTTCGACATGCTGGGCGAGGGCGCCCGCACGGCAGCGGATTCGGAGAAACATCTCGCCTCCTATGCGAATGCGATCGCCGCGATCGGCGCCGGGGCCGGCACGGGCCGCCTGCCGGACCGGCCCGGCATCTCGGTCAAGCTCTCGGCGCTGCATCCGCGCTACGAGGCGGTGAGCCGCGCCCGCGTGATGGCGGAACTTGTGCCGCGTCTGCTCTCGCTCGCCAGGGCGGCACGCGCGCACGAGCTGAACTTCACAATCGATGCGGAAGAGGCCGACCGGCTCGAAATCTCCCTTGAGGTGATCGGCGCGGTTCTAAGCGATAATTCGCTCGCCGGCTGGGACGGATTCGGCCTGGCGATCCAGGCCTACCAGAAGCGCGCGGGCGCGGTCATCGACTGGATCGCGGCACGGGCCGCGGCGCTCGAG
>JAHCJQ010000171.1 GCA_026126215.1 Alphaproteobacteria bacterium
GGCTGCTCCTACCGCATCGCGGTCGTGTCCATCGCCAAGGCCTATCCCGGCCATGCCAAGCGGGTGATGATGGGCATCTGGTCGTACCTGCGGCAGTTCATGTATACGAAGTGGATCATCGTGGTGGACCGCGATATCGACGTGCGCGACTGGAAGGACGTCATGTGGGCGGTCTCGACCCGCATGGATCCGGTACGCGACATCACGCTGATTGACCGCACCCCGATCGACTATCTCGACTTCGCCTCGCCCGAAAGCGGCCTCGGCGGCAAGATCGGCCTCGATGCCACAAACAAGCTGCCGCCGGAAACGCACCGCGAGTGGGGCGAGAAGATCCGCATGTCGGACGAGATCGTGCGCATGGTGAGCGAGAAATGGCCGCGCCTCGGCTTGCCCGGCAGCGGCCGGCCGATCTGGAAGTGAACGATCCAAGCAGCAATGGAACCGGACCGATGAAAGCAACCCCCCTCGACCTTCTCGCCGAGTTGATCCGGCGCGCGAAGCTGGCCGGTGCCGATGCGGCGGATGCGCTGGCGGTGCGCAGTCTGTCGCTCGGCGCCTCCTGGCGGCTTGGCCGTCCGGAAGACATCGAACGCTCGGAAGCGGAGGATCTGGGTCTGCGTGTCTTCGTCGGCCGTTCGCAGGCGTTCGTCTCGACCACCGATCGCAGCGACGATGCGCTCGATGAAGTGGTGCGCCGCGCCGTACTGATGGCAAAGAGTACGCCCGAGGACCCCTATTGCGGACTGGCGGACGGCGAACTGCTCTGCACCTTGCCACCGGAACTGGACCTGATCGAGGAAGGGGAACCGGCAATAGAGAGGCTGGTCGAGCGGGCGCGCGCCTGCGAGGAAGCCGCTCTCGCCGTGCCGGGCGTCACCAATTCGGAGGGTGCCGGCGCGAGCTGGGGCCGCACGGACGTGGCACTCGCCACCAGCGGCGGCTTTGCCGGTGCCTATTCCGGCTCGCAGAATTCCGTCTCGGTCAGCGTCATCGCCGGCGAGGGGACCGGCATGGAGCGCGACTACGACTATGCGAGCGCACGCCATCTCGCCGACCTGGAAAGCGCGGCGGAGGTCGGAAAGCGGGCCGGCGAGCGCACCGTGCGCCGTCTTGGCGCCCGCAAGGTCGCGAGCCGCAGGGCCCCCGTCATCTACGACCCGCGCGTCGCTGGCGGGCTGCTAGGCCATTTGGCGGCGGCGATCTCCGGGCCGGCCATCGCGCGCGGCACGAGCTTCCTGAGGGACCGGCTCGGCCAGCAGGTCTTCGCGCCCGGCATCAGCGTCATCGACGACCCGCATCGCCGGCGCGGCCTGCGCTCGCGCCCCTTCGATGCCGAAGGCGTGGCCAACCACCGCCAGGAACTGGTCGCCGATGGCCGGCTTACCACCTGGCTGCTGGACAGCGCCTCGGCACGCCAGCTTGGCATGCGCAGCACCGGCCATGCGACGCGCGGTGCCGCCTCGCCGCCATCCCCGGCCCCGACCAACCTCTATCTCGCCGCCGGTTCGCTGACGCCCGATGCGCTGATGGCCGATATCGACCAGGGACTCTACGTCACCGAGCTGATCGGTTTCGGCGTCAATGGCGTCACCGGCGATTACAGCCGCGGTGCCGCCGGCTTCTGGATCGAAAAGGGCGCCATCGCCTATCCGGTGTCGGAGATCACCATCGCCGGCAACCTGAAGGACATGTTCCGCCACCTCACCCCGGCCAGCGATCTCGTCTTCCGCCACGGCACCGACAGCCCCACCGTGCGCATCGACGCCATGACCATCGCCGGAACCTGAGACAGCGATGCACAGCGACGCCATCGCCGCCGATCACGAACTGCTAGGCGCCGCCACCCGGGAGGCCGGGCGCCTCGCCCTCGACTATTTTCGCCGCGGCGATGTGCGGCGCTGGGACAAGAAACCGGGCGATCCGGTCTCGGAGGCCGATATTGCCGTCGACCGGTTGCTGCGCAAGCGGCTGGTGGGCGAGCGAGCGGATTATGGCTGGCTTTCCGAGGAAACGGCGGACAACCTCTCGCGCCTCAAGCATCAGCGGGTCTGGGTGGTCGATCCGATCGACGGCACGCGCGCCTTCCTGGAGGGCCGACCGGAATTCACCATCGCCGCCGCCCTGGTGGTGGAGGGAGAGCCGGTGGCCGCCGTCGTCTTCAACCCGGCGACGGAAGAATTCTACGAGGCGACGAGCGGCGGCGGCGCGCGACTTAACGGCACGCCGTTGCGCGTGGCGGCGCGCACCGACCTCGCCGGCGCGCGGCTGCTGGCCAGCAAGCGCACATTCGAGCGCAACGAATGGCTTCACCTCACGCCGGGGGCGGAGTTCCGCTACATGAATTCGATCGCCCTGCGCATGGCCAAGGTCGCGAGCGGTGAATTCCATGCCGCCATCTCGCTCAGCGAGAAGAGCGACTGGGACATCGCCGCCGCCGACCTGATCGTGCGCGAGGCGGGCGGCGGCTGTACCACCTGTGGTGACGGGCGCTTCGTCTACAACCGCCAGGCGCTGCGCCACCCTTCCGTGCTGGCGGCGGCTCCCGGCGTGCACGGCATCCTGATCGGCCTGCTCGGCGGCCTCGACCGCGAGGAGCAGGAATACTGACGTCGCCTCAGACGATACGCGACTGCCGCTGGCCCCAGTAGCGATCGCGGATCAGCCGCTTGTAGAGCTTGCCGGTCGGATGCCGGGGAAGCTGCTCGTCGAAATCGACGCTGCGCGGGCACTTGATCGAGGCGAGGCTGCGCCGGCAATAGGCGATCAGCTCTTCGGCGAGGTCCGGCCCGGCATCGCGCATATCGACCGGCTGCACCACGGCCTTCACTTCCTCGCCCAGATCCTCGTTCGGCACGCCGATCACCGCTACGTCGGCCACCTTCGGGTGGTTGATCAGGATGTTTTCCGCCTCCTGCGGATAGATGTTCACGCCGCCCGAGATGATCATGTAGGCCTTGCGGTCGGTCAGGTAGAGATAACCCTCCGCATCCAGCCGCCCGATATCGCCGAGCGTGCTCCAGCCCTTTTCGTTGCGCGATTCCGCAGTCTTGGCCGGATCGTTGTGATACTCGAAGGCCGGCCCGTTGGCGAAGTAGATGACGCCCTCCTCGCCGGCCGCGCGCTCGTTGCCGAGCTCGTCCAGGATATGCACTTCGCCGAGCAATGCCTTGCCGACCGAGCCCTTGTGCGCCAGCCAGTCATTCGAATTGATGGCGCAAAGGCCATTGCCTTCGGTGCCCGCGTAATACTCGTAGAGGACCGGTCCCCACCAGTCGATCATCTGTTCCTTGACCGCGATCGGGCAAGGCGCCGCCGCATGGATCGCGACCTTGAGCGAGGAGACATCGTAGCGGCGGCGAACTTCGGCCGGCAGCTTCAGCATCCGCACGAACATGGTGGGCACCCACTGGCTGTGGGTGATGCGATGCTTCTCGATCAGCGCCAGCGCCTGTTCGGGGTCGAACTTCTCCATGACGAAAGTGGTGCCGCCGAATGCCAGCGCGCTCATGTTGTAGCGGAGCGGAGCGGCGTGATAGAGCGGCGCCGGCGAGAGATAGCGGATGTCCGGACCGAAGCCGTAGAGTTTCTCGATCAGTCCGAGCAACGGGCTCGGCGTGCCGTAGGGATCGCCGTTCAGTTCGCGCCGCACGCCCTTGGGCCGGCCGGTCGTGCCGGAGGAATAGAGCATGTCGCGACCCTGCGCCTGATCGGGGATCGGCGTCGTCGGCATCGACGCCAGGGCCGCTTCCCAGGACTCATATCCCGGCAGCGTCCCGCCGACCATGAAACGGCGTTTCACGTTCGGCATCAGCGGCGCCAGCGCCTCCGCCACCGGAGCCAGCTCCTTCGAGGTGATGAAGATCTGCGCCGCGCAGTCGCCAACGATGTAATCGACCTCCGGCGCGGTGAGGCGCGAGGAGATCGGGCTGTAATAGATGCCGCTGCGATCGGCGCCGCAACAGATCTCAAGGAACTGCCGGTTGTTTTCAAGAAAGATCGCGATGCTGTCGCGCAGGCCGAGGCCGCAGGCGCGAAACAGCCAGGAGGCCTGGTTGGCCCGTTCCTCGAGCTGGCGATAGCTGACGCGCTCCCCGCCTCCGGTCATGACGATGGCTGGCTTGTCGGGCGTCCTCAGCGCATGTTCGCTCGGCGTGTACATACTCTCCGCTTCCCCTCGGCTTGCGTCACTTGCCGGCAAGATAGGCCTGCACCTCGGGGCGCGCCTTCAGCCGGTCCGTCCATCTGTCGAATACCCGCGCCATGCGCGCCGGCTCCACGCCAAGCTGTGCCAT
>JAHCJQ010000172.1 GCA_026126215.1 Alphaproteobacteria bacterium
CCAGCACCTGATCGGCGGCGCGGTCGAGGGACTGTGGCTCGGCACCTTCCATTCGGTGGCGGCAAGGATGCTGCGCCGGCATGCGGAAATGGCCGGCCTGAAGAGCAATTTCACCATCCTCGACACCGACGACCAGCATCGGCTGCTGCGCCAGATCATCCAGGCGGAAAATCTCGACGAAAAGAAATGGCCGCCGCGCGCGCTCGCTGCCCTCATCGATCGCTGGAAGGACCGCGGACTGACGCCCGAGGACATCCCCGCGAGCGAGGCAGGCAGTTTCGCCGACGGCAAGGGACGCGAACTCTATCGTCTCTACCAGCGCCGGCTGCTGGAACTCAATGCCTGCGACTTCGGCGATCTGCTGCTGCACCTCCTGGTCATCTTCCGCAAGGATGCCGCCGTGCTTGCCGAATGGCAGCGCCGCTTCCGCTATATCCTGGTCGACGAGTACCAGGACACGAACATCGCGCAGTATCTCTGGCTGCGGCTTCTTGCTCAGGCACACCGCAACATCTGCTGCGTCGGCGACGATGATCAGTCGATCTATGCCTGGCGCGGCGCGGAAGTCGGCAACATCCTGCGCTTCGAGCGCGATTTCGATGGCGCCCGGGTCGTGCGGCTGGAACAGAACTACCGCTCGACGCCCCACATACTCGCCGCGGCGGCTTCGCTCATCGCCAGGAACGAGGGCCGTCTCGGCAAGACGCTCTGGACCGAACTCAACGAGGGCGAAAAGGTCACGCTGCGCGGCGTCTGGGACGGCGCGGAAGAAGCGCGGATGGTGGGCGAGGAGATCGAGGCGCTGCAGCGCGAGCACCACCGCCTCTCCCAGATGGCGATCCTGGTCCGCGCCGGCTTCCAGACCCGCGAGTTCGAGGAACGCTTCCTGACGCTCGGCCTGCCCTATCGCGTCGTCGGCGGCCTTCGTTTCTACGAACGCCAGGAAATCCGCGATGCGCTGGCTTATCTCCGCGTCATTCATCAGCCCGACGATGATCTGGCCTTCGAGCGCATCGTCAACCTGCCCAAGCGCGGCCTGGGCGAGGCCGCCATGCAGGCGTTGCACAAGGTGGCGCGCGCCAGCCGATGCAGCCTCTTTGCCGCCGCCGGTCTGCTGGCGGAGACGGAAGAACTGAAACCGAGGCCGCGCGCCAGCCTGCGCAAGCTGGTCGAGGATTTTGGCCGCTGGCGGCGGATGTTGGACTCGCTGCCGCATGCCGAACTGACCGAGACGGTGCTTGATGAAAGCGGCTACACAGCCATGTGGCAGGCGGACCGCTCGGCCGAAGCGCCCGGGCGGCTGGAAAACCTCAAGGAACTGGTGCGCGCGATGGAGGCGTTCGAGAACCTCGCCGGCTTTCTCGAGCATGTCGCCCTGGTGGTGGACAATGCCGAGGAGCAGAACGACGACATGGTCAACCTGATGACCCTGCACGCCGCCAAGGGGCTGGAATTCGAAACGGTGTTCCTGCCCGGCTGGGAGGAGGGCGTGTTCCCGCATCCGCGGGCGCTGGAGGAAAACGGCATTGCTGGTCTCGAGGAGGAGCGCCGGCTGGCCTATGTCGGCATCACCCGCGCGCGGCGGCGCTGTCACATCTCCTTCGCCGCGAACCGGCGCATCTACAGTCAGTGGCAGGCGACCATCCCAAGCCGCTTCGTCGAGGAGCTGTCCGAGGAGCATGTGACCAGACTGGCCGAGCCGGGCCTTTGGGGTTCGGGTCGCGCAAGCGAGCGCGGCATGAACGAGACTTCGCCTTTGGGCGGCTTCGTCTATGGGTCACCCTGGCTCAATCCGTCGCAGCCGCGGCGCGGCATCGAGATCGAGGGAAAGGCGCGTCGGCTGGATGAAGCTGCAGAGGCCGGCGAACTGCCTGTGGGCAGCCGCATCTTCCACCAGAAGTTCGGATATGGCCGCATCCTGCATTCGGATGGCGGCAAACTCGAAATCGAGTTCGAGAAGGCCGGACGGAAGAAGGTGCTGGCCAGCTTCGTCGAGCCGGCATGAGCGGTCTCTGGCAGGCGAAGCTGACCCTGCCTACCCGTCTCGCCCTGGCGGCCGAGGAAGCGCTCGAGCCGCATGCGGTCGGCCTGTCCCGCTTCGAGGCGCGGCCGGATGGCAGCCTGTGGCAGGTCGAGGCGTTTTTTGACGGCATGCCGCCGGCAGCCCTGCTCGAGCCATTCGCCAGGGAGGGCGGGCTGCTGGTACGGCAGGTGGCGGAGCGCGACTGGGTGGCGCTGTCGCAGTCGGAACTGCCGCCAATCACTGCCGGGCGCTTCCACCTGCATGGCTCGCACGATGCACGCCATCCCCTCGCGCACATGCACGACCTGCTGGTCGATGCCGGGCAGGCCTTTGGCACCGGCCGCCACGAGACGACGCGCGGCTGCCTCCTGATGCTAGACCGCCTGGCACGGCATCGCATCCGGCCCCGGCGGCTACTCGATCTTGGCTGTGGGTCCGGGGTACTGGCGCTAGCCGCGGCGCGCGCCTGGCGCCGTCGGGTCACGGCGAGCGACATCGATCCGGTGGCGGTGCGCGTCGCCCAGGAGAATGCGCGGCTGAACGGTGAGCGGGCGCGGCTTCGCTGCATCGTCGCCCCGGGCCTGCAAGGCCGGCAATTCCGCGACGGCGCGCGCTACGATCTGATCCTGGCCAATATCCTGGCCCGCCCGCTGGTGGAACTGGCACCGGCGCTGGCGCGTCGCCTCGCGCCCGGCGGCCGGCTTGTCCTCTCGGGTCTGCTGGTTGGGCAGGAGCCGGCCGTCGTCAACGCCTATCGGCGGCGCGGGCTGAAACTTGCCGGCCGGCTCCGGCTGCAGGGCTGGTCCACCCTGCTGCTGGAGCGCGGCCGGAACCCGGAAGGTGACGTTCAGGCGGCCGTGCGCGGCCGGTTGGCGTTGGCCGGCAGGCCGAGATTCTCGTTCGCCGGGCCACGGTAGCGGCCGTAGGGCATGACGCCCTCGATGATCATCGGCACGTCACCGCGGTTGATGCCGATATCCTTGAGCATCCGGTCGTCGAGCGACATGAGCTGATCGTAGGCCTTGGCGCGCGCCAGGCGCTCGACCACCAGGGCATGGAGGCCGGCAAAGGCGCGCTTCACGGCGCGGCTGGCGGTCACGATCAGTTCGGCGATCATCTCCGCCTGGCGGGCCTGCGCCATGCGCCGGTAGCTCGACGCATCGGCGAAGGTGTAGTCGTCGCGCCGGATGGTGCGGGGTTCGGTCATGGCGTTCATGGCAGTCTCTCCAGTCATCGAAACGGTTATTCTGGCTGGCCGGCGCACGGCCGGCTCATCTGTCAATAATGTTGCGACGCAACTTAACAAAAACAATACTTTAACCCACAACCGACCTGCGCCGCAGCAATGCATCATATGCATACCTCACTGAAATCTCCTAACGAGTCGAGACAGTTAGCTGGTCTGCCATCACTCCATCCACACAGTTAGCTGAAGCGGAGCCGAAAGGCCGGCCCGAGGCGCCGCCAGGAGCCTTCGTCCGGCCGGCGGTCGGAACCAGCCGTTTGCCGCTTGCGGGGCAAGGGCCTTGGTGTATATTGCGCGCCTTCATAACCCTTGCCGGACCTGTGCCGGCTAGGCCGGACCGGCAGCGCGCCTCCTGGCACCACCAGGGACTCTCTGCTCCCGGCCATCAAGAGCCAGAAGGGATCGAATCGAGATGGCGTTCTACGAGAACGTTTTCATCGCGCGTCAGGACATATCCGCCCAGCAGGCGGAGGCCCTGGCGGCGGATTTTACCGAAATCGTCAAGAACAACGGTGGCAATGTCGTCCGCCAGGAGAGCTGGGGCCTGCGCTCCCTGACCTACCGGGTCAAGAAGAACCGCAAAGGTCACTACGTCATGCTCTGCCTCGACTGTCCGCCCGCGGCGCTCAAGGAGCTCGAGCGCAACCAGCGCATCAATGAGGATGTGATCCGCTTCCTCACCGTGCGCGTCGAGGCGCCGGAAGAGGGTCCGTCGGCGATGCTGCAGAGCCGCGACCGCGGCGAGCGTGGCGATCGTGGCGACCGGCCACGCCGGGATGGTGATCGTGGCGACAGGGGCGATCGCGGCCCCCGTCCGCCGCGCGCTGACCGCGCCCCCCGCGAAATGGGAGCTGAAGAGGCATGAGCACCGATACCGCAAGGCCGCAAGGCGGCCCCGCCCGCCGGCCATTCTTCCGGCGGCGCAAGAGTTGTCCGTTCTCCGGCGAGAATGCGCCGAAGATCGACTACAAGGACATCCGC
>JAHCJQ010000173.1 GCA_026126215.1 Alphaproteobacteria bacterium
TGACTGGCGGCGGTTCGAGGCGAAGGTGCGCGGCCTCTTCCCCCAGAAAGTCGGGCTGATGGTCATCGTCGTCGATGGCACGACGCCCGAGGCGGCCGACGAGGCGGCCGAGAAGATCTATCGACGGTTGATGCAGGATGCCGACGACTTCAATTCCGTGCGGCGTCCGGACGGTCTCGAGTTCTTCCGGCGGAATGGCCTGCTCTTTCTCTCGACCGAGGAACTCGCCGATACCTCGGAGCAGATCGTGGCGGCGCAGCCCCTGATCGGCGCGCTTGCCGCCGACCCCAGTCTGCGTGGCCTTTTCGACGTGCTGAACGATGCGCTGCGCGGCATCGAGGAAGGGGAAATCAAGGCAGTCGATTTCGCCGGGCCGCTTGCCGAGATCGCGGCGACCATCGATGCCTCGCTTGCGGGCGAGGCGAGGCCGCTCTCCTGGCAGGGCTTGTTGACCGGCCGCGAGGCGAACGGGCGCGAACTCAGGCGGTTCGTTCTGGCGCAGCCCAAACGGGACTACAGCCAGCTCCAGCCCGGTGCCCGTGCCGTGACGGCGGTGCGCCAGGCGATCCGCGACCTGGATATCGGGCCCGAGGATGGCGTGCGGGTGCGCCTGACCGGCGAGGTTCCAATCGCCGACGAGGAATTCGCCACCGTCCTTGGCGGCACGACCATCGGCATCCTCCTTTCGATGCTGCTTGTCGGCGGGCTGCTCTACATGGCCTTGCGGTCCTGGCGGCTGATCCTGCCGATCCTCCTCACGCTCGCCACCGGCCTCGTCGTCACGGCGTGGTTCGCCGCGCTGGCGATCGGCTCGCTCAATGTCATATCGGTCACCTTCGCCGTGCTCTTCATCGGTATCGGCGTCGATTTCGGCATCCAGTTCGCGGTCCGCTACCGGCACGAGCGCTTTCTCGATTCCGACATGAGTGCCGCGATCCGGCGCGCGGGGCGGGGGGTCGGTCCCGCATTGCTGCTCGCCGCCATGGCGACGGCGGTCGGGTTCTTCTCCTTCATGCCGACCGACTATCGCGGCGTTTCGGAACTCGGGCTCATCTCAGGCGTGGGCATGTTCATCGCGGTCGCCCTGAACGTCACGCTCCTGCCGGCGCTGCTCGCCCTGTTCCGTCCGCCGCCCGAGGCGGACGCGGTGGGGTTTGCCTGGGCACGCCCGCTCGATCGCCTGCTGCGTCGCCATCGCCGCGCCGTGCTGGCCGTGACCGCGCTCGCGGCATTGCTCTGCGCCCTGACCCTGCCGGTCGTGCAGTTCGACATGAACCCGCTCAATCTCAAGGACCAGGGCACCGAGGCGGTATCGACCCTGCGCGAACTCATGGCCGATCCTGACACCACGCCCTACACGATCGATGTCCTGGCGCCCTCGCTTGCCGAGGCCGACCGGCTGGCGGCGCGGATCGGCGCACTCGGGGAAGTGAGGCGGACCATCACCCTGAGCAGCTTCGTGCCGAAGGAGCAGGACCGGAAACTGCCTCTCGTCCATGATCTGCGGGACCTGCTGCTGCCGACCCTGATGCCGGTTTCGGTCCTGCCTGCGCCGGACGCCGCGGCGATCGAGGAGGCGCTGGCTGCGGCGCGCAATCGCCTGGCGCGGGTGCGCGAGGTGGAGCAGGCACTGCCGGTTTCCTTTGCGGCGCTCGAGGGCGCGCTGGCGCGATTGGCGGGGCAGGGGCGCGCCGGCATCCGCGTGGTCGAGGCGCCGTTGATGGGCGGCCTGCCCCGGGTGCTGGACCAGCTTCGCCTCGCGCTCCAGGCCGAGCGGGTCACGCTGGCGAGTATCCCGGAAGAGGTGCGCGCGCCATGGCTCGCGGCCGATGGACAGGCGCGGATCGAGGTGGCGCCGAGCGGGGATTCCCGCGACAATGCCGTGCTGGTGGAGTTCGTGGCTGCGGTCCGCGCGATCACGCCGGATATCACCGGCACGCCGGTGACGATCCAGGGATCGGCGAATGCGGTGAAACGCGCCTTCATCATCGCGGGGATCGGTGCGCTGATCGCCATCACCGTGCTGCTTGCCGTGGTGCTGCGACAGCCGCTCGACGTGGCGCTGGTGATGGCGCCGTTGCTGCTTGCCGGTCTTTTCACCCTGGCGACCACGGTGGCAATCGATCTCGATCTGAACTTCGCCAACGTGATCGCGCTGCCGCTCCTGCTCGGAATCGGCGTCGCCTTCTCCATCTACTTCGTGATGAACTGGCGGCATGGCGTGGTGGATCCCCTGCAGACGGGGACGGCGCGCGCGGTTCTTTTCAGTGCCTGCACGACCGCGGCGGCATTTGGCTGCCTGGCCATTTCCAGCCATGACGGCACCTCCGGCATGGGTGTGCTGCTCAGCATCGCGCTGTTCTATTCGCTGTTCTGCACGCTCATCGTGCTGCCGGCGCTGCTCGCCATGCTGCCGGGGAAGAAAGCCGCCTGAATCAGATTCCGAGTGCCGGGATCGGCCGCTCGATCTCGCCCTGTTGGCGGTGGAAGCGGATGAAATCGGTCAGCGCCGTTTCTATGGGCGTCTGCGGCAGGCCAAGTTCCTCGATCGCCTTGGCGCAGTCGAAGACCATCGGCGTGCGGGCGAGGCGGACGCCCGTGATCGGCGCGTTCGGCGGCCGGCCGGTCAGGCGGGAGAGCCCCTCATCGACCAGTGCCGCGGCGAAGGCGAGGGCGTAGGGGACGCGCATGCGCGGTATCGGCAGCCCGGTGAGGCGCTGGAGCAGCGCGAGCAGTTCCGACAGGCGCAGATTGCGGTGCCCGAGTATGTAGCGTTCGCCGATGCGGCCCTTTTCGGCCGCCAGGATATGGCCCTCGGCCACGTCCCGGACGTCGATCAGATTGAATTCGCTTTCGAGGAAGGCCGGAATGCGGCCGTTCAGAAAGCCGATCAGCATCCGGCTCGGCGGGGTCAGGCGGAGATCGCCCGGCCCAATGGGAAGCGTCGGATTGACGATGACCACTGGCTGGCCGGACGCGGCAGCATCCATTGCCGCCCGTTCGGCCAGAAATTTCGAACGGCAGTAGGGGCCCGGCATATCGTCGACGCGGAGTTCTATGCGCTCATCGATGCGGCCGTCTTTTCCGGGCACTTTCGTCCAGCGATAACTCTTGAGGATCGATTCGGTGGAGCAATAGACGGTCTTTTCCGGCCGGTGGCGGCTGGCGGCGCGCAGCACCATCTCGGTGCCGCGCAGGTTGGTTTCGAGAAAGGTCTCGGGGCGGCGGTGCCAGAGATTGGGATTGGCGGCCAGGTGAAAGACGCGCTCCGCGCCCTGCATGGCGCGGTCGAGGGCCGCTTCGTCGAGGATCGAGCCCTGGAGATACTCGACGTCCGGTGCCGCATCCCCCGGCCGGTCGAGATCGAGCACGCGGACGCGCTCGCCGCGTCCGGCAAGAAGTTTTACCAGATGACGGCCGACGAATCCCGCGCCCCCGGTGACGAGATTGAGCCGCGCCATGGCCTCCTACTGTTCCGCCTCGATGGCGGCGATTCGCTCCCCGATCGAGGCGATGAGACCATCGATGCCGCTCTGGCGCAGGACGCCGGCATATTCCGATCGGCGGGTGGCCACCTCGCTGATCGTTCCCTTGAGGTAAACGTCATTGATGCGCCAGTCGCCACTCTCCTGTGTGAGGAGGTAGTTGATGGCGACCGCCTCGCCCTTCGAGGTGACGATCTGGCTTTCCACCAGGACGCCGATATTGGCGACCGCCTGGGCGTTGCCGACAACGAACTTCTCGCCACCATACTTCTTGAAGCGCGAGGCATAGGTGGTGACATTCAGGCGCGTGAACGCCGCCTTCATGCGGTCGACGTCCTGACGGGTCATGCGGGCGACGCTCGGGCCAAGAACCCGGAGCGACATGCGCTCCATGTCGTAGGCTTTCAGTATGGCCGGCTCGAGTGCCTCGTAACGGCCCCGGAAGCCAAGCTGCTCGCCCTGCTTCATGGTCGCAAGAAGGGTCGTATAGAAGTTTTCGATCACCGTCCTGGCAACCGATTCCGGTGTCTCCGCGAAAGAGGCCCGGCCCGGCATAATGGCCGCCAGAACGGCCAGGACGGTCAGCAAGCGCAGGAATGCCGGCATCCGGGTAACCTCCAGTCGTGCCTTGGGACGGGCAATGGAAACACCGCAATATGGCGACAGTTGGGCCCGGCAGCTTGCGTGGCGGAAGGGGCTCAGGCCCGCGCCGGCGCCGCGACCACGTCCTGGCC
>JAHCJQ010000174.1 GCA_026126215.1 Alphaproteobacteria bacterium
GCCGATCCGGATATCGAGCTGCATGTCATTCCCTTCACCACCGACAGGATGGGCACCGGCCTGCACCGCTTTCCCGGCTTCACGGTGAATATGAACCAGTCGCGCCCGGAAAGCCGCGGGCGCATCCGCCTTGCCTCGCCCGATCCGCTGGCGCCCCCTTCCATCCTCGCCAACTACCTGGCGAGCGAGACCGACCGGCGCGCCGTCATCGACGGACTAGGTCTCGTCCGGCGCATCGCCGCGCAACCTGCGCTCGAGGACTGGATCGAGCGGGAGATCGCACCCGGGCCGGACGTGGCCGACGAGGGGGCGCTGCTCGACTATGCCCGCGCCCATGGCGGGTCCATCTACCACCCGGTCGGGACCTGCCGGATGGGTCCCGCCCACGATCCGATGGCGGTGGTCGATCCCGCGCTCCGCGTGCGCGGCGTCGAGGGGCTGCGGGTGGCGGATGCTTCCATAATGCCGCAGGTGGTCTCGGGGAATACCAACGCGGCCTGTATCATGATCGGCGAGAAATGCGCCGGCATGCTGCGCGCGGCACATGGCTGAGCAATCCGCCTGTTGCCGGCTTCGCATTTGCATGGTCGAATTCCGGTCTGAGGCGATGGACGGAAGGGGGCAACATGGCGGTCGAGATTTTTCCCGTGCGTGATGATTTCGTCGCCGAGGTGGGCGATGTCGATCTCTCCCGGCCTCTCGCGTCCGCCGATATCGACGCGATACGACAGGCCTTCTGGACCTACGCCGTGCTCATCTTTCCCGACCAGAATCTCACGGCCGAACAGCATCTCGACTTCGCCCGTCAGTTCGGACCGCTCGAGACTTCGATCAGCGTCTATCGCGCCGATACCCCGATGCGCACGCGGCCGGAAATCTCCGATGTATCGAACCTGGATCACCGGGACCGGGTCTGGGGCCGGGACAGCCGGCTGCGCATGTTCCAGCTCGGCAATCGCCTGTGGCACACCGACAGCTCCTTCCGCCGCCTGCCTGCACTCTGCTCCCTGCTCTATGCGCGGGCCATTCCGCCCGTTGGCGGCCATACCGAGTTCGCCGACGAGCGTGCCGCCTACGATGCGCTTCCCGAGGAGCTGAAGCAGCGGCTTGCGGGCTTCGTCGCCGAGCATTCGATCTTTCATTCCCGCGCCCGGCTTGGTTTCACCGACTTCTCCGAGGAGGAGCGCCAGTCCATGCCGCCCGTGCCGCAGGCCCTCGTCCGCACCATTCCGCAGAACGGCCGAAAGTCCCTCTACCTCGCTTCGCACGCCGGACGGATTCTTGGCCTGCCGGACGCGGAGGGGCGGTCACTGATCGACCAACTCATCGCGCACGCGACGGAGCCGCGCTTCGTGCACGCTCACCGCTGGCGCGTCAACGATCTGGTGATCTGGGACAATCGCTGCACCATGCATCGCGGCCGCGAGTTCGACGATCTGCGTTTCCGCCGCGACATGCAGCGGGCAACGGTTTCGGACATTGCCGGGAGCTGCGAACAGGAAGGGATTGCCGTCGCCGCCGCCTGAGACGTGCGCGGCTTTCGCCGGTGCGTCCAGGCTCCGCTCAGCCGGCCTGCGGCCGGGCGAATTGCGGAAACAGCAGGTTGTTCTCCAGATGCACGTGGTTCATCAGGTCGGTGGTGAACTTGTTGAGCCCGGCATAGAGCGCGCGCCAGGTCGGACAGGCATCCTCGGGCAGGCGGTAGCCCTGGGTGATGAGGCGGAGCTGTTCGAGCCGCGTATGGTGATCGTCGTGCTCGATGCGCATGCGCGCGATCGGATGCCCGATCATAGGATGGCCGCCCATGCGCATCATCGGAAAGAGGACATCTTCTTCCTTGCGCATGTGGTCGAGCAGTTCGGCCTGCAGCGATTCGAGGATCGGGGCGAGCCGCCCGGGCGAGAGCGGATGATCGCCGTGGCGCGCCGCGACCTTGCGGGCGAGTTGCACCAGTTCCGGCAACTCGCGCCGATGCACCTCGTGGAAATTGGTCAGGATATGGTCGATCAGCGCCGCGGGCGTATGCGGGATCGGCGTGATGGCGGCCTGCGTGGCAAGCGTGTTCATGACCGGGTTCCCTTTGCCGCTCCGTTGGTCTTGCGCTCCGGCAGGGGCAGGCTGCCGCGATGGAAGGCAACGCCCATGCTGAGCGAGGTGGCGATGCGGCGGGCGCGCTCGATGAGAAGCTCGGCCGCCGCGGCCGGGCAGACCTCGCGCGCCACTGCCTCGAACAGGCCGAGCCAATGGGCGAAATGCCCGTCATCCACCGGCAGGCGGATATGGGCCGCCATGGGCTGCCCGTGGTAGCGGCCGCTCATCAGCGCGACCGACGACCAGAAATCGCTCATGCGCGCCAGATGCGCCGGCCAGTCCGCGATCCTGGCATCGAAAATCGGGCCGAGCAGATCATCCCGCCGGATCCGGCCATAGAAAGTCTCCACCAGGCGGCGGATCATTGCCTCGTCGATGCCGGTCCGCGCCACGATCTCGTCCTGCAGATCGGCGCGCCGGGTGGGAAGCACAGGAATCGCTGTCAAGTTCGCCTCGCGGAAGCTGCGGCATTGCCTCGGTCAGTAGATAGGCTCTATTGTGGTATCGTCAATGCGAATTTAGAGGGTGCGACAATGCGCCTTACCTCCTTCACCGATTACGGCCTCAGAACCCTGATGCGCCTTGCCGGCGCGCCGGGCGAGCGGCTCAAGACGGAGCAGATCGCGCGCGAGTTCGCCATTTCCCGCCATCACCTGACCAAGGTGGTCCAGGAACTGGCTGCCGCCGGCCTGGTCGCCACCAGCCGGGGCGCCGCCGGCGGCCTCGGCCTGGCGCGTCCGGCAAAGGAGATCCGGCTGGGCGAGGTGGTGCGGCTGCTCGAGCGCGATCAGGCGCTGGTGGAATGCTTCCGCGCCGATGGCGGGGCCTGCGTCATCTCCTCCCGCTGCCGCCTTGCCTTCATGCTGGGCCGGGCACGCGAGGCGTTCTACCGCGAACTCGACCGCCGCACGCTCGCCGACTGCGCCCTGACCGGCTGGCCGGAGGCCGAGCGCGGTCCTCCGCCTAGACCGGCCTGATCTGCCATTGCCGCACAAGGGCATAGATCGCCGGAATGACCAGCAGGGTCAGCAGGGTCGACGAGACCATGCCGCCGATCATCGGCACGGCGATGCGCTGCATCACTTCCGAGCCGGTGCCATCCGACCACATGATCGGCAGCAGCCCCGCCATGACCGTAACCACGGTCATGACCTTGGGCCGGACGCGCTCGACCGCGCCCTCCACGACCGCCGCCGCCAGATCCTCGCGGGTCAATGACCTGCCCTCGCGCGCCGCGGCGAGCAGCCGCTCCTTCAGCGCGCCCTCGAGATAGATCAACATCACGACCCCGGTCTCCGCCGCGACGCCGGCCAGCGCGATGAATCCGACGGCGACCGCAACGGAAAAGTTGAAGTTCATCCAGTCCATGAGCCAGAGCCCCCCGGTCAGCGCAAAAGGCAGGCTCAACATGACGATAAGCGTATCGCCGAGGCGCCGGAAGTTGAGGTAGAGGAGCAGAAAGACGATGGCAAGCGTCAGCGGGACCACGACGGCGAGGCGCGCCTTCGCGCGTTCGAGATACTCGAACTGCCCGCTCCACTGCATGGTGACGCCGTTGGGCAGTTCGACCGACTGGGCCAGCGCCTTGCCTGCATCGGCGACATAGGCGCCGATATCGCGATCCCGCGCCTCGATGAAGATATAGGCGGCGAGCTGTGCATTCTCGGTGCGGATCGAGACCGGCCCCTGCTCCAGCCGGACATGCGCGAGCTGACCGAGCGGCAGCATTCCGCCATTGGGAACCGGCACCAGAACCTCGCGCGCGATCGCAAGCGGGCTCTCCCGGAGCTCGCGCGGATAGCGCACGATCACCCCATAGCGTTCGCGCGCCTCGACCGTGGTGGTCACCACCTCGCCACCGAGCGCCATGGCGATGGTGCCTTGCACGTCATCGATCATCGCGCCATGCCGTGCCAGCGCGGCGCGGTCAGGCTCGATGCTGAGATAGTAGCCGCCGATCAGCCGCTCGGCGAAAACACTGGACGTGCCGGGCACGGTGCGCAGGGTCGCCTCGATCCGGCGGGCGATGCGATCGAGTGTTTCCAGATCGGGGCCATGCAGCTTGATGCCGAGATTGGTTCTTATTCC
>JAHCJQ010000175.1 GCA_026126215.1 Alphaproteobacteria bacterium
GTCTGTCGCAGCGAAAATTCCATGGTTGCGTTCTTCCTGTCTCTCGTCACGCGCCGGCGCCTGGCCGGAGTATAGATAATGGTGAGGGCGCCATCCTAGTCCAAGGGGACCGGCGGGTCATAGGTTTCCAGATCGATGGCGCGCGGCCGGTGGCCGGTCGAGGCGAGGAAGCGGAGCAGGTCGGCAGGCGCGATCTGGGTCGTGGCGTCGTTGCGCAGCGGATGGTAGTTGAGGGGAGAAATTCCCATCATGTCCCGGTCGAGCAGCACCTGCACCCGCCCCTCCCGGTCGTTGATCAGGCCGAAGGGCGTGACCGATCCGGGGATGACGCCGAGATGGGCCATCAGCAGCTCCGGGCTGGCGAAGCTCAGCCGGCCCGATCCGATGGCCTTCTCCAGCCGCTTCATGTCGAGCCGGCGATGTTCCAGGCAGACCACGAGGTAAAGCTGGTCGCGGCGGTCTTTGAGGAACAGGCTCTTGCAGTGGGCGCCGTCGATGCGGCCGCGGAACGCCTTGGATTCCTCCACCGTATAGACCGGCACGTGGCGGAAGGTATGACTGCGGATGCCGAGCCCCTCCAGGTGGCGAAGCAGTTCCTCTTCCGTCCGGGGGCGGCTGGTCTGGGAAGTGTCGGGCACGGGTTCCGGGGCTCGCTCGCTGCGGGGCCTGCGCCATAGCATGGCGCGGCTTCGGTGGCAATTTGCCGCATGGGTGGCCGCGGTTTCGCCTCGCTAGAGTGGCGCCATGATGTCGCGCCGGTCTCTGCTTTTATCCGCCCTCCTGCTGGCCATTCTCGCCCCGCCCGCCGCCCGGGCGGCGGAATACCGGACCGGTGCCCTTCGCGTCGAGGCGCCGACCATGCCCGCGACCCTCAAGGGCGCGCGCAACGGCGCGGGCTATCTCGTCATCCATAACGAGGGACCGGCCGCCGACCGGCTGGTGCGGGCGGAAAGCGGCGCGGCCCGGGCGGTCGAGCTGCATACCCATATCCGCGATGGCGAGATCGTGCGCATGCGCCCGGTGGAGGCCATCGAGCTGCCGCCGGGCGCGGCCGTGCGCCTTGCCCCGGGCGGCCAGCATCTGATGTTCCTGGGGCTCGCGCGGCCCTTCGCCGCCGGCGAGAAGGTCGCCGTCACCCTGGTTTTCGAGCGGGCCGGGCGGCTCGAAATCGAGCTTGCCGTCACCGCCCTCCGGCCGGCGGCGGGGCACGGCCACCACTGAACGGCGCGGCGGCAAAGCCGCTTGCAACTCCGCCGGCTTTGTGCATTATTCGCGCTCCGGCGCGCCAGCGCGCGGCCCACGGAGCGGGCGTAGCTCAGGGGTAGAGCACAACCTTGCCAAGGTTGGGGTCGTGAGTTCGAATCTCATCGCCCGCTCCAGATTTCCCGGAGAAATCAAGCCTTTAATGTCGGGGTAGGACCACGGTGTCCATCCGCTGGCATTGCTTTGGCCAACAGCCGGTCGACGCCGCTCTGGACACTGACACGGGCGGCCGCTCCCATTTGCCGTTGAGTACGAGCACGGCGCGACATGGTTCCTGACCAGCGCCGAAACCTGATTCCCGCTCTTCCCGTACATCGTGGGCGTCGGCTCCTGACGGCACCAAACGACCGCGATGTGCGAGCCGGCCCTGCCATTCGGTTCGCTGTGTGCTCCAGACGCATCGCCGGCGCCTCGCCGTTTCCAACCCTCAGCCCCGCCGGGCGGCCTCGATCCTGGCGACGTCGATCTTTCCCATTTCCATCATGGCCTCGAAGGCGCGTTTTGCCTCATCGCCGCCAGCGGCCAAGGCTTCGATCAGCACACGCGGCGTGATCTGCCAGGAGATGCCCCACTTGTCCTTGCACCACCCGCAGGCACTCGCTTCGCCGCCATTGCCCACGATGGCGTTCCAATAGCGGTCGGTCTCCTCCTGATCCTCGGTAGAGATCTGGAACGAGAAAGCCTCGCAATGTTTGAATGCGGGACCGCCATTGAGGCCGAGGCAGGGAATGCCCGCAACCGTGAATTCGACCGTCAGCACGTCCCCCGCCTTGCCGGACGGGTAGTCGCTGGGAGCACGGTGGACGGCACCCACCCGGCTGTGCGGAAACGTCTTGGCGTAGAAGCGAGCCGCAGCTTCGGCATCCCGGACGTACCACAAGCAAACGGTATTCTTGGCGATCGCCATGGCTTGTCCTTTCATGAGAGAAGCCAATCTTGCCCGATTCGCACTGCCTGTAGCAGTCGTGAAGACTTCAAAGGTCGCCAGCATGGCCCCCCACCACCCCCTTGCATCCCGCCTTCATTTGTATATATATTCGCAAGTATGAATGCATTACCCGATCTCAAGCGCATGGCGCGCAAGGCGGAGGAGGCGGCCGGGTTCCTGCGGCTGCTCGCCAACCGCCACCGGCTGATGATCCTGTGCAGCCTGCTCGAGCGCGAATGCTCGGTCGGCGAGCTGGCGGAGCGGCTCGCCGTGCCGCAGCCCACCGTCTCGCAGCATCTCTTCAAGCTGCGCGCCGAGGGCCTGGTCTCGACCCGGCGCCAGGGCACCACGATCCATTACTCGCTGGCGCAGGAATCGGTGCGGGCCGTGATCGACGTGCTCTACCGCGAATTCTGCGCTCCGCGCTGAGTGCCAAGGAAGGAACGAAGCATGGAGAATTTCACCCCTTGGTCCGCCCTGATCGGCGGCGCCCTGATCGGCCTCTCGGCCGGCTTCCTGATGCTGGCCAACGGCCGCATCGCCGGCATCAGTGGCATCCTGGGCCAGCTCATCACGCCGCGCGAAGGCGACAATGGCTGGCGCATCGCCTTCCTCGCCGGCCTGGTCGTCGCGCCGCCGCTGGTCACCCTGCTCGGCCTCGCCTCCGGCGAGGTCCGCATCGACGTCTCGCTGCCCCTCGTCCTGCTGGGCGGCCTGCTGGTCGGCTTCGGCACGCGGCTGGGCAGCGGCTGCACCAGCGGCCACGGCGTCTGCGGCCTGGCCCGCCTCTCGCCCCGCTCGCTCGCCGCGACCCTCATCTTCATGGCGGTCGGCGCCGGCGTCGTCTTCCTCGTCCGCCACCTGATCGGAGGCTGAAACCATGGCCCGCATCCTCGCCGCCCTTGCCGCCGGCCTGTTGTTCGGCGCCGGCCTCGCCATCTCGCAGATGATGAACCCGGCCAAGGTGCTGGGCTTCCTCGACATCGGCGCCATCCCCTCAGGCGGCTGGGACCCGAGCCTCGCCTTCGTCATGGCCGGCGCGCTCGCCCTCACCCTGCCGCTCTATGCCCTCGCCCGCCGCCGCACGGCACCGCTCTTCGAGACGCGCTTCGCCTGGCCCACCCGCAGCGATCTCGATGGCAAGCTGCTGGCCGGTGCCGCCATCTTCGGCGCCGGCTGGGGACTGGTCGGCTTCTGCCCCGGCCCGGCGCTGGCCGCCCTCGCCCAGGGCGGCGTGGCGGCGCTGGTCTTCTTCGGCGCCATGCTGGCCGGCATGGCCCTGTTCTCGCTGACGATGGACCGCAAGGCCGCCTAGGCGCCGGGCGCCACCGCCGCGGCGGAGGGGAGCGAGACCCTTGTCATGCCGGTGAAGCGGCCCGCCCCGTCCCGCGCCACGGCGGACGGCGTGGCGAACTGCCCCGGATAGACGCCGTCCTGCACCACGGCGACCGGGAACTCGGTCCCGAGCCTTTCGATCCAGGCCGGATCGAGCCGCTCGTCGCAGAGCACCGGCCCGGTCGAGGCATCGATGCGCGGGAGGTGGAACGCCGCCTCGAGCGGCAGGCCGTAATCGATCATGAACGAGGCGATCTGCAGCACCGCCGGCATGATCTTGCGCCCGCCGCAGGCCCCGAGTGCCAGCCAGGGCCGCCCGTCCCGCGAGGCCACCATCGGGCACATGTTGGAAAGCGGCCGCCGGCCGGCGCGGAGCCCGTTCGGATGGTCGGGCCGGGGATCGAAGGAGATCATGCCGTTGTTCATCGGCAGGCCGAGGCCGGGCAGCACCACTTTCGAGCCGAACAGCGACATCAGGGTGTTGGTCAGCGCCACCATGTTGCCGCTTCCATCCACCACCGAGAGATGGCTGGTCGTGCCCGGATCGGCGCCGAAGGCAAGCCCGTCATGGCCGAACTGCGCCAGGCGCCG
>JAHCJQ010000176.1 GCA_026126215.1 Alphaproteobacteria bacterium
GGCGCCTGGGACCTCTACCAGCTTGGCGTCGCGGAGTTCTACCGCTTCACCGCCGAGGGCAATGCCCGCAGCCAGGACTATCTGCGCCGCGCCATCGCGCTCGATCCGGAATTCGCCTGCGCCCATGCCCGCCTGTCCTACGCCATCGTGCTCAGCATGGTCTATTTCGACGCGGCGCCGGACGATGCCCGGCTGCTCGAGGCCCTCGCGGCGGCGCGGCGCGCCATCGAGCTGGACGACCAGGACGCCACCGGCTATTTCGCCCTCGGGCGCGTGCAGCTCGCCCGCCGGGCCTATGGCGATGCCATCGAAGCCCTGCAGCAGGCGCTCGAACTCAATCCCTCGCTCGCGGTCACCCATTGCGGGCTGGGCGATTCCTATGCCTACGAGGGGCGGCTCGACGAGGCGCTGGTGCATTTCGAGAATGCGATCCGGCTGAGCCCGCACGATCCCTTCCGCTGGGCCTTCTTTTCCTACCGCGCGCTCGCCCATCTCTTCCGCGCGGAATATGGCGAGGCGGCCGCCTGGTCGCGCCGCGCGGTGCAGGTGCCCAACGCGCAATACTGGGCGCGGGCGCATCTTCTGGCCGCGCTGGGCCATCTCGGCGACCGGCGCCAGGCCGAGATGGCACTGGCCGATCTTCTGCGCGTCAAGCCGCAATTCTCCGTCGCCTTCGCCCGGACGCATCTCTTCTACGTGAAGCGGCGGGAGCAGATGGAGATCTACCTGACCGGATTGCGCCTTGGCGGCCTGCCGGAGGATTCGAGCGCCGCCGCTTAACCTTTCCCTAACCCTGTCCGGGGCAGCATGGCCGGTGCCGCGCAAGGGGCGGCGATGAGGGTCGGGCATGGACGGCAAGGCGGTCAATCGGGTCAACGTGGAGATTTCGGTCATCCTCGGCAAGGCGACCATGCCCATCCACCAGCTCCTGAAGATGGGGCGCGGCGCGGTGATCGAGCTGGATGCCGGGGTCGAGGACCATGCCTGGGTCTATGCCAACAACCGCCTGATCGCCCGCGGCGAGGTGGTGGTGGTGGGCGAGAATGTCGCGGTCTCGATCACCGAGCAGGTGCGCGACTTCGAATAAGGTCGGCCATCCGGCAGAGGCGGCGCGCCCTCGCACGCTTGTGTTTTGCTGTTGGCGGCGGCAGCGGCGAGTCTTCGGGAAAGATCCGAAGGAGCGCCGCGAGTCATGGCCACATTTGATTTCTTCTATACCTTTCCGTCAATCGGTGGATCCTACTCATCCTCCGTGGCGCAGCGCAGCGGCACGCTGCTGGAACTGCTGCGCGGGGGCGCGGTGAGCGATGCCGGGACAGGATCCTTCGCCGTGGCCAACACGGCCGGCAACATCCTTTATCGCCTGGTGGTAGGTGGCGCGGACCTGACCTATCTGGATGGCCGCCCGGTCGGCGGCACCGTTACCTCGCTGCGGCTTTTTCTCGCGAGCGGGTTGGAGGTGGCGCGGATCGAGGGCCTTGCCCTCGATCTGGCGCAGGCTCTGGCCATTCCCGGCACGGGGAGCACGGGTGCTGGTACTTTTCACGCCCTGCTCCATGCCGGCGACGACTTGATCCGGCTCGGCCGCGATTTCGGCCTGCAAATCGATGGCGGCCCCGGCGCCGACACGATCTTCGGTACGACCTCTGGCGGAATCTATCAGTTCGACGATCCGCGCGACCGCCTCGTCCTTCCCGCCGATGGCGACTACGGCGAGCTTCAAGTGACCTATGGAGTGCAGGGGCAGGTTCTGTCCTTCCAGCTCGGCTCCGGCCGCTTTGCCGGGTTGGAGGCGCTGGCGTATGGTGGCCTCGCGAATGTACGGATCGCCGGTTCGGCGGCGTCGAACTTCATGGCAGGCGCGGGGGGCGACGACACGCTCTCCGGCGGCGGAGGCGGCGACGCCTTGCGCGGTGGCTTCGGCGACGATTCGCTGCTCGGCGGCGCGGGCGATGACGATCTGTCGGGTGGTACCGGACAGGACACGCTGCTCGGCGGCGCCGGGCACGATATCTTGAACGCTCAGGAGACGGGCAACCGTCTCGATGGCGGCTCGGGCGACGACTTGATCTACGATCCTGGCGGCAACACGGTGCTGGGCGGGGCGGGCGCCGACACGGTCTACTTCGGCGATGCGGACGCCAGCCTGATCCGGGGCGGGTCGGGCAACGATTTCCTGTTTCCGGAAGATATCGGGACCATCGGCGCCACCGCCCATACGCTGGATGGCGGGGCAGGCAACGACACGCTTCATGCCGAGGCGGGTCTCGGCAACCTGCTGCTGGGCGGGTCGGGCAACGATTCGCTTGGCGGCGCCGGCACGCTCGATGGCGGGTCGGGCAACGACACGATCTCGGCCGAAGGGCTGCTTCTGGGCGGTGCGGGCGACGACTTGATCACCATGGTTGGCAATGCGACCGTGCGCGGCGGGACAGGGCGCGATCTCTTCCGCATCGAGACGTCAAACGGCGTGATCGAGGATTTCCAGCGCGGGCTGGATCGGATCGACGTTTCCGGGCTTCTGGAACCGGGCGCGACGGGCCAGACGACCCTGGTGGATCTGCAGGCGGCGGGCCTCGTCTCCTGGGTGCAGGTGGAGAGCGGGCTGCTGCTGACCATCAATGCAGCGGGTTCGACGAGGCAGGTGCTGCTGCGCGGCCTCGCCGATCTGTCGGATTCCGACTTCCAGCTTGGCATGCGGAGCGTGGCCGGCACGGCCGGCGGCGATGTCATTTTCGGCGGTGTGTATGGCACCGAGATCCGCGGCCTTGGTGGCAACGATGCCATCGTGGCCGAGGCGGGCGGCGCCGCCGTCTTCGGCGAGGCCGGCAACGACACGATCACGAGCCTGCAAATTGGCCTGTACCTCGATGGCGGCACGGGCAACGACTGGCTGAGGGGCGGCGGATTTTCCGGTCAGGAAAGCCGGCTGCTGGGCGGCGCCGGCAACGACACATTGGAGGCGTTCGACCATGCCACTCTCGAAGGCGGGGCCGGCAACGATCTCTACCTGATTACAGGGGGTTCCCCGACCATCACCGAGCAGGCCGATGGCGGCATCGACACGGTCGGCGTGGTGGCCAACCATACGCTCGGCGAGAATTTCGAGAACCTGATGTTCCTTGGAACCAACTCCTTCGGCTGGGTCGGCACCGGCAACGGGCTGGCCAATCGCATCACCTCTGCCCGGGTGGGCGGTGCCGAACTGCGCGGCGAGGGCGGCAACGATACTTTGACCGGCGGCCGAGGCCGCGACACGCTCGATGGCGGCGAAGGCGCCGACCGAATGATCGGCGGCAATGGCGACGATCTCTATATCGTCGACCAGGCCGGCGACCGCGCGGCGGAGAGGTTCGGCGAGGGGCGCGACACGGTGCGCGTCGCCGGCGATCTCACCGCCTGGACCCTGGGTGCCAATCTGGAGAACCTGGAATATGCCGGGACGGGGGATTTCCGCGGCACCGGCAACGGCCTGCGCAACCTGATCCGGGGCGGGGTGGGGGCCGACTCGCTCTCGGGCGGCGGCGGCAACGACACGCTCCAAGGTGGCGCCGGCGCGGACCTGCTCACCGGCGGTACCGGCGCTGATCACTTCCGGCTGGGCCTCGACGGGGTGGATACCATCGCCGATTTCTCCAGAAGCCAGGGCGACCGGCTCGACCTCACCGCCATCTTCCCGGCGCGCGCGCCCGGAGTTTTCGATGCGCGCGGATTGCAGGAACTGCTGGCCGACGGCTACCTGCGTTTCGAGCAGGCGGGCGGCAACCTCAACCTGTTCGTCGATGCCGATGGCGCGGCGGGCGCGGGGGCGGAGGTTCAGGTGGCGATCCTGCGCAATGTCGCCACCCTGACGGAGGCGGATTTCCAGCTCGCCTGAGCGGGCGGAATTCCTCACCCCTGCCGCCGGGACAAATGCGACTTGAACCGGCGGCGCTATTTTGCTATTCCCGCCCAGCCTTTTCGCGGTCGTGGCGGAACTGGTAGACGCGCAGCGTTGAGGTCGCTGTGGCAGAAATGCCGTGGAAGTTCGATTCTTCTCGACCGCACCACCTCTCAAGACTGACAAGCCCGTCCCGCAACCCGCGGTGGCGGGCTTGT
>JAHCJQ010000177.1 GCA_026126215.1 Alphaproteobacteria bacterium
GGCGGCGCCCACGCACCGGCGGAGCTGGCGGCTTCACGCGCGGCGAGCTGGTGCAACTGGCCGCCTATCGGCCTGGCGCGCGCTGAGGCGCGCCGCGACCGGGCACTGGATCCACTGAAAAAAGAAGCCCCGGAGGCTTTCCGGGGCGAGTGGGGTCTCAAGGGGTTGGCGCCTCCTTGCGGAGGCAGCTTTCTTCTAGCGCGGCTGCGCGATGCGGGCTGTGACAGGCATCACAACGGATCGGTGCGGGATCCGGGATTGGTGGGAATGATGCGCGCCGTGACAGCGCGCACGCCGGACGGGTGAGCCCTGTCACTGCCGGCAATGGCTGGCAGGGTTTCACTGATCCCCGGCAACGAGGACGGGGGAAGCCATGACACGCAAGCACGGGAAACTGATCGTCGACCTGGCCGGCAGGGCGCTCAACGCCTTTATCGCGATTGGGCTGGTGGCCATGCTGTTTATGGTGCCGGTCCTGGCCGGCGCCTGATCGCCGGGGTCCCTTGCCCGCGCGCGCCTTGCGTTAAAGAATTGCCCGGAAGCGTCCATTTTCGTGTAAGAAAAGGAGACGCTGAACGGGGGCGGGGGCATGGCAACGACACTGGAAGGGCGACTCGATTCGATTGAGTTGCTGAAGTCCCTATCGCCGGCGGACATGCGCCAGCTCGAGAAGCAGGCGGTCTGGCGGCGCTACGCGGCGGGCGAACAGGTGCTGGACCGCTCCAGCCTGAGCCGGGACGTGTTCTTCGTCGTCCAGGGCCGCGTCAACGTGGTCAATTACTCTCTGGGCGGGCGCGAGATCGCCTATGCCTCGGTCGGCGCCGGCGGATTCTTCGGCGAACTTTCGGCGATCGATGGCGAGCCGCGCTCGGCCTCGGTAGTGGCGGGGGAACGTTGCTTGGTGGCCACCGTGACGCCAGACATCTTTAACGACGTCCTGCTCAAGAACCCGCAGATCATGCACTTGGTCCTGAGCCGCCTGGTGCGCATCATCCGGACCTCGAACGAGCGGATCATGGACCTCTCGACGCTCGGCGCCGTGCAGCGCGTCCATCTGGAACTGCTCCGCATGGCTGAACCCGACCCACTGCAGCCCAATTCCTGGCTGATCTATCCGATGCCGACCCAGAGCCAGATTGCCGGGCGTGCCTCGACCACCCGGGAGACGGTGGCGCGGGTGATCAGCCAGCTTCAGTCGAGTGGCATCGTCCGCCGCAAGGACAAAAGCCTTTACATCAAGGACCGTGCCCGGCTCGAAGCGGTGGCTGCGCGTCTTGGCCCTTCGGGCGAGGAATAGCGCCTCGCGCGGACGACGGCTTGTGCCGCGAGCGCCGGCCGCCTAGCATTGTACCCCGGGGCAGGGAGGCGCTGAGTTGGTAACGAAACGCCCGCCGCATCCGGTCACGACCGAAGCCAGCCTGCGCAGCCAGGCGGCGCGTACTTTGCTCAAACTGTTCGACAGTCTCTACGAGGGCGCGGTCGCCATCGACCGGGAAGCGCGGATCGTGTGGATGAACGACAAGTATCGGGCGCTGTTGGGCTGGAACGGGACCGAACCGATCGAGGGTCGTCCGGTCGAGGAGGTGATACCCGACAGCCTGATGCGTCGCGTGGTGGATACGGGACGTGCCGACCTGCTCGACGTCTTCACGGTAAACAAGCGCCAGATGGTGGTCTCGCGTATTCCCCTCTTCGATGAACGCGGCAAGGTCACGGGAGCGCTTGGCATCATCCTCTACGACCGGTTACAGGCACTCAAGCCGCTGGTCTCCAAGTTCCAGCGCATGCACGAGGACCTGGCGCGGGCGCGGCGCGAACTTGCCGCCGGGCGCGGTGCGAAATACAGCATCAGCCAGTTTGTCGGCCAGAGCGGCAGCGTGCGTCAACTCAAGGAGCAGGCGATGCGCGCCGCCGAGCGCGACAGCACGGTCCTACTGCTTGGCGAAACCGGTACCGGCAAGGAACTGTTGGCCCATGCCATCCATGCCGCCAGTCCGCGGGCCAGTCGGCCACTGGTCGGAATCAACACTGCCGCGATACCGGAATCACTGCTGGAGGGCGAGTTGTTCGGCGCGGCGCCAGGCGCCTATACCGGGGCCGGCCCGAAGGACAGGCCGGGCAAATTCCAGCTTGCCGATGGCGGCACGCTGTTTCTCGACGAAGTGGGCGACATGCCGCTGACGCTCCAGGCCAAGCTGCTTCGGGTGCTCCAGGAACGCGAGGTCGAGCCGCTGGGCTCGAACCGGCTGATCCCGGTCGATGTGCGGGTGATCGCCGCGACCAGCCGGGATCTCAGGCGGATGGTCGAACAGGGCAGCTTCCGCGCCGACCTCTACTACCGCCTGAACGTCCTGCCGCTGGTCATCCCACCGCTCCGGGAGAGACTGTCCGACCTGCCGGCGCTCTGCGCGGCGATCCTGGAGGGCATGGCGCTCTCCGCCGGCGGCCGGATACGGGAAGTATCGCCGCCCGCCATCGCGCGGCTGGCCCGGCATGACTGGCCCGGAAACGTGCGCGAGCTGAAGAACATCCTGGAACAGGCGGTTGCCGCGACGGACGCGGAGACGCTGGATCCCGCCCATTTCGATGGCCTTCTGCCGGATGGCAGGGCGATGCCGGACCCGCCGCCCATGGCGGGGGTGGCCACGGTGCGCCCCTTGCGCGAAGTCATGGCGGAAGCCGAACGGGTCGCGATCCTCGCTGCCCTCGATGCGGCCGGCGGGGTACGGGCGCATGCGGCACGAGCCCTGGGCATCAGTCGCGCCCAGTTTTACGAGAAACTGACCGCGCATGGCCTACTGTCCGATTTTCCGGTCAAACAGAAAGCTGTCTGATATTCCAGACGGTTTGATTAAGTGACGATAATTTAAAGGGTTATTAGCCTCGCAAGTTGAATTGTCCGGAAATCCGGACAGAGGAGACAGCCAAACTGTTACATCCTGTTGCGAGATTCGGGCGGACAAGCGCCGATTTTCGGCGAATCTGGAGCGGCACGGAATTTGCTGGCCGGTAAGGCAAGCCGCCCCTGCAATCAAGAACAAGGCTCCTGCGGCGGCTCGGGAGAGGAAAGGGACACATCATGAAACGCACGATGCTGGCCGCTGTCGGCCTTGCCGCGCTGCTGGTCGCGAGCCCGACCCTGGCGCAGGGCCGGGACATCAAGATCGCACTGATCGCCGGCAAGACCGGGCCGCTCGAAGCCTATGCGAAGCAGACGGTTACCGGCGTCATGCTCGGCCTTGAGTACGCAACCCAGGGGACGATGACCATCAACGGTCGCAAGATCGTGGTCATCGAGAAGGACGACCAGATCAAGCCGGACGTCGCCAAGGCGCTCCTCGCGGAAATGTACGGCGACGAGAAGGTCGATCTGGCGATCGGCACGACCTCGTCGGCGGCGGCGCTTGCCATGCTTCCCGTTGCCGAGGAGTACAAGAAGATCCTGCTGGTCGAGCCGGCGGTGGCGGATTCGATCACCGGCGAGAAGTGGAACCGCTACATCTTCCGCACGTCCCGCAATTCGACGCAGGATGCCCTGGCCGGCGCTGTCGCTCTCGGCAAGGGGCAGGTGAATGTCGCCACGCTGGCACAGGATTACGCGTTCGGCCGCGACGGCGTGGCCTCGCTGAAGGAGGCCCTGGCTGCGACCAAGGGCGGGCCGCAGGTTGTGTTCGAGGAGTATGCGCCACAGCAGACCACGGACTTCACCGCGCATGCGCAGCGGCTGTTCGATGCACTGAAGGACCGTCAAGGGCGCAAGATCATCGCCATCACCTGGGCCGGTCCGCATCCGCTCTCCAAGCTCATCGACCTGAAGCCGGAGCGCTACGGCATTGAACTGGCGCCGGGCGGGAACATCCTGCCGGTGATGAAGGGCTGGCGGCAGTTCGCCGGCCTCGAAGGCGCGGTCTATTATTACTATGCGTTTCCCAAGAACCCGATGAACGACTGGCTGGTGCAGGAACACACCAAGCGCTTCAACGCTCCGCCCGATTTCTTCACCGCCGGCGGCATGGCGGCGGCGATGGCGGCGGTGACGGCCATTCGCAAGGCCGGTTCGACCGATACCGAGAAGCTGATCGCGA
>JAHCJQ010000178.1 GCA_026126215.1 Alphaproteobacteria bacterium
GCCGCGCGCGCCCATACCGGGGCCGTCGCCAACGACGATGCGGCGATCGAGGCCTTCGCCGCCGAATGCGGACTGATCCGCGTGCGCTCGCTGCGCCGCCTCATGCTGGCGGCGAAAGGTTTCGGCTTTCTGCCGGGAGGCATCGGGCGGCGCGTGCTCGTCCTCTCCAACTCAGGCGGCCCGGGCGTGCTCTGCACCGATCAGGCGATCGCGGAGGGCCTGGAGATGCCGCCCCTGCCCCACGTCATGGCCGCACATCTGCGCGCGCAGGTGCCGGCGGAGGCTTCCATCGCCAATCCGGTCGACCTGCTGGCTGATGCGCGCGAGGAGCGGTTCGCACTGGCGCTCGATGCGGTGCGGGACATGGCTGCCGGCGCCTATGATGCCGTTCTCGGCATACATGTGGTGCCGTTCATGGTCGATGCCGGGCCGGTGGTGACGCGGATCGCGGCACTCGCCCCCGCCATCGGCATTCCGGTCCTGCATGCCATGATGGGCACCCTGCCCGGCAAGGCAGACTGGTTCGCGCGACTGGAGGCGGCCGGCGTGCCCGCCTTCAACGATGCCGAGGCGATGGCGGAATGCGCCGGTATCCTTGCCCGCTATCTGGACCTGCGGCGGGCGGCCGCCGGCCCGGAGCCGAACGCACCGCCCGCGCTGAAAGGTCGCGAAGGGTAGGATCAGGCCCTCTGCACGATGGCGGGCGCGGCGGCGGGCGCCATCCTTGCGGCCGGGTTCGCGCCGAACTTCTCCACCTCGATCACCCGCTGGGTCAGGCGCGGATGGGTGGCGAAGAGGATGCTGAGCAGGCCGAAGATCGGCGGTACCTGCGCTTCCTGGGCGCGGAAATCGGCCGCGTCGAGGCTCGGCATGAGCCGGGTCGAGCCGCAGGCCAGCACCGCGAGCGACGCGGCGGCGCTGGCGCTATCGCCGGTCAGCACGGCGGAGATGCGGTCGGCGGTATATTCGCAGGCGCGCGAATAGGCCGGACCGAGGAGTGGCACCAGCCGGGCCGGACCCATCAGCGCTGTCCGCCACAGAGTGAGATGGCCGGCCGCATGATGCGCCAGTTCATGGCCGATCACGAAGCGAAGCTGCGTCTCGTCCATCAGGTCCACAAGCTGCGAATAGAGCAGCACGTAGCGCTGGCTCAGGAAGCGGACGGCAACGGCGTTGACCACGCCGGCGGAATTGACCACGAAGGTGTCGGGCACGGACTTCAGGCCAAGATCGGCGGCAGCCTTCGCCACCATGGCATGGATATGGGGAAACTGCCGTTCGGAAACGCGCACGGCGCTGCCCAGGACGATGGCGCGGAAAAGGCCCTGGATCACATAGAGCCAGAACAGCACCGGCAGCAGGACGAGGAATATGCCGCCGAAGGTTCCGATCAGCAGAGCGAACCAGATGAACCCGCCATAGATCATGCCGATGAGGCCCAGAATGGATTCGTTGGGATGACGCAGCGCCTGGATGTTGGGCATGTCGGGAAACCGGATGATGAAGGAATGATGCTGTCCGATCTTCGCGCCCGCCCCCCTCACACGCATTTCACGTTCGCGTCAGGCCGACCCGGTAATGATAGGCATGGCATTCACGAAAGCCGAGCCGGTCGTAGAGCGCGATGGCCGGGCCATTGGCCGCCACCACCTGCAGATAGGCTTCCGTGGCGCCCCGCGCGGCGGCCCAGGCCAGGAGACTCTCGACCACGCGCCGCGCCAGGCCCTGACGGCGCATCTGCGGATCGGTGACGATCTCGAACAGCCCGGCCGCGCCCGCCTCCAGCACGCCGAGGCCGGCGGCGGCAAGGCGGCCCTCCCGCCAGATGCCGGCAAAGGCGCGCTCGGGCGGGACGCGCCACATCATCTCCGCCAGGGTCGCCTGCGCCGGCGCGCCAAGCGCGGCAAGGCGCGCCACGCCCTGCAGCCAGGCCTCGTCCGGCCCGGAGGCCACCCTCACCTCGCCATGGGGCGCGAAACGCCTGCCCGCCAGCGCCAGCACGCGCACCGAGGTCGGGTCCACCAGCCGGTAGCCACGCCGCGCCAGCCGCTCGTCCAGATCGGCCGTGATCCCGGGCGGGCCGGCAAGGCGGACTATGGCGGGCAGGCCGCGCCGCGCGTAGAAATCCTCCACATGCTCGATCTTTTCTTCCGGCGGCCGCAGGCCGGCATAGAGCGGCGTCGCGGAATTGGCGCGCTTGGTATGGCCGCGCGCGCTGCGCAGCAGCCAGCCGTCGTGCACCAGCGTCTCCAGCGCCGGCCAGGCATTGAGCGCGCGCTCCTCGATGTCCCGGCGCATCGGCGCGCCGTTCAGCCGCCCTGGAGCTGGCGCAGCCTGGCGTTGGTGTCCCGGAGATCGGCGGTGGTCTTCTCGAGGCGCTGCGCCAGCACGCGCATGATCTCGACGGCCATCTGCGGGAACTCGCTGATCAGCCGGAAGAACAGGTCCTTGGAGATGCGCAGCGTGGTGAGCTCGCTCTGCGCGGTGATGGTCGCCGTGCGCGGCACGTCGCAGAGGATGGCGATCTCGCCGACGAAGTCGTTCTTTCTCACCCCCGCCACCTTGAGCGGGCCCTTCGGCGTGTCGACGATGACGTCCGCCTCGCCGGAGACGATGATGTAGGCGGCATCGCCCATGTCGCCCTGGCGGAAGAGCGACTGGCCCGGCTGGAAGGTCAGCCGCTCGCTGGTGAAGGCAAGCAGCTTGAGCTTCGATGCCTCGAGCTTGGCGAAGAGAGGGATGTTGCGCAGCAGTTCGACTTCCTCGTTCAGGCTCACTTGGATCCTCCTTATTCTTGCGCCAGCAGCTCCCGGAAATGCGTTCCCTCGCGGTCCAGCTCATCGAACCCCCCCTGTTCGACGAGCCGGCCGGAGCGCATGACCAGGATGCGGTCGAAGCGGCTGGCGAGTTGCGCGCGCTGTAGCGACCAGACGATGCCGCGGCCGCGGAACTCTTCGAGGATCGCCTCGAAAACCTTGCCCTGCGATGCGCTGTCGAGCGGCAGTGTGGCATCGGACAGGATGAAGAGGTCCGGGCGCTTGACGATGCAACGGGCAATGGCAAGTTTCTGGCGCTGCGCCTGTGTGAGGCGGCCGCCGGCGATGCCGCACTCGAAATTGAGGCCGACCATCGCTACGCGGTTGCGCAGCCCGAGATCGTCGATCACCTCGCCGATCAGGCCGGACACCATCTCCGCCGCCTGCGCCTGGCCATAGACGACCTTGCCGAACAGGATGTTGTCCTGGATGGTGGCGACCGCCGAGTATTTCTCGCGATCGAGAAAGGCCACGGCATGACGCAGGTTCTCCGGCAGGTCGCTGGCGAAGACCTCGCGCGCCTGCACGATGCGCGCCATCAGCTCCTCGTCGAACTGCACCAGGCGATGGCGGTCCGGGATCAGCTTGAAGGGCAGCGACATGAGCCGTGCCCGGTCCTCCGCCTTGAGTTCACCCAGCCGCTCCTTGCTGGCGCGGCCCAGCAGCTCCTGCATCAGCGGCAGGTCCTCCGAGGAGATGAAGGAGAATTGCTGGAAGAATTCATGGTCCGGCGGCAGGTCGGCGAACAGCTCGACGGTGGTGGCGGCGACCTGGTGGCCGAGCTTCAGGAAGGTGTCGGTCAGACCCACCTTGTCGAGCACCTGGAGCACGTAGGGGTGCTCGGCCAGCCGTTCCGGCACCAGCGCATCGCCCACCGGATTGCCGAACATCAGGTTCTCGGCCACGGTGGCGTTGCGGTTGTAGCGCGCGCGGTCCCAGCCCTCCACCAGCTTGGAGACTTCCGGGCGCGCCAGCTTGTCGCGGAAGGCGGCGCGCGCCTTGAGGATCGCCTCCGCCAGGTCGGGTTCGCGGTTCGGATTGATCGTGCCGCGCAGGCCGAACTGATAGACGTCGTCATGGAGCTGGACGATGCGCAGCGCCCGGATGCCGGCCTCGCGCAGGCCGGCCATGTCCTCGACGCCGGCCGCCGCGTAATCCGTCCAGTCGGCGGCCGGATCGTCGGTCGAGTTGCCGGAGGCCGCCGCCTCGCGCAGATGGGTCTGGTGCCGCTTGAGTTC
>JAHCJQ010000179.1 GCA_026126215.1 Alphaproteobacteria bacterium
CGTCACCGGCGGGAAGACGGCGACTTCATCGCCCGGCGCCACCCGTGCGTCCAGTCCGACATGCTCCTGGTTCACCGCGAAGCGCAGCGCGGAAAGGTTGGCAAAGGCGGCCGCATGGCCCGGCCCGCGCGTGCCGAGCCAGGCGAGCAGCTCGCTGAGCGTGCTGACATGCGCTGGTGGCGAAACCTCTTCCTCGGCAAGGCCGATCTTCGTGCGCACCCAGGCGAAATAGAGCAGGCGCATGGCGTCAGTCCGCCGCGGTCCGGGCGCGGGCATCTTCGCGCGGACGCTCGTCGGTCAGATATCGCAGGCCGGCCCGGAGGTAGTCGTAGCCGGTATAGAGCGTGAGGATCGCCGCGATCCAGAGCAGCACCGTGCCGATCATGGTCACCGGCAGGGCAGCGGGTCCGGCATCGCCCAGCAGAAGAAAACCGATCGCCACCATCTGCAGCGCCGTCTTCCATTTGGCGAGGCGGCTGACCGGGACGGCGACGCGGATCTCGGCCAGGAACTCGCGCAGGCCCGTCACCATGATCTCGCGGCACATGATGACCACGGCGGCAAGCACCGAGACGCCGTCCACACGGTCAAAGGCGACGATCATCACGATGGCGGCGGCGACCAGCAGCTTGTCGGCCACGGGGTCGAGGAAGCGGCCGAGATTGGAGACCAGCCCGTTGCGTCTTGCCAGCCAGCCATCGAAGAAATCGGTGATGCCGGCGAGCACGAACAAGGTCAGCGCCAGCCAGTTGCTCGCCGGGCTGTCCAGATAGAAAGTCCCCACCAGCGCCGGTATGACCACGATGCGCGACAGGGTAAGAAGGTTCGGAAGTCGCAGAGCCATGGCTCCTGTCTGCGGAGAGTGATGGTGCGGCCGATTATAGGTCAGGGCTAGCCGGCGTGGAAATGATCGTAGATCGCTCGGGCCATCTCCCGGCTCACGCCCTCGACCTTTTCCAGATCGGCAAGCCCGGCGGCGGCCACGGCGCGCGCCGAGCCGAAATGTAGCAGCAGCGCCCGCTTGCGCTTCGGCCCGACGCCCGGTATCTCGTCGAGCGGCGAGCCGCCGATGGCGCGCGAACGGCGCTCGCGATGGGAGCCGATGGCAAAGCGGTGCGCCTCGTCGCGCAGCCTTTGCAGGAAATAAAGCACAGGATCGCGCGGCTCCAGCGAGAACGGCTCGCGCCCGGGAAGAAAGAAGCGCTCGCGCCCCGCATTGCGATCCGGACCCTTTGCGATCGCCGCCGCGTTCACCCTGGAAATGCCAAGTTCGGCGAGGACCTCGCAGGCGACGCCGAGCTGTCCCTTGCCGCCATCGATCAGGATGAGATCGGGTGGCGTCTCACCGGCACCGCCCTCGGCCATGCGGCGGAAGCGCCGGCGCAGCATCTCGCGCAGCATCGCATAATCGTCGCCGGTGCCGCCCTCGGGCTCGCGCATGTGGAACTTGCGATAGGCGCCTTTCACGAATCCGTCCGGACCGGCGACGATCATCGCGCCGACCGGGTGGGTGCCCTGGATGTGGCTGTTGTCGTAGACCTCGATCCGTTCCGGTGCCGCCTCGAGGCCGAACAGCCCGGCCAACGATTCGAGCAGGTGCCGCTGGGTCGCATTCTCCGCCAGCCGGCGCGCCAGCGCCTCGCGGGCATTGCTCTCCGCGTGCTCCACCAGGTTGCGCTTGGCACCGCGCTGCGGGCGCAGAATTTCGACCTTGCGCCCGGCGCCGACCGCCAGCGCCTCGGCCAGCAGCTCGGCCTGCGTCACGGCGTGCGAGGTCAGGATCTGCCGCGGCGCGGGCCGGGCATCGTAGAACTGGCCGATGAAGGCGGCGAGCACTTCGCCGGGCTCCACCTCCGCGGCATGGGCGGGAAAATAGGCGCGGTTGCCGAAATTCTGTCCGGCGCGGAAGAAGAAGACCTGCACGCAAGCCATGCCGCCCTCGTTCGCCAGCGCGATCACATCCGCCTCGCCCACGCCCTTGACATTGATGTCCTGGTGCGCGGTGATCTGGGCCAGCGCCCTTATGCGGTCCCGCCAGACGGCGGCGGTCTCGAAATCCATGCGGGCGGCCGCCTCCTCCATGCGCCGCGAAAGCTGCGCCTGCACTTTCTGGCTCTCGCCGGAAAGAAACGCCTCCACATCCGCCACGATCTGCCCGTAGCTCGCGCCATCGATGCGCCCGACGCAGGGCGCCGTGCAGCGCTTGATCTGGTATTGCAGGCAGGGCCGGGTGCGCGTCGCGAAATCGGCATCGGAGCAGGAGCGCAGCGGGAAGGCGCGCTGCAGGGTGGCGAGCGTGCGGTTGACCGCGCCGGCGGACGCGAAGGGGCCGAAATAGCTGCCTTTGCGGTTGCGCGCGCCGCGATGCTTGGCGATCTGCGGCCATTCGTGATCGGCGGTTACCAGGATATAGGGGAATGACTTGTCGTCGCGCAGGATCACGTTGAAGCGCGGCTTGAGGCGCTTGATGAGGTTGGCCTCGAGCAGCAGCGCCTCGACCTCGGTATGGGTGGTGACGATCTCGAGGCTCGCGGTCTGCATCACCATGCGCCGGATGCGGTTGCCGAGGCGCGCCGCCTGGGTGTAGCTCGCCACCCGTCGCTTAAGGTTCTTCGCCTTGCCGACATAGAGGACCTCGCCCTCGGCGGAGAGCATGCGATAGACCCCCGGCGTGCCGGGCAGGGTCGCGAGCGCCGCAGCGATTGCCGCCATGCCCTGCATCGCCGGTCCGCCGGTCTCGACGGCCTCGCCTTCGCTCTGGCTCCTGTCGTTCGTCGGGGTGCTCATGTCCGTTCCATAGGCCTGGTCGGCTGTTCGCGGCAAGCCTGGCTCAGGCCGGCGGATGTCAGCGGATCGGCTTCATGATATCCACGATTCCTGTGGATAACTTTGTGGGCAAGGCCCTTTGACGCCAGCCGTTCCCTGACAATCCCTAAAGTTGCGCGGCTTTGCCTATTTTTTGTGCAAAGTCCGTAAGGTATTGAAAAAATGTAATTATTTTTTGTCAATATGGTTTCGATCCAATGTTCCATGTATGTACGCTGACAGTCTGAAGCCCGGTGGAAGCGGCTCGGGCGGCATGTGCAAAACCTTCGCCCGAGCCGCCGCCTGCGGAGAATCGTCCTGATTCTCCCGGCCTTTAGGGTCCGATGCCGCGACGGAGTCTCTCGATTTCGACGCCCACGCTGGCCGCCTCGGCAACCGCATCGAGCTTTTCGACACGCACCCGGACCGTCAGCACGCGGGGATCGCCGAAGCAGCTTTCGGCGATCATCTCCGCCAGGGTCTCCACCAGCCGCACGTGACGGCCGGCGACCAGGCCCTTCACCATGTCCACCACCTGCTGGTAGCAGACCGCGTCGGCAAGCTCGTCGCGCATCTCGGCCGGCTCCTGCACGCCGAGATCGATGTTGAGCCGGATCGGCTGCAGCCGGCCATGTTCGTGCCGCCAGACGCCGATGGCGGCGTCGAGGCGCAGGTCGCGCACGAAGACATGCCGGATGCGCCGGGCGGCATCGGCGATGCGCGGCGAGGCGGGCCGGTGCTCGGTCATTCCTCGGGCAGGCTCCCTGGTTCGAGCCGGGGCGATGGCAGGTGCTGGCCGCCATCGAGCGCCAGCATCTGCCCGGTGAGCGAAGGGGCGGAGAGGATATAGCGCAGGCCGGCGCAGATTTCCTCCGGGCCGGCGCCCCGCCCGAGTGGCGTCGCCGCCACCTGGGCGGCGAATTGCGCCGGCGTCTGCCGCTCGTTGATCAGGCTCGGGCCGGGTCCGATGCCATTCACCCGGATGCGCGGCGCGAGCGCCATGGCCAGGGTTCGCGTCATCGTCCAGAGGGCGCTCTTGCTCAATGTGTAGGTGGCGAAATGGGGCGTGAGCTTCCAGACCCGCATGTCGATCAGGTTGACGATGTTCCCTTCGCAATCCGGCGGAAGCTGCCGGGCGAAGGCT
>JAHCJQ010000018.1 GCA_026126215.1 Alphaproteobacteria bacterium
ATGATCTGCCGGGGCGGAAGAAAAGTTCCGCGGCGGAGATAGCAGCTCGCGATCACCGCACAGGTGGCGAAGAAGGCCGAGGTGGTCGGCGTGTAGTCGACATAGAAAAGCAGGAAAAGTAGAAGAACCAGCGGCAAGGCGAGATGGCCGTTCGCAAGGAATATCCGGGAGGCGGACCCTAGTTCGGACCTGTCCATGCCCCGGATGCCGAGCCGCGTCACCTCGAGGTCGATCATGACCAGGATACCGATGAAGTAGAGTGTCGCCGGCAGGATCGCCGCGGTGACGATGTCGGTATAGGGAACGCCGAGGATCTCCACCATGATAAAGGCAGCGGCGCCCATCACCGGGGGCATGATCTGCCCGCCGGAGGAAGCGGCAGCCTCGACGCCGCCGGCAAAGGCAGGCCGCAGGCCGACATGCTTCATCAGGGGGATGGTGAAGGGCCCCGTGCTGACCACGTTCGCCACGGCGCTGCCGGAGATGGTGCCCATCAGCGCGCTCGCCATAACCGCAACTTTCGCCGGGCCACCACGAACCCAGCCAACCAGCGCATTGCTCCAGTTGATGAAGAAACGTCCGGCCCCCGATACATCGAGAAATGCGGCGAATATCACGAAGGCCGCCACGTAGGTGGCCGAGACCTGCAACGGCAGGCCGGAGATGCCATCCGTCGTTAGGTAAAGGACGGAGGCGACGCGGTCGAGATCATAACCCCGGTGCGCCAGCATGCCGGGGAAACTGCGTCCGTAGAAGGCATACAGGATGAACAGAATGGCCAGGATTGGCAGGGCCAGGCCGACCACGCGTCGCGTGCCCTCGATGACCAGGACAGTGGTGATGACGCCAAGGATGATGCTGAGCCGATCCGGGTCTCCTGCTCCCTTCGAAGCAAGCTCGAGGAAGTTGATCGCAACATAGCCGCCGACCACGATCGCGGCTCCTGCGAGGCTCAGATCGACGGCCCAGCGGAAGATCTTTCGCGCCCGCGAAGCTCGAGGTCCCAGCCGGACGACCGGGAAGGCGAGGAAGATCAGCACCAGCGCGAAGGCAAGATGAATGTAGGTCAGCTGCAGGGTGGCCAGGCGACCGACCGAAAGGAACCACAGATGGAACAGGGCGAAGGTAACCGCGATGGCAGGAATCACCAGCGCGATCACCTTCCCCTGTCCCTGGTTGTCGCCCGCGCCCGCCATAAAAGCTCCTGCGCCAGCGATTTCAAATCAGAGCAGGCCTTTTTCCTTCAGGTACTTCTCCGAGCCTGGATGGAACGGGATCACGCCCTTGATGCCGCGAGCCGCGGTCTCCGGCACCCATTCCCTGCCAAGCGCATGGCCGGCGCGGAGCTCCGCCTGGTTCTCGAGGAGTGCCTTGGTGATGGCATAGGCTACCTCGTCCGGCATCGATTCCTCGGCGATCAGGATCGTGCTCACGCCGAAGCTGTTCGGGGTCGCCCGGTCATGGCCCTTGTAGATGCCGCCCGGGATCTCCACAGGCGTCCAGTAGGGCCTGGTACTGCGCAGTTCCGCCAGCTTCTCAGCCGCAGGGTTGAGGAAGAGCACATCGGAACCATGGCTGCTGGTGAGATCGGTAAGCGGCCCGGTGGGGACCGGTCCGATGATCACCACCGCATCCACGCGACCGTCCTTCAACGCGCCGGGTCCCTCCCCATGGCTCAGATACTCGGGCGACCAGTCCTTCTTAACTTCAAGGCCGTAGCTCTTCAGGATGAGTTCGCCTACGCTGTTGCCGATGGAGCCCGGCGCCCCGAGGGATACCCGCTTGCCCTTGAGGTCGGCGAGAGAGGTAATTCCGCTCTTTCTCAGCGTGTATGACTGCCAGATGATAGCGCCGCCGCCGAGCAAGCCCTTGAAGTTCGATATCTTCTTGCCCTGGTAGGGACCCTCGCCGTGGTAGGCGAGATAGGCCTGGTCGCTGCTGATAAGCGCCAGCTCAATCTTCTTGTTGCCGATCAGGCGGACATTCTCGACATTACCGCCAGTCGCCTCGATGTTCACTTTCACCCGTGGATTGGCCTTAGTGATGACCCCGGCCATCGCCCCACCCAGAGGAAACCACGTGCTGCCGGCGCTCGACGTGCCCATCGACAGGAACTGGTCGCTTTTTATTTCCTGCGCCTCCGCCGCGCCGAGAGCGAATGTGAACGTGGCAACCGTGGCGGCGACGATTATGAGACGGGATGCTTGCAGTATCTTCATGTTTCCGCTCCTCGGCAGGTTTGGGTTGGAAGTTTGGCTATTCAACCTGTGCAATCAGCTCTATTTCGACCGAAAGATTATTCGGTAGCGAGCCGGCACCAATTGCCGATCTCGCATGCTTGCCGCGGTCGCCGAAAACCTCGAGCATCAGGTCTGAGCAGCCGTTGATCACCCTGGGATGATCGCCAAAGTTTGGCGTGGCGTTGACCAATCCCAGAATCTTGACGATCCGCTTGACGCGGTCGAGCGAGCCCAATTCCACCTTCAGCGCCGCGAGGAGCAGAAGTCCGATTTGACGGGAATGCTGATAGGCCTGGTCGGTGGTGAAATCAGCACCGACTTTGCCGCAGACCGGCTTTCCATCCTTGTCGCGGGTTCCCTTTCCCGAACAAAAGGCAAGCCCGTTGACAGTCACCACGTCGACATAGGCACCGGCTGGTGCCCCGAGCCTGGGCAGAACGATGCCGAGTTCCGCAAGTCGCTTTTCTGCGCTCATTCGCTTCTCCCTCCTTGCCGTCCGGCAGGGCGCTCAACGCCGGGCGGCGGGCGGCAGATTCCGTATATAGCGGATCACCTCATCGACCGGTGTTACGTCGCCAAATCGCAAGTCGATATCGGTCAGGTTACATTCATGGGCAAGATGATGGCGGTCGCCCACGGCTTCGGCAGCGACAATCACGTGGTAGTTGAGATTGTGGGCGCTCTCGGACGTGGAGCGGACACAGCCGCTAGTACTGCAGCCGGTCACGATCACTGTATCCACGTCGCGACCGATCAGATAAGACTGCAGTGGCGATTCCCAGAAGGCGGAGCCGCGCGGCTTCTCGATCACGATCTCGTCGGGCTGGCGGTTCAGTCGCGGATCGACCTCGACCATTTTTGTTCCGCGCGTGAAGGACTTCGCCTTGACGTTGTTGTAGACCTTGCGCCCGACCGGGCCGACCGTCTCGATGCCGGCCGGATCGAAGGCCATGATGGTAAAGAAGACCGGGACCTCGTTGGCGCGCGCGACGTCGAGGATTGCTGCCGTGTTGGCCACTACGGGCTCGAGATTCCTCGAACCGAGCGGCGAGGACTCGTCGATCCAGGCCCTGGCAAGATCGATGACCAGGACAGCAGGCCGCTTGCCGAACCCCTTGCGGCCACCAAACCCCTTGGCCATGTAAAAGTCGCGAACTGGCTCGTACATTCTCTCCAACCTCCATTCGACGTCTGGTTCTTCGTGTGTGTGCCGGAAGCGCTCAAAGCCAGGCTTTCATCTCCTGGATCCTGTCGCAGGGCAGGAACCGGCCGCGGCCGCGTTCTGCCGTGACCTGACCATCAGCGCAGACCACCTCCCCACGGGACATGGTGATGACGGGCCAGCCCTCCACTTCCATGCCCTCGTAGGGCGTGTAGTCCATGTTGTCGTGCAGCATTTCCTTTCTGATCATCACTTTCCGCCCCGGATCCCAGATCGCCAGATCGGCGTCGGCGCCGACGGCAATGGATCCTTTGCGCGGATAGAGACCATAGATCTTCGCCGGATTGGTCGCGGTGATTTCGACGAATCGCTGCAGCGAGATGCGGCCCTGGCGGACGCCGGCCGAGAACAGCAGCGGCAGCCGCGTGGCCAGCCCCGGTACGCCGTTGGCGATGCGGTTGAAGGCCGCGTCATGCCCATGGCGGCCCTTGCCGCCGGTGCCCTCGAAACGATAGGGCGCGTGATCGGAGGAGAAAACTTGGAAGACACCGGTCTGGATACCGCGCCAGATCAGCTCCTGGTTTCCTCTTTCGCGTGGCGGTGGGCTGCAGATGAATTTCGCGCCCTCGAATCCGGGACGATCCATATCGGCCTCGGAAAGGAACAGGTATTGCGGGCAAGTCTCCGCCAGCACCGGTATGCCTCGTTGCTGCGCGGCGGCGATCTCTCGCATGGCGTTGCCCGAGGAGACATGCACGATCAGAACCTGCGCGCCGGCCACTTCGGCGAGAGCGATCGCGCGGTACGTGGCTTCCCGCTCCACCGGGTCGCCATGGGCGACGGCATGGTATCTTGGTTCCGTCCTGCCTTCGGCGAGCAGCTTCTCGGTGAGCCATTCGCAGCAATCGTGGTTCTCGGCATGGATCATGACCAGCGTCCGCTCGCGGCGGGAAAGATCCATCAGCTCCAGAATCTGCCGGTCAGAGACATGCAGCGAATCGTAGGCCATGAAGACCTTGAACGAGGTGTAGCCTTCCTCGATCAAGGAGGGCAATTCCTGGCCGATGACGCCGGCATTCGGGTCGCAGAGAATCAGGTGGAAGGCATAGTCGATCACCGCCTTCTCCGCCTTCTCTCGGTAGGCGTCTACCGCCAGGCGTAACGGCTGGCCGTGGCGCTGATTGGCGAATGGGATGATGGTAGTGGTACCGCCTGCTACTGCGGATCGCGTTCCACTGAGGAAGTCATCGGCATGATTGATCCCGGCTGGCGACTGCTGGTCGAGATGGCAATGCGCGTCGATGCCGCCCGGCAGGACCAGACGGTCCGTCGCATCGATCACCTTTGCCGCCGAACCGGCGAGGCCCTGCGCCAGGCAGGCGATCCTGCCATCGATGATACCGACGTCGGCACGGAATGTATCCGCCGCAGTGACGACCTGACCGCCGGCAACGACCGTATCGAACTGCATGTGTTCCCCTTTGCCTCGCACAGGACCGGGACATCGCCTTGCAAGGGATTGTTGACCCCGTTCCAGCAATACGTCCAATATGAGTTCTTGCTCTCCGTGATATGAAAAACGTATCGATGGACCTGAGGCGACTTCGCTATTTCGTCACCGTTGCCGAGGAGCTGCATTTCGGCCGGGCGGCGCGGCGGCTCAATATCAGCCAACCGCCCCTCAGCCAGCAGATCAGGAAGCTCGAGGATGAGGTAGGCGCGCAACTCTTCGTGCGCATGGGCCGGCAAGTGACGCTATCGGATGCAGGGGAGGCCTTCCTGGGTCGTGCCTATCTGGTGATCCGGGAGTATGAGGCGGCGATGGAGGCCGCGCGGCAGGCGGAGAAGGGCGCCACCGGAACGCTGGAGATCGCCTACATCCCGCCGGCGGACCTGCATGCCCTCCCCCTTCTCGTTTCCAAGTTCCAGAAAGCGTTTCCTTCTGTGAACGTGGTTTTGCGCAGCATGCACGGCCTTTCAATCCCGCACGCCATCCAGAGCGGGCGGGTCAAGGTCGGCGTCGTCCGCCTGCCGCTCGAGTATCCGGGTCTCGAGACACTGTCCGTGGTGCGGGAGCGGCTGTCGGTTGTGGTGCCGGAGAGTCACGGCTTCGCGCGACGCCGGCAGGTGAAATTCTCGGAACTCGCCGGCCAGAGGCTGATCGGCTTTCCTCGATCGCTGGCGCCGGCCTATTACGATGTCATCGCGGGCCTGTGCAAGTCGCACGGCGGTTTTGTTTATGCGCCGTCGCAGGAAGTCGAGACGATACAGACTGCCCTCTCGCTGGTCTCCGCCGGTCTCGGCGTGTCTATCCAGCCGCGTTCGATAGAGGCGCTCTGCCGGAAGGGGCTGCGCCCTGCGCCGATTTCCGATTCACCGGCCTGCGCCGCAATCGGCGTTGCCTACCCGGTCGGCGCACGGCAAGCCGTGCTTGACAACTTCCTGAGCATTGCAAGGTCGATAGCCCGCTAGGTGCACGTTATCAATAGCTTATCGACCCTGCCTGTACCTAGAGACGCTGAAGACGTCAGAATCGCAGCAATCGCGGGGAGAAACCGGATGGCCGGCCGCATGAATGCTCCCGCCTGTTCGCGGCTGAGCGAAACAGGGTGCTTCGGCTCGAGTCAGTCAGTCGTTCCGGTCAGCGTTCATATGGCTAGTTAGAACTTGAAGACTCGGAGCTAGGGGCGCTGCGGGTAATCCGTTTATCGGCTGGATACCAGAAGCAGCACACCGAGGGTTATGAGGGCGCAGCCGGCCAGCGCGGCTCGCGACAATCGTTCCCGAAAATAGAGTCGCGAGACCAGTAACGTGAATATCACTTCGATTTGCCCGAGAGTATAGACACGCGACGGCGTTTCCAGGGCAATTGCCACGAACCACATGAGCGACCCGGAGACACTTAGAATGCCGACTGGGGTCGAGATACGCCACATGGCGGCGATCAGTGTCAAGAGCGGTCGATCGAGAAGCATTGTATAAACCGTCATGAGCATAAGCTGGATCACGGTCATGACCGCAAGCACGATCAGCGCGGACAGCAGGAAATCTCCACTCGGGAGAAGCAGCGTCGCCGCGCGCACGGAAATGGCGCAGACTGCAAACAGCAGTCCGCTTGCCAGGCCGGTCAGCAGGGGCTGGGTCCAGCTTCGCCATTCCGATGTCACGGCACCGACTATTTGCGGGCTGACCCAGCGCGAGGCAATCAGCGCTACTCCCAATGTCGAGATAACGATTGCGGACCAGGAGGCGAAGCTCAGGGCCTCACCCAGCACGATCGTACCCAGAATGGCCACCTGCACGGTCTCTGTCTTTCCAAAGAGCGTTCCAATGGCGAAGTTGCGGGATGAGAAGGTCTTGAGCAGGCACCAGGTACCAGCGATCTGCGAAATTCCAGCGGCGATGGACCAGGCCACCAGGTCCCCTGAAAGTTCAGGAAATGAGATGCCTTTGTGGGACAGATAGACAAACAAAAATACGACGGCCAAAGGTGCGCCATAGAGATACCGGACATAGGTGGCGCCGAAGTTTCCTAGCCTTTCCGCAAGCTGCTTCTGCAGGGCGGTTCGGGCGCATTGACAAACGGCCGCCGAGATCGTGACCGGGATCCAGAGCAGCCGGACGTCGTCCATGTATTTTCCGGAGGGTTTGGTTACGTCTATACGTAGATGCGGGTGATGTGATCTCTCATTCCGCCGTGGAAGGTGGCTTCATCGATTCCCCAGTTTTCCACCACTTCGCGAAGCGTTATCTCTGCGGCGCCTTGTCGCCCCACGATCACGACCTCGTCGCCGATTGCGGCATCGACGATCTCCGTGAGATCGATCCGCGAATGCTCGAGGTGGATGGGATCGAGCAGCGGGGCGCGCCGCCCCCTCACAAGGACCGCTGCCGCCGAGCCCACTTTCCGTGGAAGTCCATCGCCCCAGCCAAGCGGCAGCACGCCAATTCTCATGTTGTCACGGACCGGAATGGGCGGCCTGTACTCACTCAGGCGGAGTGGCCCGGTCGATTTCAAGGTGACTATTCGTGACTTGAAGGCCGAGAGCGCCGGCCTGAATGTTCCTGATCGCGCCCCGGTCGCGGACGCGCCAAGTCCGAAGAGAAGTCGACCCGGATCAACGCCCGCGAGGTCCATTTGTGGAAAGTCGAGTACGGCGTTGGTGCTGGACACCATGTACAGAAGGCCGCCCATGCCTACATTCTTGGCCCGTGCGATAACTTCCTCAAAGTTGCGGAACTGCCAATGGTAATTTTGTGGTGACTGGTCCGCGCCATAGCTGAAGAAGTGACTGTATATCCCAATCGGCTTGAGCTTCGGCATTGCCTTCACGGCAGAGAAGAAACGATCTGCCTGATTGTACATGGTTCCGGCACGGAACAGACCGACATCGACTTTGAGGAAGACCTCCCTCGGTTTTGTCAATTCCGCATTCCACGCCTGGGCGTCATCCTCGGTAGATATCGTCGGGATGAGGTCATGACGCTCGAACAGCGGCGCCGCGTCCGCCAGACAGGCGGGATAGACGAGGATACTGGCGTGGATCCCGCCAATGCGCATGGCAACCGCATCATTGGCGCTACCGACCGCAATTCCGGCGGCCCCCTCCTCCAAACAGGCCTTTGAGACAGGAACTATTCCGCAGCCATACGCATTGCGCTTCATGCAGGCGTAAATGGCGACGGCCGGTCCCACCAAGCGCCGCAGTTCCCTGAAATTATGCCGGATGGCACCAAGATCGATCTCAAACCATGTGGGCCTGAGCGTCTGGGACGTCTCCTGTCCATTAGCCATCTGTCAGACCAGTCGAAGATGTCGCAGGAAGGACTTTAGCCGGTCGGAACTCGGATCGGTGATCATGCTTGAATCGCCCCTCTCCACTATGACCCCGCCATCCATGAAGATGATCTGGTTGCAGATTTCGCGGGCAAAGTGCACCTGGTGCGTCACCATCATCATGGTCATGCCCTCCCGCGACAGATCGGCGATCACGTCAAGGACCTCTGCCGATCTCTCGGGATCGAGTGCTGATGTCACTTCGTCGAGCAGGAGAACTTTTGGCTGCATGGCCAGCGCGCGGGCGATCGCCACGCGCTGCTGCTCGCCTCCCGACAGGAAAGCCGGATAGGCGTCCTTCCGATGCGTGAGCCCAACCTTGCCGAGCAGGCCCTCGGCAGCTTCCAGCGCCGAGCGCTTTGGCATCTTTCTGACCTTGATGAGCGCGATGCTGACATTTTCCAGCGCGGTCATATGGGCGAATAGGTTGAACTGCTGGAAAACCATGCAGCATTGCGAGCGCATTCGGGCGATTGTCTTCCGGGGCAGGGGCTCTCTCCTGCCTTCGACGCTCCTGTATCCGACCGGCTCGCCATCGATGATGATCTCCCCGGCCTCGAAACTCTCCAGAAAGTTTACGCACCTGAGGAGCGTGCTTTTTCCCGAACCTGAAGGCCCAAGGATTCCGCAGACGGTCCCCTGCGGAACAGTCAATGATACCTGGTCCAGGATCACCCGTTCGCCGAATGACTTTTTGAGTTCCCGCACTTCGATCATGTCTTAACTCGCCGCCTGCGCCGCGCCTCGGACATTCAGTCTGGCCTCAAGTGTCCGCCCCAGCTGCGTCAATGGAAAGCAGATCAGAGTGTACATGATCCAGACAACGGCCATGATCTCGAATCCTAGGAGAGTACGTTCGATCTGCTCCTTTGCGACGAACATGAACTCGGTGACACCGAACAGCGAGACGACAGAAGTGGCCTTCACCAGAAAGACACCCTGGTTCACGAGCCCGGGGATCATGATCCGCAGGGCTTGGGGAAACACGATGGACATCAACGCGTCGCGGAAGGAGAACCCGAGGGAGAGTGCTGCCTGATACTGCTCGTGAGAGACGGCCTTGATACCGGCGCGGACGATTTCCATGATCGTCAGGCTAGCAAAGACGCTCAGCGCGATTGCGGCTGACGTCATGGCCGAGAACTGTATCCCATATACCGGCAGGACAAAGAACACGGCGAACACCTGAACGACGAGAGGGACACCTCGGGCGATCGTGACGAGTGCGTAAAGCAGGATCCTGATGATGGCACCGCCCCAAACGGCAAGACATCCGAGTACCGTTCCGACACAGGTGCCGATCAGAATGGTGCTCAAGGCGAGTATCAGCGTCGCCTGCATGCCTGATAGCAGGATGGGAACGAGGTTTGGCATCTCCGCCAGCATGTTCATCTCCATTTCGCCCGGAGTTCCATGACCCGCATGGAGGTGGCAAGGAGGGTCGTGAGGACGAAGTAGATGGCCGCGAAAACGATGAGGATCTCGAAGCTTCGCAGGGTGGAGGAAACCAGCGCCGTCATCACATAGAACAGTTCGCGGACGGAGAGCGCGCTTGTCAGGGAAGTGTCCTTTACGATCTCGACCCAGGTGTTTGTCAGTGGCGGAAGCGCGTGCCGGATTGCCTGCGGCAGGACGATGATCGTCTGTGTCTGCGTGAAGCCGAAGCCAAGACTCATCGCTGCCTGCGCCTGAGTGCGGTTTACCGCCGCCAGGCCGCCTCGCATGATCTCGCAGACATATGCGCCGTTATGCAGGGCAAGTGCGATGACCCCGGACCAGAATGGCGAGGGAAACAGCCCGAGGGAGGGAAGTCCGTAGAAGATGAAGTACATCTTCACGAGGCTCGGGCTGTTCCTCATCGTCTCGACATAGACGACGACGGCCAGCTCCCACCGCCGCCCGCCATTGGCACTTGCGATGGCGGCGGCGGTGCCGATGATGCTTGCCAGCAGGATCGACGTGACGGCGACGAGGACGGTCTGGAACAGCGCGTCCTGAATCGCCGGCAGTTCGCGCCAGACGGGGGCGAAATGGAAAAAGTAATCTCCCATGTCGCCCTATCCGTCCGGCAAGTCGATCAGACGGGCGACTTGGCCCAGAACGGCATGGCGTCCTCGCTTTCCAGCCAGCGCTGGTGTATCGCCTGCAGGCGCCCCTCAAGCTTCATTCTGGTCAACGCCCAATTCACATAGTTCAGAAGGACCTGCTCGCCTTGCTTCACGCCGACAGAGTACTGGTTCACGTCCATTGCATTTTCCGCATCCAGGATCACCCGGAACTGGTTGGGAAATTCCCGGATGATGTAGCGTGCCGGAGCACTGTCGTTAAAGAAGGCCTCAGCGCGCCCCTGTCTGAATGCGAGGAACGAGTCGGCGAAATTGGGATACATGTCCACCTTCGCATTAGGTATGGCCCCCAGGATAAGTTCCTTGAGTTCATCACCCTGCCTCGTGGTGACCGTCTTTCCTGCCAGGTCCGCATGCTTCCTGTAAGGCGAGTTCGCCTTCACGATCGCCGAGAAGTCGGAGTTGCAGTAGGGCAGCGAGAAGTCAACCACCTGCGCGCGTGATTCGAACACGCTGAACTGGCTGACCACGATGTCGACGCGGCCCGATACGAGGGCGGGGACACGTTCCGCTCCGCCCGGGAATACTTCGAACTTCACCTTGTTGGGATCCTTGAACAGACCCTTCGCAAACTCTTTTGCCAGGTCGATGTCGAATCCGACCAGATCTCCCTTGCTATCTTTGAAACCAAATCCGATTGTCGTACTGCGGGTTCCAACGATGAGGTGACCGCGATCCAGGATCTCCTTGAGCCTTGATGGTGCGCCCGCCGATTGCGCCGCGGCCGGCTTCGCACCCACTTGCGCGGCAACCACCGCGCCTACGCCACCAAATGCCGTCAGAAGCTCGCGCCTGTCCATGATCTTCCCCCTTGCTTGGTGCCTCGCTCCGTAATTCGCCTTTCCGGCAGAGCGCTAGACCTGCTCCGTACGGATAGCTTGCTCGAGAATTTCCGTCGCCCTGTCCAATTGCTGGTCGGTCGTCGTGAAGGGCGGCACGAACCGCAGCACGTTGTTGTATCGGCCCCTCACGGAAAACATGAGGCCGTTCTTCAATCCGTACCTGTAGATCCGTGCCGCCAGTTCGGTCGCCGGATCTTTTGTCCTGCGGTCGCGCACCAGTTCGATGCCCTGCAGGAGACCACGCCCCCGGATATCGCCGATCACTTCATACTTCTGCTGAAGCTGGCGCATGCTGTCGGACCATCGCTGGCCGATCTGGGCGGCCCGAAGTTCGAGTCTGTTCTCCGTGATCTCGTCAATGCTCGCGGTGCCAGCCTTGCACGCCAATGGATCGGACGCGTGCGAGTGCCCGCAGGAGAACCCCTTGGCCGTAGCGCGATCGGCTACTTCATCGGTAGTCACCGTCGCACTGATGGCAAGTCCCCCGCCAAGATGCTTTGAAAGCGTCAGGATGTCGGGCTTCACGCCGAAGGACTGGTATCCGAACATCGTTCCGAGCTTTCCAAGGCCGGTTTGCGCTTCATCGTAGATGAGAAGCGCGCCGCGCCTGTGCAATTCGCGGCGAAGCCCTTCAAGGTACTCCGACGGAAGCTCGATGACGCCACCGGCGCTGACGATCGGCTCAACGATAACTGCTGCGGGCGCGCCGCCGGATTGTTTGTCAAGGATCTCCAGACCTGCCTCGAGCGGGGCCATGCAACACGCCTTTCCCTCGGCTTTGTTCGGGCAGCGATAGCAGTAGGGGGTGGGCATCGCATAGACATCGGGCAGGGTCGGCCCGTATCCTTGCGAGGAAGCAGCGAAGCTGATCGCACGCGTCGCGTCGCTCAGACCGTGGAAGCTCTGGGTCAGCGCGCCGATGGCCAGGCGCCCGGTGGCTCGCCTCGCGATCAGAACTGCGAGCTCATTGGAGTCGGAGCCGGATTCGCCGAAAACCGACTTCGTGAACGGTGCTTCGTTGATCGAAGCGATACGCTCGGCAAGCTCGATCTGCGGCAGGTTGTAATAGACCGTCGAGGCATGCGTCAGGATCGCGCTCTGTTCCCGAATCACCTTTTGAATTCGCGGATTGTTGTGCCCCAGGGTCGAGCACATTTGACCGGAATTGAAATCGATATACTCGTTGCCCTCCGTATCCCAGACCAGACTTCCGGATGCATGATCAATGATCGGGCCTTCTTCTGCCGGCACGATATCGGACAGAAGGCTGGTTCTGAGAAGGAACTTCTTCGCCTTGTCGATCGCTTCCTGACGCTTCATGACCGTTCCCCCTCAGCCAGCGCTGATCATCCAGCCGCTGCTTGCGACACATGCTCCCACCAAAGAAACGGAAGCGTCAAGCGCATATCGTTTTCCGGAATATGGAATTCCGTAAAATGGAATATGGCGCCTATCCTGCGGCGTCGCCTTCCTTGCCGCTCAGACAGTCGGCTATCAGTCGGGCGCTCTCTTGAATTCGCGGCACCAAAGAGCGGAGCCTGGCCGAACGGCCACGGGCATGAGGAACCGAAATCCCAAGCGTTCCGAACATCGTGCCCGTTTCGTCCTTGATCGGCACCGCCACGCCACTCACATGTGACACATACTCCTGGAGTGTTATGGCGAAACCGCGGTCGCGTACTTTGCGAACGATTCTCTCGATCTTCTCTGGATCGGTCTCTGTCTGCGGGGTGTAGGCAACCAGCCGCGCCTGTCTGAAGTACGCGGCCAGATCCTTGGCATTCATCGCCGCAAGGAAGACACGGCCACTGGACGTGCAGTAGAGAGGGCCGCTTCGGCCGGCCCGAAACGACAGTGTGAGCGGCTGGTCGAGTTCGATGGAGAGGACATATGAGACGGTATTGCCCGAAAGGGTTCCGAACGTAACCGTTTCGCCGATGTCACTCGCCAGATCCTGCAGGATCTCCTTGATGCGGGAGAGCGCGATTCCCGACGTCATGGCCGCGCGCGACAGTTCGACCAGCCCCACACCGACATGCCATTTTCGGTCGCCCGGGTATCGTTGGAGGTAACCCAGACGCTCCAGCTCGGTCGCAATCCTGTAAACCGTCGGCGGCGGCAGGTTGAGATTGCCGGCAAGGGTGGCAAGGGTGGCTCCGCTGGCCTGGGCCACTTCCCGCAGAATTGCCATGATCTTTGAGGTTGGCGAATTCAGGAGGGAGTCTGATTTCATGGCACTTTACCCTATTCCGCGGCTGTCGCCGGTTGCAAGCTGACTGACCGTCCAGTCGAACACAACACTAACTAGTAGAATTGCGTCGGCATGGTCGGGGAGCAATGATCCTCACACGGAAACAGGGACCACTAAACCAGACTTGACGACAATGGCTCCGACTCTAATCGCTACTGGATGACAACTCAGTGGCGGTGCACCGTTTCGGGCGCCGTACCGCATGTATTTGGCCCTTGATTGCGGCTAGTTCATGCCGCTGGCCCGGATGAAGTTCGCAGATCGGATCCCAGGCAGATCAAAGCGCTTAATGCGACAGGTTATGCCTCCCAGGGACCCGCCGCCGTGACCCTGCCTGTGCCAATCGTGGCCAAAGCGGTCCCATTTGGCCAGGCCACAGATCAAAAGTAGGAAACCAAGCAATTCCACATCGTCATATTCTGACACGCGACCATGACGCACCAAGGCACCAGCACGACTGTAGTGATCCTCTGGGCTGCCGCCCTCGACCAAGACTGCTAGCGCCGTAAGTTTGAATGGCACCGCCGGAGCCGACAGCACGGTTTGGAACAAAAACAGCACAAGCCACTGCTGCCCAGACGCTCGTGATCCTGCTATGTGGCAAGTTAGTAGGACGGCGCTAGACGTTCGCCCCTTGGCCAGTTCCACGGTGGCGTAAATGTGCCTAACCATAAGCCCGTGGCGGCCTTACAAGCGGCTGCGCTTCTCCGGTGTGCGCATCGTGACGCTGGCCGAAGGCGAAGTGGGCGAACTGCATGTCGGCCTCAAGGGCACCATGAATGCCGTCTTCCTCAAGGACCTGGCGCAGAAGACCTGGCGCGGCCTCGAGGCCTGCGCGCGCCAGGGCAAGTCGGGCGGCGACCTCTGCTATGGCTACGACCTGGTGCGCGCGTTCGCCCCGGACGGAACCTTCACCCCGGGCCTGCGCCGGATCAATACGGAGGAGGCGGCGGTCGTGCGCCGCATCTTCACCGAGTGCGTGGCCGGCAAGAGCCCGCGCGCGGTCGCACAGGCGCTCAACAAGGAAGGTATTGCCGGTCCGCAAGGGCGCACTTGGGGGCCGAGCACCATCTACGGCAACTGGCGCCGCGGCACCGGCTTTCTCAACAACGAACTCTATGCCGGACGCCTGATCTGAAACCGGCAGCGATTCGAGAAGGACCCGGAGAGCGGCAAGCGGATCGCCCGGCTCAATCCGACGGAGCGCTAGGTCATCCAGGAGGTGCCCGACCTCCGCATCATCGAAGAGGCCCTCTGGCAGGAGGTCAAGCAACGGCAGGGCGCCATCCGCAAGACCCTCATGCACGATGGCCGAGGCGTACGCTCCGAACGGGCCCGCCGGCCGCCGCATCTCTTTTCCGGGCTGCTCAGGTGCGGAACCTGCGGCGGTGGCTTCTCCATGATCTCGGCGACGCATTACGGCTGCAGCCAGGCGCGCAACCGCGGCACCTGCACGAACCGGCTTACCATCCGCCGCGACCGCCTGGAGACGCAGGTGCTCGATGGGCTGAAGAGCCACCTCATGCAGCCCGCACTGGTGGCCGAGTTCGTCGACGAGTATCACCGCGCCCTCGATGATCTCGTGCGCGACCGCAATGCCGAACGGCAGCGGCTAATCAAGGAGCAGGAGACGGTCGGCCGCGAGATCGGCAAGATCATCGACGCGGTCAAGCAGGGCCTGTTCTCGCCCAGCCTGCAGCAGGCGCTGATCGATTTCGAGCAACGCAAGGCGGCAGTTTCGGGCGAGCTCGTGCAGTCGGCACCGCCGCCGCTGCGACTGCATCCGAACCTCAGTGCGGTCTACCGGACGAAGGTTGAGAACCTGCGCGAGGCCCTGAATGCGGAGGATACCCGCGCGGAAGCGGCGCAGATCCTGCGCCGGCTGATCTCCGCCATCCGCCTGGTGCCGGAGGATGGCCAGCTTCGCATCCATCTCTGCGGCTATCTCGCCGGGATTCTGGCGCTCGCCGCAGGCACCAAAAAACCCGGCCCCGTTTCCGGGGCCGGGTCTGTTCCTGCCTTGCAGGGAACGCTGGTTGCGGGGGCCTGAAACCACCGAGAGTTTGTGCCAGGCGCAACGCGAGGGTGTCGGTTCATGTGACTGTGGTAGGTAGCTCGATCTATACCAGATCTATGTCGCTGGCCGGATTGCTGACGTATCTCTTCGGTCCCTTTGGATTGCTGGCGCCGGTTCGATCCAGGTCCTGTCGACTATTCTCAGTCATGGTGGCAGGTAACAGGGTCCTGGAACAGCTGGCAGGCCTTTCAGTACCTGCTCGTCAATTTCCAAGCCAAGTCCATCCCCCGCCGGAGCCATCATTCCGCCATCGACGAGTTCAGGCGGGTTGCGTGCAAGATTGTCACGGAACGGATTGACAGGCGCCAGGTCGACTTCATGCACCAGCGCATTCGGGATGGCGGAGAGCAGGTGAAGATTGGCTGCTGAACTGAGAGCGCTCTGACTTGTATGGGGAGCGACCCGCACATGATAGGCTGCGGCCATGTCGGCGATCTTCTTTACCTCGGTAATACCGCCCGCCTTGGTGCAGTCCGCCTGAACGATGTCGACGGCCCCTAGCCGCAGCAGCTCCCGAAACGCCTGTTTCGTGAAGTGATTCTCGCCAGCGGCCACAGGTGTCGCCGTGTAGCGTTTCAATAGCCGGTAGCCATCAAGGTTATCCGGGGTGAACGGCTCCTCGATCCACCAGACCTCGTATTTTTCGCAATAGCGGGCGATCTCGCGCGCATCCACCATCGCATAACGGGTTGCAGCATCGACAGCAATTTTCAGATGGTCTCCGAACTGGCGCCGCACCAGGCCCACCCTTTCGCTGTCGATCCTGGGATCCTGGCCCACTCTGAGCTTTATCGCCTTGTAGCCACGATCGACGATGGCCTGAACCTCTCGCTCGAGGGACGGCAAAGGCTGAAATCCCAGTGACAGTCCCCCTGCATAAGCCGGGATTCGTTTTCTCGTCCCACCCAGCAAGGCATAGACAGGCTGCTTCAGAATCTTGCCCGCGAGATCGAGCAGGGCGATGTCGACGCCACTGGCCGCGATAACCGCAGCCGTTCCGGTTCCGTGGGTCTGCACCTGAGAGCGGTAGATCCGATCGAAAATCCCCTCCCGATCGAGACAATCCATGCCGCAAATCAAGGGCGCAATGCTGTAGTTGACTATCTCCGCAATTGCCGTGGGGGCAAGCGCATGATGTGCTTCGCCGTATCCGGTTGTTCCATCCTCCGCGACGATCTTCACCAGAACCATGTCGCGCTTCACGTTTCGCCCCACACCAAAGCTCAAAGCGACGGCATCGAAGGGATGCGAATGCGCGGTGGCTTCAATCCTCTGAATCCGCATTTACAGACTCTCCCGATAATCCGTTCAGTAAACCAGATCTCGCAAGGTCAGCGCGATGGCCGGCACGAAAGTGATCACCATCAGGCAGGCAAATACGACGAGGACGAACGGCAGCAAATGCCTTGCGATCTGCAGGACAGAGACATTCGCCACCTGGCAGGCCGCAAAGAGATTTACTCCGAATGGCGGCGTTACCATTCCGAGCGCCAGGTTGACGATGATGACAACACCGAAATGGATCGGATCGATCCCGAATCCCGTCGCCACTGGTGTAAGAAGTGGACCGAGAACGAGGATTGCCGCCCCCGTCTCGACGAACATTCCAACGATAAAGAGCGCAATATTGACGCTGAGGAGATAGGCGGTGGCGCTGTCGAATGTCGCGTTCAGCCATCCTCCAAGCGCCGTTGGAAGGCCGGCACGGTTCAGAAGATAGCTTAGGAAGGCAGCAGTTGCCACCAGCAGCATGATGGCAGCGGCGGAGACTGCCGATCGCTGAAGAACTGCGAGTATTTGAAGTACGCCCAGCTCACGATAGACAAGCGCGCCAACGACCAGGGCATATCCCACGGCGACTGCCGACGCCTCGGTCGGCGTGAATGCCCCGCCATAAATACCGCCGAGGATGATCACCGGCAGTCCGAGGGCGAGCGCCGCCCGCCGCAGCGCCAGCATGACCGGCATGCGGTCGGCGCCATCCCGGCGACCGTAGCCGCGCCAGCGACAGAGGCACCAGGTCAGAACAAGGAGGCTGGCACCGATGAACAGCCCCGGCCCCACTCCGGCAATGAACAGCTCGCCGATCGAAAGCTCGGCCGATACGCCCAGGAGGATCATGGGGATTGACGGGGGAATGATCACGCCAAGCTCCGCCGACGTGGCCATCAATGCAGCCGCGAAGGCCGGCGGGTAGCCATGCTTGACCATCGACGGGATCAGGATCGAGCCGATGGCGAATACCGTGGCGATACTCGATCCCGACACCGAGGCAAATATCATCGACGTAACGACGCAGGTGAGCGCAAGACCTCCGCTCAACCCCCCGACCATGGACTTGGCGAAGTCGATCAGCCGCCGCGATATACCTCCCGCTTCCATCAAGTTTCCGGCCAGGATGAAAAAGGGAATGGCTGCCAGGGGATACTTGTCCAGGCCAATGAACAGTTGCTGCGGCACGACCAGCATCGACAGGCGGGCATCGCCTCCGACGAAGAGCATGCTTGTCAGCCCGATCGAGATCGCGACGGGAACTGCCAGTCCCAGCAGCAACACCATGGTAAGAATGACGATGGCCGGCGACATTGCCTTACCTCGCCGTGCCGCGATCGGTTTCCGTACTGACGCCGGACAGCAGGCGGACGATCGAGAACATGGCCGTCAGCGCCGCAATAGTGCAGCCGACGGGCAATGCCGCATACGCCCAGGCTATCGATACTTCGAGGCCGGCCAGTACCTGGAACCGCACCCGCCCGGCAATCAAGTAGCCATACCAGGCCACCGTCGCGAAGAAGACCAGGCAGGCGAGGAGCGCCACCAGTTCGAGTGCGGTCCTGAGAGGCCCACGAACGCCCGACCGCACCACATCCACCGCCACGAGCAGCCCGCCGCGGACCGCCAGGGCAGCGCCAAGGTACACCATCCAGATCAGCAAGGTTCTCGTCAGCGCTTCCGACCAGGTGGAAGGTTGCATGATGACGAAGCGCATCAGGACCTGATACATGCCAAGACCGACGGAACTGGCCAGAAGTACCGCCACGGCGATGCCGATCGCCTTGGCCATCGTCTCGTCGATGCGCAGGATTGTCTGAAGCATCGGGCGGCGCGGCCCGGCCCGCTCAAGCGGACCGGGCCCGTCCGATGTCACTTGGTGTTGCGAATGGCCTCGAGCGTCTCACGCCCGAAGCGCCGCGCAAACTCTGCTTCGGCGGGCTTGAGCGCCTGCACGAACGCGTCGATATCGGCCACCTTGGTAACCTGCATTCCTTCCGATGCAAGCGCTTTGATGGTTTCCTCCTCCAGTTCCTGGACGCGCTTGCGCAGCGCGAGCGCCGCGGTCTTTGCGGCATCGGCGACAATCTGCCGATCCTGGGGGCTGAGCTTCCCCCAGGTCACGGGCGAGGCAAGCATCGGCGTGATGATGAACCGATGCCCGGTCAGCGAGATATGCTTGGCAGCCTGGAAGAACCGGCCCGAGCGAACGGTCGTGGAAGGATTGTCCATACCGTCGACCGCGCCCTGCTGGAGGGCCCCGAACAGTTCCGGAAATGCCATTGGTGTCGGCAGCGCGCCGAGCGTGCGGAAGGTGATGAGGTGGATCTCGTTCTCCTGGGTGCGGATCTTGAGGCCACGCAGATCCTCGGGCTTGGTGATTGGTCTCGGATTGGTCACCAGATGGACCGGCCCCAGATAGCCAAAGGCAAGACCGACCAGATTCCGCCCATTGATCTTGCCGATGAGACCCTGCCCGACGGCGCCGTCAAGGACCGCGTCGGCGTGGGCAAACCCGCGGATCAGGAACGGAACCTCGAAGACAGCGACGTCGGGGACGAAATTGCCGAGCGGCGCCGGGGAGGTGAAGTTGAGATCGAGCGTGCCGATCTGAAGTCCCTCGATCATCTCCCGTTCGCCACCGAGTTGGCTGGCCGGAAAGATCTCGACGTTGAGCCGGCCGCCGCTTTTCTGCTTCACTTCCTCCGCGAGGATACCTGCGGCGTAGCCATAAGGGGAGGTGGCGGCGGTGGCAAACCCCAGCTTCAGGGACGTTTGCGCATTCGCGACCCCGGCCGCGGCCGAGACCGAAATCGCAGCCGCCAAACAGAATGCCGATAGCTTCATGAGAAACCTCCAGATTTTGGGCGCCCCGTTTGCCCCATGCATACGGCATCGCCGTTTAAGTCGTCATAGCCTTGCTCTTGACGGAGAGTACTGATGGCCCCCCGGATGTGTCCGGCCTGTCGGCCGCATAGTCGCGCGCCATGGCTTCCCTGCTGATCAGTCCGGCTTCAAGGTCCCTTTGAATTGCCTTCGCAGAGCGCTCGCCAGGCGGGCCATATCCGCCGCCGCCCGGCAGATCGATCCTGACAAGCTCGCCAGGCTGGATGACACTCCGCCCTTTCGCCACGAGCGCCCTGCCATCTGCACCGACCGCAGCCCCGGCCGATCCATTGCCGCCGCCCATCGCCCCGCGGGGAACATCGCGCATTCGGTCATACATTGCCGACAGCATCACTGGCCCCCTGGATCGCACTTCAAAAATGATCGTCTGCCCCAATCCACCTCGATAGCGGCCGGGGCCGCCGGAATCGGGACGATACTCGCGTTTATGGAAAAGAAGGGGCGATGCGGCCTCCATGATCTCCGTCGAGACACTTTGGATGCCGCTTGGGAAGGACGTGGTCGACAGCCCGTCCTTGGACGGCCGCGCTCCCATGCCGCCAACGGAAAAGAATGCAAAGGAGAACGGCTCTCCATCCAATTTGCGGCCGCCAACCTGCGTCACCCAGAGCCCGGCAGCGCTATCGGCCGGGACCCGGTCGGGCAAGGCCGTGGCAATGGCGGGAAAAATGGCGCTCGGCAGATAGTGTCCCAGGATATGTCGGGCCGCGGTCGGCGCCGGCGAGACCGGGTTGAGCAGCGAGCCTTGGGGCGCGCTGACATGAACGGGAATGAAACTGCCGTGATTGTTGGGCACCTCGGGGGCGAGCACGCATTTGACGGCATAGGTCGAGTAGGCCGTCGTATAGGCGAGCGGCACGTTGATTCCCCGCTCGACGGCTGGATCGGTCCCGGAGAAATCGACGAACAGTTCGTCCTTTTCGCGCCAGACCGCGACTTCGATCCGCAATGGTCGGTCCATGCCGTCGTTGATCGCCACATGGCTGAAACGCCCTTCGGGGAAACCTCGCACGGCATTCCGCATTGCCCGCTCCGATCGACCGATGATCTCGTCGGACAGGTCTTCGATATCGGCCAGATCGAACTCCCGAAGCAGGCCGACCAGACGATCTCCGCCTACTTCGCCGGCAGCAACCTGGGCTTGAAGGTCCCCCAGCACCTCCCGTGGAGTCCGAACATTCGCGGCTATGAACCCGGCAACGTCCTTGTTGACCTGTCCGGCGATGCGGAGCTTGCAGAAGGGAACCTGCAATCCTTCTTCGAATACCTCGCGGCCATCCGCTGTCAGGCCGATTCCGCCGACATCGACCATGTGGCAGCAACTCGCGAAGAATCCGACGAGCCGGCTGCGGTGGAATACCGGCGTGACCACCGACATGTCGTTGAGTTGCCCGGCCAGGCGATAGGGATCATTCGAGAGCAGCGCATCGCCGGGATGCAGATCCTCGGGCGGAAAAGCTTCGAGGAAGTGCCGCATGCCAAGCGCCATCGTGTTGATATGGCCGGGCGTCCCGGTACGGGCCTGCGCAACCATGCGGCCGCGCCGATCGAAAATTGCCGCGGAAAGGTCCCCTGCTTCACGAACAATGGTCGAGAAAGCCGTCCGCATAAGAACTTGGGCTTGCTCCTCGGCAATGGCGAGCAGCCTGTTCCACAGGATCTCCAGCTCGTAGGGCAGGAATTCTCGTCTCACTGCGGTCGCTCCGCCTGAATGATCAGGTGCATCAGCCCGTCGGCACGCAATGCCAGACTTGCATCCGGCCCGACGGTAAGGCTGGCATCGCCAAGTTCGATAATGGCCGGGCCATGGACCGTGGCACCGACACGGAGATCCGCTGCCGCCACAACGGCCGAGTCGACGAAACCGACGCCATCAAACCAGACCGGCCGGCGGCGGCATGGACCGAAGCCCTTGCGAGGTTGCGGCGGACTTGCCGAGAGCGTCGGTACTGGTCCGCGCACGCGGACCCTCCAGGTCACCAGTTCAAGCGGCGCGTCGGGACCTGACACTGCATTGAGCCGCCGATACTCGGCCGCAAAGGCCGCTGCCATGGTTTCCGCTGCCTGCCGGCCCAGAGCGTCAACGGGCACGGGGACCGTGATCTCATGGCCCTGTCCGCGGTATCTCATGTCGGCGGCAATTTCGGTCACGGTCTGGCTGAGAGGCAGTCCAGCCCAAGTGACCAACCGGATGCCCTCTGCCCGCAACTCGTCAATTGCCGCCTCCGCCTCCGACCAGTCAACGTCCTCCAGGGCAACGGGAAAACTGCGCGCAGCCTCGAACGAGACCGGCGCGCAAAGCAAACCGAATGCGGAGCCTACCGCTGCATGACCGGGAACCAGGACCGAACTGCAGCCAAGGATCCGCGCTACACCATATGCATGCACCGGTCCGGCTCCGCCAAACGCCACCATCGTATAGGCCGATGGCGTGCGGCCATGCTCCAGCAGGTGAACTCTGGCCGCCGCAGCCATGTTCTCGTTCACGACCCGGTGGATACCCCAGGCCGCTTCCTCCACCGACATCCCGAGCGGCTTTGCGACGTGTTCGTCTATCGCCCTTCTCGCCTTCTCCATGTCGAGGCGCATTCGCCCGCCGAGGAAACTGTCCGCGCCGATATAGCCGAGGACCAGGTCTGCATCGGTCACCGTCGGATGGAGGCCGCCGAGCCCATAGCACGCCGGCCCTGGATCCGACTCTGCGCTATCGGGTCCCACTTTCAACAGTCCGAGCGAATCGATGCGGGCGATCGAACCACCTCCCGCGCCGATCTCTATCAGATCGACCGTGGGGCTCTGCACCGGCAGGCCGCTGCCATGCTTGAACCGGTAGACATGCGCGACTTCCAGCTTGCGGGCGATAAGGGGCGCGCCGTCATCGATGATTACGGCCTTTGCCGTCGTTCCGCCCATGTCGAAGAAAAAGACCCGGTCCTCTTCCGAAAGGCGGGCAATGTTGGCGGCGCCGATGGCGCCGGCCGCGGGCCCGGATTCGAGCAGCCTCACAGGATAGCGTTCGGCGAATTCCGGCGCCGCAGTGCCTCCGTTCGATTGCATGATGAGCAGCGGCGCATCGATGCCGATGGCGGCGAGGCGCCCTGTCAGGTTGCGCAGGTAAGGCCCGACCTCTGGCGCCACGAAGGCGTTGATGACGGTAGTGGATGCCCGTTCATACTCGCGAATCTCCGGCGCGACGTCGCAGGAAAGCGACACATGCAGGTTGGGCGCCATCTCACGCGCGATCGACGCAACGCGCCGTTCATGTTGCGAGTTTCGGAAACTATGGAGCAGGCAAACCGCGATGGACTGGATGCCTGATTCGGTGAGGGCACGCAATTCCTCGCGAACCTGCTCCTCGTCGATCGGTCGCTCGATGCTTCCATCGGCCAGGATGCGTTCCGATACGGGTCGACGCAACTGCCGCGGCACGATTGGCACGGGCTTCTCGATATCGAGATCGTAAAGATCAAACCGATGTTCCGTTCCGATCTCGACCGAATCGCGAAAGCCCTGGGTCGTCAGCAGTGCGGTCGGTGCGCCCCGGCGCTGTATGACGGCATTTGTCACCAGCGTAGTGCCGTGAACGACGCGGCGCACCTGCCTGGGGTCCAGTGCTCCCTGGGCGATCATCTCGCCCAGTCCTTTCTCTATGCTGGCCGTCGGATCGATGTGATCGGTAAGCACCTTTCCGGTGCTGGCCCGGCCTGCGGTCGGGTCCACGACATACAGATCGGTGAAGGTTCCGCCAATGTCGATGCCGATCCAGAAATGGCTTGCGCTGGTGCCGCTCATGGCTCAGGCCCCCAACGAAAGGCAGGATCCATGGCAATGGCGTCGATTTCGACGTCGATGCCCCGGAGTACGGCCTGCACCAGGGTCCGCGCCGGCCGCGGTTCCGGCATGCGCTTCTGGTACAGCGCATTGAACTCGCCTACCCAGGCAAGGTCGGTCAGATACACGGTCACCTTGACGACGTGTTGCAGCGAGAGGCCAGCCCCGGTGAGGATCGCCGAAACGTTGTCGAGGGTGAGTTCGACCTGCTCGGCGAACGAGGCATCGATCGGTGCGTTGGTTTCCCGGGACAAAGGCCCCTGCCCGGAGAGAAATACGAAGGGGCCGCAACGCAGCGCCTGCGGATAAGGGCCGCGACCGCGTGGCGCCTGGTCGACAATGATCGGGCGCTTTTCGTAACTCATGCGGCGCTTTCCGCCTCGGCATCGCGCATCGACTTGAAGCTCGAGGCAATGTTCGAGATGTGCATGCCCATCGCCTTGGCAGCCGCCTCGCCATCGCGGCGCTCCAGCGCCTCCAGAACCCGCTGCATCTCCCGCAGGGATTCCGCGACACGACCCGGAAGAATTGCGGTCGATGAGCGAACCCATCGAATCTGGTCGCGCAGGTTGCGCAGCATGTCGAAGATCTTGCGGTTGCCGGCCGCGAGATGCACGGTCGCGTGAAAATCGTCGTCGAAAGCCTGGAAATCGGCAAAGTGCCCATCGACGCCGGTGGCCGCCAACACTTCGAAAGCAGCGCGCAGTCGCGCCAGTTCCACATCGTCGATGCGGCTTGCGGCCTGTCGCGCCGCATGGATTTCCAGAACGAGGCGAAGCTCCGCCATCTCCGCAAGTTCGGCGAGGGTTGGCGCGCTGACGAACGTCCCGCTCTGCGGCTGGATCCTGATCCATCCCTCGCTTTCAAGGCGAGTCAAAGCGGTACGGATCGGCGAGCGCCCAAGCTTCAGTTCCGCAGCCAGCATGGTCTCGGACAGCCGCTGGCCGGGGCCATAGGTCCTGTTGAGAATTGAGTCCTTTATGCGTGCATAGGCGAGTGCGGCCGGTGAAAAGGATTGGTATTTTGCCGTCATTTCAGACTACCCAACTAGTTACCTAGTATGCTACTTGACAGCCATACGGCGGTCAATGTCCTTTCTGCCTCCCATGCAACTTGCGATGCTGAACCGGAGCCACCTTGTCGCGACCCGTCATCCTCCTGACGCAACCGATCCATTCCTCGTCCATGGCGCGCCTGGCCGACGTGGCGGAGTTGCGCGTCGCATCCGATCGCAGCGAGAGGACCCTCATGGCGGCCATCGGCGAGGCCGCGGCCCTGGTGGTTCGTGACCCGATAACGCCTGCGATTATCGAAGCCGGACGCGAACTTCGGATCGTCGCGCGGCATGGCGTCGGCGTGGATTACATCCCCGTCGAGCTATGCAGCCGATTGCGCATTCCAGTGACCATCACGCCCGATGCCAATGCAACTTCGGTCGCCGAATGGACCATCGGCGCCATGATTGCCCTCTCGCACCACTTCGGGATTGCGATGCGGAGAGCGCGGGAGGGCGAATGGAAAAACCGAGACGGACTGACCGGATTCGAGCTGCGCGGCCGAACCTTAGGGATCGTTGGCCTGGGCCGAATCGGCCGGCAGGTCGCGAGAATCGCGTCGACAGGTCTACAGATGCGTGTTCTCGCCACCCGGCCACGCCAGGCCGCGCCGACTGATATTCCTGGTCGGATCGACTTCGTGCCGCTGGAGCAATTGCTCGGGGCCTCGGATATCGTCAGCCTGCACTTACCATACGGACCGGAAACGCATCACATCATCGGCCGCGAGAGACTGGCGTTGATGCGACCCGGCGCGATCCTCATCAATTCGGCACGCGGCGGTCTGATCGACACCGCCGCCCTGGCCGCGACGATCACAGGGAAACGACTTTCGGGCGCGGCGCTGGATGGCGTCGCGGAAGGTGTCCTGCCGGACGACCACCCGCTCCTCCACCAGGACAATGTCATCGTCACGCCGCATGCCGCGGCGCTGACCCAGGAGGCGATGCAGCGCATGGGCGACGCGGTGGCTGATGATATTCTCCGCGTGCTCGCCGGCAAGAAGCCGACAAATCAGGTGAACTCGTTCTAACCGAAGGCATTCTGTGTAGCGACCTGGCCTCCGGAGACCCCTCGCCGACAATGAGAGTCCAAGGTCACCTGTTCCGAAACCCATCCTTGGACCGCCGGAAGGTGGAGTCGTCCGGCTTCGGCCCGATGGCGGGCTGGCGCAGGGCGTTGAACGCAGAAAGGCCGCCTCAGATGAAGCGGCCTTTCCGGATCTGTTCGAACGTTCGGTGAAGTTGGTTGCGGGGACAGGATTTGAACCTGTGACCTTCAGGTTATGAGTTTGAATAAATGGCCTGCGACGACCTCCGCCCAAATCCGCTCACATCGCCTGTGACCGCCTAACATACGGTATTATATAGCATTTCATTGACACAGACCGACAGCCTGCTATCCTCACATGCGACCTGATTTGCCGTCGAGTGGTAGCTATTTGGTAGCTTTGGCGACCTTCAGGTTGGATCATGTGATGGAGGGCGGTCATGGCAAAGCTCACCAAGCGCGTGGTGGACCAGGCCTCGGCGAATTCCACGGCGGCCAGTCTGTGGGATGACGAGCTCAAGGGCTTCGGCCTTCGCGTCTGGCCGAGTGGCCGCAAGGTCTATATCGTCAAGTGCCGGATCAAGGGGCGGCAGAGGTTCATAACCATTGGACCGCATGGCCCCGTCACAGCGGAGCAGGCACGCGTCCGCGCCTTCGAGATTCTGTCCGAGGCGAAAGGTGGCCGCGACCCCGCCAAAGAGCTCGATCAGGCGCGCAAAGCGCCGACCATGAAAGGGCTCGGTGAGCGGTTCCTCAAGGAGCATGTCGCCGTGCGGTGCAAGCCGAGCACCCAGGCGGAGTACAAGCGCTCAGTCGAGTTGTTCATCAACCCCAAGATCGGCACACGTAAAGTGACGGACATCGAGCGACAGGACATTACCGAGCTGCATCACGGTCTCAGCCACATCCCCTATCAAGCCAATCGGACCCTTGGGGTGCTGTCGAAGATGTTTAGCCTTGCCGAGGCCTGGGGTATCCGCCCGGACGGCAGCAATCCGTGCCTGCATGTGAAGAAATATGTCGAGCAGAAGCGTGCGCGATTCTTGAGCCCCGAGGAATTCGCCGCGCTTGGCAAGGCGCTGCGCGAGGTCGAACAGGACGGCTCCGAAACCCAATCGGCGGTCGATGCCGTTCGGCTACTCATGCTGACTGGCTGCCGGCTCGGCGAGATCATGACGCTCAAATGGGACTATGTGGACCTCAAGTCGCGCGAGTTGCGCCTGCCCGACTCCAAGACCGGAGCGAAGATCGTGCACTTCGGAAAGACCGCCGCTGACGTGCTGAAAGGCATCAAGAAGCTGGAAGACAACCCATACGTCATCACCGGCAAGAAGGACGGCAGCCGCCTCACTGACCTGCAGCACCCGTGGCGCCGCATTCGGGCCAAGGCCGGCCTCGATGACGTGCGTATTCATGACCTCCGGCACTCCTATGCCAGCGGCGCCCTGGCCTTGGGTGAAGGCCTTCCAATGATCGGCAAGCTGCTCGGACATACGCAAGTCCAGACCACGGCACGCTATGCGCATTTGGCGAATGACCCCGTGAAGACTGCTGCTGGACGCGTGTCGGACACGATTGGCGCTGCGATGCTCGGGAGAAAGCGGAAAGCGATGCGGAGTGCGAGAAGCCGTGCTACGGGAAAGAGCCCAAAGCGGATAGTGCGAGAGGCGGATCAACGCGTTCCTGCCGAATAGGACGGTGGAGACCTAACCGCGCCGAGCCAACGGGCCGCTCTATAACGCTTCATATATTGTGCGTTACATACCATATCGCTCATAGTATGGGGCGGTAGGATATTATTGCCTTTACAAGGCACAATTTGCACCATATATTGAGCGTTATCGCCCATAATGCCCTTGTTTTGAGCCATGAAATCCTCACGTTCCCAACCAGCCCTGCCAATGGGCGTGCGGCGCGCGCTGAAAAAGCTCGGCCAAGACATCTCCGCTGCACGTCGTCGGCGACGACTGTCCATGGCGCTCATGGCCGAACGCGCCTTCATCAGCCGCAACACGCTTGCCCGGGTCGAAAAGGGTGATGCCGGAGTGTCGATGGGCATCTACGCCTCGGTCCTCTTCGTCCTCGGCATGTCGGATCGATTGGGAGACCTAGCGGACGCCGCAAGCGATCAGATTGGCCTCAGCCTCGAAGAAGAGCGCCTGCCCCGCCGCATCCGCACGGCGCAGCTGAAGTCGTCGGGCACCGACCATGGAACGTGAACTTCTCGTCTTCATGGACATGGCGGGAGAAACCATTCCCGCGGGGCGGCTCTGGACGCGCACGCGCGGGGCCAGGGAGACGGCGTCCTTCGAGTACGATCCGTCCTGGCTGGCGCGCCGCGATGGTTTCGGTCTCGATCCCGTCCTCCCGCCCGCACGAGGGCAGTTCCACACCAATCGTCCTCTGTTCAACGCCTTCACGGATCCGGCGCCAGACCGATGGGGACAGACCCTCATGCGCCGGAACGAGCGCCGCCGGGCGCGTGCGGAAGGTCGCCAACCGAGGACGCTGCTGGCCGTCGACTTCCTGACTCTCGTCGACGACGAAACCCGGCTCGGCGCGCTTCGATTCAAGGACGCGGGCGGCGGCGAATTCCTCACCTCGACCGGAAAGCGCGTTCCGCCTGTCGTCGACCTCCCCCGCCTGCTGTCGGCGACCAACCGCATCATCGACGACAAGGAGACCGATGAAGACCTGCAACTGATCCTCGCCCCCGGGACATCGCTCGGCGGCGCGCGCCCGAAAGCTTCGGTACGTGACAAGGATGGTTACCTGCTGATTGCCAAGTTCCCGCGCAAGGACGACGAGTGGCCGGTGACACGCTGGGAGGCGGCAACCATGGCGCTCGCCGAGGCCGCTGGGGTGGAGGTTTCGCCATGGCGGCTACAGCTCGTATTGAAGAAGCCAGTCCTCATGGCCCGGCGCTTCGACCGGCGCGAAGGTCAGCGTATCCCTTACATGTCGGCGCTCACCGCTCTCGATGCTTCCGACAACGAGACACGTAGCTATCTCGAGATCGCCGAGTTCCTGCGCCGCGAGGGATCGCAGGTGAACGAGGATCTGCGCCAGCTCTGGCGGCGGATCGTGTTCAACATGCTGGTTTCCAACACCGACGACCATCTGCGCAATCACGGCTTCCTTCGTGATCCGAATGGCTGGCGGCTCGCGCCCGCCTACGATCTCAATCCGATGCCGACTGACGTGAAGCCGCGGATTCATGCCCTGGCGATCGACGAAATCGATGGAACAGCGTCCCTCGACACGGCCTTACAGATTGCGCCGATGTTCGGCATGGTGGAGAAAGATGCCCACGCGATAGCGACGGAGGTCGGATCGGCGGTCGCGGGTTGGCGCGATGCCGCGGCCCGCTTCGGCATTACCTCGGATAAGGTCGAACGCATGGCTAGCGCCTTCGATCACGAGGATCTGAAAGCAGCGACACGAGGCCGGACGTAAATCGTCGCCGCCGGACTTCACGAAAACGGCGCCAAGCCATATCTGAAATATGGCTTTCTCCGATCTCAAGATAGACCGCCTATTTCGTAGCCCCCTCCGCCTTCCGCCAGTTCCAGACGAGCTGCGCCCCGTTCCCGTCCTCGGACTGGAACAGGGCGGCGCTGATGGGTTCCGGCAGGCTGGGGTCGTCGAGGCGGACGCGAAAGTAGTCCTTCGGGCTGTCGCCGCCGGAGCGCGGCCGCCCAGGCGTCGCCGACGCGGGACTGGCCGACGAACACCCGGAACGCCGGCGCGTTCTCGTTGTCGCGGTTGTCGTTCGGGACCAGCCGCACCTTCGTGTTGATCGTCGGCGTGTGGATGGAACCGGTCCAGCCGCCGTCCATCGCGGGCGTCAATGTGCCGATCACAGACATGGTCTTATTCCTCCTGGCTCGTGGTTGACGGGGGGTTCGGATAGAGAACGGCGGGCACGGCGGTGCTGCGCCGTTTCGATAGGCGCTTAACGGGCTGATGCGAGGGGGAGTCTTCCTCCTACTGCCGATCATCGTTCCATTTTTGTTCTCACTCGGATAGAGTGGCGCGGGATAGTGCTAGCGCGTCGATTGCTACAGGCGGAGAACCGATGAAGACGGCGGCGAGATTCTTCGAAGAGAGGCAGGACCAATCCGAGGTCAAGGCTCGGATTGTGGCCAAGTATTTCGCGGCGTGGGCGAATGTAATCCTGCCGAGTGTGATCAGGCACGATAGCCGCCTCGCCTACGTCGATCTTTATGCAGGACCGGGGCGTTACAAGGACGGGTCCGCCTCCACGCCGCTCATGGTGCTGGAGAAGGCAATCTCCGACTCCAAGCTCTCGAAATACCTGGTGGCACTGTTCAACGATGTGAATTCGCAGAACACCTCCACGTTGCAGGCGGAAATCGACAAGCTGCCCGGTATCGAGAATCTCGCCTACAAGCCGACGGTCTCCTGCAATGCCGTAAACGAGGATGCCGAGAAATACTTCAGCGAAACGCGCCTAGTCCCCTCCTTCACGTTCATCGACCCGTGGGGCTACAAGGGCTTGTCTCTGAAGATCGTCAATGGCGTGATCAAGGATTGGGGCTGTGACTGCGTGTTCTTTTTCAACTACAACCGCATCAATGCAGGGATTTCCAACGATGCGGTCGAAGAGCACATGGCCTCCCTCTTCGGCCCCGACCGTGCGCGCAAGCTAAGGGAGCGTGTTGCCGGTGCAAGCCCGACAATGCGGGAGTCGATGATTCTTGAGGAGATGACGCAGGCCATCAAGGAAATGGGCGGGACTTTCGTGCTGCCGTTCCGGTTCAAGAATCCTTCCGGTCGGCCGACGCACCATCTCATCTTCGTATCAAAGAACTTCCGTGGCTACTCGATCATGAAGGAGATCATGACGAAGGAAAGCTCCACGGAAGACCAAGGGGTGCCCTCGTTCACCTATTCGCCTGCCGATGCGTCAATGCCCTTGCTGTTTTCGCTCCAGCAGCCGCTTTCCGCCTTGCGGACATCGCTGCTGGATAACTTTGCGGGCCGGGAGCTGACGACGGTGCAAATCTACGAAGCACACAGCGTCGATCGTCCGTTCATTATGAAGAATTACAAAGAGGTCCTGCGGCAGATGGAGGAAGACGGTGTCATAGAGGTACGGTCCCTGAAAACAGGCAGGCGCCCGAAAGGGAGCTTCGCCGATCACCTCATCGTCCGTTTTCCGAAGGAGGGTGGCAATGGGTGACAAATCCTCGATCGAATGGACGGAAGCGACCTGGAACCCGGTCGTCGGCTGCACGGTCATCTCACCTGGGTGCACCAACTGCTACGCCATGCGGATGGCCAGGCGGCTCGAAGCGATGGGGCAACCGAAATATGCCGGAACCACCCGGATGTCGGGGGGCCGCCCCAAGTGGAACGGCGTGGTTCGCTTGGACGAAGCATCGCTGTCCATTCCCAAGGGCTGGAAAGTCGGGCGAATGATCTTCGTCAACTCGATGTCCGACCTGTTCCATGAGAACGTGCCGCTGGATTTCATACAGCGGGTTTTCAGCGCAATGCGGGACACCCCTCAGCATACCTATCAGATCCTGACCAAGAGGGCGGAGCGACTGGAAGAGCTATCGGGCAAGCTCGATTGGCCGGGCAATGTCTGGATGGGCGTGAGTGTCGAGAACGCCGACTACATGTACAGAATCGACCACCTCCGCCGCACCGGCGCGGCGATCAAGTTCCTCAGCCTCGAACCGCTCCTCGGCCCGCTGGAGGCAATGAACCTCACCAACATCGACTGGGTAATCGCTGGCGGTGAGAGCGGTCCGGGCGCAAGGGCGATGGATGCCTCCTGGGTGCGGTCCATCCGCGATCAATGTTCCGCCGCAAGCGTCGCCTTCCACTTCAAGCAGTGGGGCGGGGTGAATAAGAAGAAGACCGGCCGACAACTGGACGGGCGCACTTGGGATGAATTCCCCGCTCCGTCCAAAGTGAAGGTCAGACTGGTTCACGAAGACAGACTGACGCGAGCCACGATGTGACAGAGCGAGACTGGTTCGATGCCTCATACCGAAGGACCCTACTTGCTCGTGGACATCTCGAATCCAACGCCATCAACCCTCGATGAGCTTGTTGCCGGCCTCGGCGGCAAGGTCATCGACGATTTCTCGAAGTGCGCCGTCCAGGGCGCGCAGCATGCCTTGGCCGATGCGGCAAACCCTCTTCGCCTCAACTTCTTCTCGACCGCCATGCGCATCCTCTTCGAGCACATGATGGACACGCTCGCTCCTGTCGAGCAGGTCAAGCAATCATCGTGGTTCAAGTCCGAACGGGTGGACGGCCACGCCACACGGTGGCAACGCGTCGTCTTCGCTATCCAGGGCGGCTTCTCCGATGCCTTCGTGAGGGAGCAGCTCAAGGTCGATCCCCAGCCGCTCCGCAAGCGGCTCCTGGGTGCCGTTGACGAACTGAGCAAGCATGTCCATGGCCGCGAGAAAACGATCATCACAGGACGCGGGGCACAGGACGCGGCGGCACGGGCAACGGTGACGGCGATGGCCGCATTTCTCGACGTGATCCATGATTGCCGCGCGGCGATTCTTGACCCGATAGCGGAGGCGCTGGACGATGCCGCCGTCGATGCACTCGCGACCGACAGCCTCGTCGAAGTCGACGAACTGGCCTCCCATTTTTCGCTCGAAGAGGTCTACGTCGATCGCACCGTCGTGCATGCCATTGGCGCCGATGGCATCACCTACCGTGCCACCGGCTCCGTCAGCGTGATCCTGCAATGGGGCTCCAACAGCGACCTACGGCGCGGCGACGGAGCGGAACTAGGCCAATCATTCCCCTTCTTCTGCGACATCGAGGTCCCGCTCGATGAACCCTGGGAACTCGGCCTCGCGGAAGTGACCTGCGGCGTGGATACCAGTTCGTGGCGTGACGCGATGCGTCCAGATGAATGGGACGAGATGACGTAACGAACAGCACTGACCCTCTTTCGTTCTGTGAAGGAACGGGCTATTCAGTCACAGAAATCAAGCCTGAAAAACCCCACTAATCCAAGAGCTTCCGGGCCATTCGACGTTTTTCGCTCCGACGGCATCGCCATAGTTTGCCGTCGTCGCCAGCTTGGCGTGGCCGAACCATTTCTGGAGCAGCGTGATCGGGATGCCACGTTCGAGCGCGGCAACGCCGAAGCGGTGGCGCAGCCCCTTGGCCGTCGCGTGCGGCCCGCTGACTCCGGCCGCCGCCATGACTTCCTTCACGCGACGGTGCCCTGTCATGCGATGCCACGGCCAGAGCCGCACCGATGCGCCGCCATCGGGCTCACCCTGAGCGGAGCGCACGCCGTGCACGCGGTCGAGTTCGGCCAGTACGGTCGGCGACAGCAGGGCATTGCCCCGCAGTCGTAGACATAGAACAGATCGCCGATCCGCATCGCGTCACGCCGTGGCCATGGGACTTCGCCGCGCGGGACGGCCCACACGCGGCCGCAGTGGAAGAAGCCCTGTCCAACCGGCCGCTGTTCGCGGCAGTGGAGGAGTTCATCGGTCACGCGAGGAAGTCGCTCATTTGATTCGTTCTATGCTCCATTCCTCCACATCAGTCTTACGGCTTCCCGACCGTCTTGCTCCGCGGCTTACCGCCGGCCTGCGACTTGGGAATGGTAAGCATGTCGCAAGCCGCGAGGAGCTGCCGCGCATAGGCGACCGCCGGGACCCGCACCCAGTCGCGCCGCACGCGGACCAGCACGAAGGCGACGTAGAGCGCGATGAGGACCGTCGCGGCGGCAGTCTCGGCCGGAGGGACCACACCGGCGATAACCCAAGACCAGGCGATTGCGGCGGCGCTGGCCGCCAGCGCCGTGATTGAGGTCGCCAATGAGAGCGGCTTCATCGCCCAGAAATTCCGCCGAAAGCCGTAATTGACATTCTCCTCGAAGATCAGCGCGAACCGCTTCGTGTCGCGTGTCTGCGCAAGAAGCCAAGCGCATCCCGCCTCGTACGCCCGGTCGGCGGCCTGCGGATCGCGAGATTCCTCCTCTGCGTTCGGGAGAACGAGACCGGAAACTGCATTGCAAAGAAACGCGTGGTAGCGCGCCTTGAGTTCCGCTGGCAGGAGAGTGTCGCGGTGACGGAGCGCCGCGACCGAGGGCTGGCCGCCCCAGGCAGCGTAGAGCGTCGGCTGTAACTGGCTGCCACGATCCCGCGCAAGCTGCGCGAGCCAGACCATCGCTCCGCAGAATCCGAGCAACGTCAGGAGCGCGGGAACCACGCCGCGCAGTGCCGGGAACCAAGCAAAAGAAATGAGCAACGCCGGCAGCGCCACCAGCAGCGCCGGCATCAGACGCGCCTCGCGGTTATATCGGTCGCGGATAAGGTTTTCGATGTTCAACGCGCCTCCACCGCGACCCGAAACCGGCCGCGAACAAGCAAGCCGTCCGTGCCAGCCTCGAAGACATGAGGATAGACGCCGCGCGGCGTAACCACGACGATATGCGTCGGCAGAGGCACGAGGTCTAGCACTCGCTTCAATCGCGAGGCGGCCACCAGGTCCGTGATGCTGAGGTCCGGCCCGCCGCCCGGATGGGTATGCCACTCGCCGACATAGCCAAGCAATCCGCCGCTGCGCCGCTCGATATCGGCCACGGCCTCGGGCAAATCGTCGACACCGCGCACGAACGCCATCGGCGTTCCCTCGCTGTCGCGCGGCGCATCGAGCAGCCGGGTGACGTAGACGGTCCGCCGTTTGGCATGCACCATTCCTATCATCAATCCGCCGGTTTCGCTCGGCCGGGCTTGGCGGAGCGCGTCTCGCATCCGATCGACAAGCCCACCGGCGAACCGCACCTGCCATCTGGGATCGTTCCGTGCCGTGGCGATGGTCACGGCGGACACCTTGCGTTCATCGGCCCGCGCGGCGCCGCCCTCCTCGAGCACCGTCCGGTAGATCACCCCGCCGGCGCGGGGATCAATCTCCGTGGCGGATAGGCGGGCGCGGAGCCGGCCTGCCATGCCAGCCGCATGGAAAGAGGCAGTCTCGTCGGCAAGCCGCATCGTTGCCGAGCCGCAGCTGAGACCGATTTGGATCTCCTCCAGTCCGGAGCCGACTTGGGATTCCCGCGCCTCGCGCGTCACGGTTAGCCACCGCGATACGGCGGGATCGTCCAGCGCGAAATCGAAGAGCGCGGCCTGCAAATCGTCGAGGCGTGGGTTGCGGCCAGGCCCCTCAAGCGACAGCAGCCCCAGCCGGCCTCGGTCTCCAATCTCGAGGCGCACCACCGAAAGCGTCGCTGGAAGCGGCGCACCGACCAGCATGTTGAAGACCTGGACGGACGCCGTGGCGTCGACCAGATGGGAGTGCGCCTCGAGCTCGGCTTGCCGGTCTCCGAGCAGATAATCGAGCGCGTCGGCGGTATTGGCCGTGATCCCGAGGGCCTCCTCGGTCTGACCGGGGTAGAGCTCGACGATTTGTTCCTTGAGCGCCTCCGATTTCGCCATGCCGATGCGCCGCCCCCCGAGCGCGTGCCGCACGACATTGTGAGGCGACAACAGGGCGGGATCGACAAGAGTCAGCGAGGTCTGGCCGCTTCGCCCGAAATGGAGTGCCAGCTTCGACCCGAGCGCCCCGCAACCCAGCAGCAGCGTCCGCGGGATCGCGACGTCCCGCGCATGCGATGAAAGGTGCCGGGCGAACGGTGGCGTTAGCGGCGTGCGGTGATCGGCAACGTATACCGTCGCGCCGAGGTCCCAAGCACCGTTCTTTGGCCAATGCTCGCCGCCGGCGATAATGAGGAAGGTGATGAGCTCGATGTCGCCGCCCGCGCCGAGTACCGGCCGCGGGCGGCGGATCGCGACCGTGACCGGGACGCCGCCGAGCAGATGGAAGTCCCCGTCGAGATAGATTGTCAGCGCGTCCCGCGATGGAATGCCAAGCCGTTCGGTCCAGGCAATCAACCCGTCGAGTGTGTCGGGCAACTCGGCGAAATGCTCATCGGTCACAGTGTCGGCATTGGCCCAGGCGAGCACGCCGAAGAGCCGCTTCTTGAACAGCTTCTTGTAGGCATCGTTGTCGGCGAGTTCGTTGATTACGCGCGCCAGCGTCAGCTGCGTTTGGGCCTCGTCCGGTGGTACGACCGTCACCGACCGCGCCGTGTAGCCGCTCATCCCGATCGCCGCCTCCGCTTCCTTATCGAGAAGCTCGTAGGCGACAAGCCGGAACCCGGCCGAGCCGTCGTGGTCGGCCCAAGCTGCCGTGACGGTGCCGGTGAACGCGACTGGGTCGAACACCGTCTGCCCGAACGGATCGTATGGCCGCGTCGGCTCGAACAGATCGCGATGCGGTATCAGGCGCCCACGCGCCGCGTCTCGCAGCCAGAACCGCACCCGGCCGACGAGATCAAGCACGGCATGCTCGGCAAACCATGCGTCGAGGCTGCCGCGATGCAGGCAGAAGTTTGCCGCCGCGCCCGGCTTGGTTGGATTGAGATGCGGCAGTTTCGATTTCGGAAAATCTTTGCGGTCGGACCATGCCGATGGCGCCTTGAAGGGATAGCGCTTGCGGTCAAACAGCAGAAAGACCGGCTCGCGCGCGCGGATGTCGATGGCGCCGATCGGACCACGGCTTGGCAGTTCGACGCCGACCTCCAGGGGCACGGCCACGTAGTCCTTGTTCCAGTACAGCGCGGGAACCGGTTGATCCGGGAACGCCGCCCGCAGCGCTGCGACTGCCTCCGCAATCGCCGCGCTCAGCCTCGCCGGATCGTCCGGCGTCTGCGTCGCGGTATGGCGCTCGAGCGGCGGCGCCTTCTCATCGGCGGCCATAGGTCTGCGGCGTTCCGACCGCGGCCTTTACCGCCGCGGACGACGCGACGGCGCTAGCGGCGGGAGCCTCCTCCAGTACAGGGCCGTTGGCGCTGATGGAGAACTCGATCGGCAACGGCCGTTTCTCGCTTGGGGTTTCCGCGGTGACGTGGAAGCGGTCGGCACCAACCTCTTTCTTATAAAGCTTCGCCGCGGCCCAATGGGGCGGATTGTCGTCATCATTGCGGATGGGCTTGCACGACGCCACGATCCGGGCGCCCTGCCGCGCTTTCGCCAGGATCTCGAGCGAGGCGTCGGCAGGCACCTTGTTGTCCTTGTAGGGCTGCTCGCTGAAGAAGGTCCAAGAGCAGTGGTGCGGCGACAGGAACAGGTCCCATTGCAGCGTCGATTCGTCATCGCTGCGCTCAAGGATCTTTTCCCAGATCGCGGCCCCAGCATCACCGCCGAAGAATGCGAGGGCGGCCGCTGGCGTGCCCTCAACATCGAACCTGGCCTGCAGCACGAGGCTGGTGTCGTTGCGCTCGCTCCAGGCCGCATCGGTCTCGAGCTTGAATGGTGCATGGACGAAGAAGCAGAAGTCGGTCTTCAGCTTGCCATCGATCACATGGACGTAAGTCCCCGGCACCGTGGTGACATGGTCCAGACCCTTGCGGTCAGGGTTGTCCGTGTAGCCGATGATGCGGATCCGATTGCCCGGATTGTCACGCCCTGCGGCGCGCGCCTTATGCAAGTCCATGCGGCGGAGCGCCTCCTTGCGAAAGGCCTGCGCCGAGTCGCACAACTCGTCCTCGTGGGGCGAGAAAATGCGGGGCGTGAACCAGAGCTCGTCGATGAGAAGGAGTCCTTTCTTGGCGTGTCCGTCGCCGTAGGAAGCGGGGTCGCCCGTGTAGAAGGTGGCCTCGAACCCGCGGCAATGGTCCTGATCGGCATGCGTGAGAATGAAGGCGTCGATATGAGGGATCTTGCCGTTCAGCTTCTTGCCATATTTCAGCAAATGCGCGTGCACGTCGTACCGGGACTCCTCGTCCTCGTCGCGCGAATCCTCGGTGACGTTGCAGTCGATCAAAACCTGCGTGTCGTCGGACAATGTGATCAGGCTGCAATCGCCGTTGCCGACGGGGAAATGGGTAATCCTAGGGTCCTGCATGGGTCCAAAACCTCGTTGTCTGGTCTGTCGGGATACACCCGGTCGGCGGCCCACCGGCATCTATCTAGGAAACCCGGGACCGCATTTCAAGGCCTTTGTTTACAGTCCGTCAGATATCATATAGATTGTAAACTGCGATATGAAGGAGAAAAACCATGATTGGCCAACGACTTAAGCTGTCTAGGGCTGCTGCTGGCCTCTCTCTGCGAGATTTGGAGGCCAAGATTGGAAACCTAGTTACCGCCCAGGCGATCGGCAAGTACGAGCGCAATGAGGCGATGCCGGGGTCTCGCGTTCTAATCGCGCTGGCCGATGCGCTCGACGTTTCGGTCGATTATCTGCTCGCCGATCAAGAATTGGTGCTCGACGGCGTCGAATTCCGCAAGAAGGCGATCACGAGCCGGCGTGAAGAAGCTCAGGTGGTGGCGAAAGTCATCCATCTGCTGGAGCGGTATTTGCTGGTCGAGCAGTTGCTCGACCTGCCGAGCGTTCAATGGGACCGGCCCCGTGAGGCGCCTTACCCAGTCCGCGCTGTCGACGAGGCCGACCGTGCTGCGCGCAGTGTGCGTCAAGCTTGGGGCCTGGGACTCGACCCGATTCCTAATCTAATGGAGCTCCTGGAGGAGCGCGGTATCAAGGTACTCTCGATTGAGCTCGACAATATCGATGGAATGACGGCGCGGGTTGGACGTGCGGGCAAGCAAGCACTGCCTGTTATTCTCGTCAACGCGCGCGACTGGCGCGAGCGACAGCGTTTTACCCTGGCACACGAGCTCGGCCACATGGTGCTCGACATCGCCCCTGGCGTCGACGAAGAGAAGGCGTCACACCGATTTGCCGGCGCATTCCTGATGCCCGCAGAAACCCTTTGGTCCGAGATCGGAAAACACCGGACGTCCATCAGTCTCGGGGAATTGCTGCGGCTCAAAGAGCTGTTCGGAGCAAGCTTTCAGGCCATTACCTATCGTTGCCGAGACCTTGGTATCTTTCCGGAAGCGCTGTTCCGCAACCTGTTTAAGGTCTATTCCGAGCGGGGCTGGCGATCACCGCCCTTCAGGGAGCCAGGGGCGGTGGCCGCCGAACGGCCCAGCCGGTTTGAACGGCTATGCTATCGGGCGTTAGCGGAAGGTGCGATCTCCGAGTCGAAAGTCGCCGAGCTCTTAGGCGTATCAGTCCATGAGCTCAACCAGCGCATGGAAGCACCGATCGCTGGAACCACGGCGCCGGCTCTAGCGTGAGCTTCCCATAGGATGCCGTTCCTCGTTTCGGATACCTCGGTGCTGATCGACTTGGAGCGCGGAACCCTACTCGAAGCCGCGTTCCGATTGCCAGATACCCTCGTAGTGCCGGATCTCCTGTACGAGCGGGAACTGAAACAGCAAGGCGGAGCTCGGCTTCAGGAACTCGGTTTACGCGTCGAGGAATTGTCTGCCGAGATGCTGGCCGTTGCAGTCGGTGTTCTTCGTGCAAATCCGCTTCTGTCGGCGGCAGACTGCTTCGCGCTCACGCTCGCCGAAGCCAATGGATGGACGCTGTTGACGGGTGATGGGCCTTTGCGGGCGCTCGCTCTTGCTCAGAAGCTGGAATGCCACGGAGTGCTCTGGTTGCTCGACAGAATGCTGGACGCCGAGGCCGCAACCGCCGCAACGCTCCATCTTGGGCTGACAGCCATTGCCGAACACCCGCGCTGCCGGCTGCCGCCTCGCGAGGTGAGATTACGGCTCGAGCGCTACGCAGCAGCCCGCGGTTAATCTAGCTGTGGAGAAGGCGAAACAATGAACGAGCTGACGATCGCATTGACCTCTGACGAACAAGCATTGGTTGCCCAAATCAACTTTGATGCGCTGTCGCTCCGCCGCCAGGATGATGTGCGGCGCAACGGCGCAGTAGTCGCCGCACTGATGCGATCCCTTGCCATTCGCAAAGGAATTCCTGAAGCGCGGGTGCGCTACTTTAACGACCCGGAATATTTCGTTGGTGGACGCGGATCATCGCGACGCCAGATATTTGAGCGTAACGGCACGCGCGGCGAGGAGATATTCAACCACCCGCACTTTCTGGAATATCTTCGATACTTCCTCTGTGGACCATCTTTGCCGTGCCAGGTCATCGAGGCATTTCGTGACGAAGTCGCCCATTGCGGCACCGTGACTTCTGGCGATGTGATTCCGCTTGGAAGACGGGCGCGCGAGCTCGCGCGTTCATGTCAGCCTGATCCTTCTTGGGTAGCTGAGGAATTTTACAAGTTGGCGCTCGATTGCGGGCTTTGGGTGTCGTACGCGCAGTCGGTGCGCAATGCCGTGAAGCAAGCCCGTCCCACCCGCCGCTAGTTTTGCTGTCTCGATATTTTGTCTTTCGCCAGATCGCGGCCGATTTCAGTCATTCAGGACGCCGCCTGTTCCAGACGAGCTGTGCCTCGTTCCCGTCCTCGGACTGGAACAGGGCGGCGCTGATGGGTTCCGGCAGGCTGGGGTCGTCGAGGCGGACGCGAAAGTAGTCCTTCGGGCTGTCGCCGCCGGAGCGCGCCGACCAGGCGTCGCCGACGCGGGACTGGCCGACGAAGACCCGGAACACCGGCGCGTTCTCGTTGTCGCGGTTGTCGTTCGGTACCAGCCGCACCTTCGTGTTGATCGTCAGTGTGTGGATGGAGCCGGTCCAGCCGCCGTCCTTGGCGGGCGTGAATGTGCCGATCACAGACATGGTCCTATTCCTCCTGGCTTGTGGTTGACGGGGGTTCGGATGGAGAGCGACGGGCACGGCGGTGCCGCGCCGTCTCGATAGGCGCGTCGAGCGATACCGCCTTTCGCGCCTTGGCGAAGCCGCGGTCGCTTTCCAGAAACGCGCCGAGCATGAACGGGATCAGATCGGCGACGGACTCGGCCTCTCCATAGGTCGCCCGATAGATCGCCGCGTATTCGCGCAGCGCCTGGTTGAGGTCGGGACTCACCGTGATGGTGATCTTGACCGGCGTCCGGTCCGGCAGCTTGCCGAGCCTCAGTTCGGTCATGGGCCTGCTCCTTTCATCCGCGATAAGGCCTGAGCACGAGATCCCTGTGGACGATCACGCGCAGGGGCCAACCTGGGCGGACGGTGATGGTCGGCTGGATGTTGAGGTTCCGCTCGGTGATGCGCTGGCCAGCGCGGTTGGCGTTCTGCTGGGTGGACTCCCGCAGCGCCCGGACCAGATCGCTCTCCTCACCGCCGAGACTGAGCTCGGTGCCGACGCCGAGCAGCGTCGAGAGGACCACGCCCTTGATCAGCCGCCAGGTGTGGAAGTCCACCTCGTCCTCGAGCCCGGCGTAACCGGCGGTGTCGGTCGCCGGCAGATTGTCGATCTGGATCGACGATCCATCGGGCATGACAACGCGCCGCCAGACCAGCAGCGCCCGGCTCTGGCCAAAGGCGATCACGCTGTCATAGGTGCCGATCAGGCGCGCGCCCTGCGGGATCAGCAGCGTGCGGCCGGTGACGCTGTCGTAGACGTTCTCCGTCACCTGGGCGACGACGGCACCTGGCAGATCCGAGTTCAAGCCCGTGACGAGGCTGGCGGCGATGATGCTGCCCGCCATCACCTGATAGGGCGAAGCCGGCGTCTGGAGCGCGTGAGGATTGTAGATGCTCTTCTCGGCCGGCTGGTTCAGGAAGTCGAGCTTCCGCTGCTGATTGTTCTGGTCCCGCTCAAGATCGAGATTGAGCCGATTGGCGTCTACTGTCGGCGGGAGCTCGGCCGCCGTCGCGACACCAGCACCCTGCCCGGCACTCGGCGCGGAGGCCAGCGCGGGCCGGATGGCTATCTGGAAGAACACACCCGCTTCCCGTGCCTTCTGAGCCTGTTGGGCGAGGCGCTGACGCTCGGCCAGGG
>JAHCJQ010000180.1 GCA_026126215.1 Alphaproteobacteria bacterium
ACGCGCGAAGTTCCGGTTCACCTTCTCGATCTCCGACCAGATCAGGTCCTGAACCTCCTTCGCGCGGCAGAGCGAGGCGAAGTTGGTAAAGGGAACGTTGTGATCCTGGGCAAACTTCTCCACGTTGTCATGGTCGATCATGATCAGGCAGGTCAGGAACTTGCGCTGGTCGCCGATAACCACCGCGTCGGAGATGTAAGGCGAGAACTTGAGCTGGTTCTCGATCTCGGAAGGCGTGATGTTCTTGCCGCCGGCGGTGATGATGATGTCCTTCATCCGGTCGGTGATCTTGACGTAGCCTTCGTTGTCGATATAGCCGACGTCGCCGGTATGCAGCCAGCCATCGACGATGGTTTCGGCGGTGCGCCCCGGATTGTTCAGATAGCCCATGAAGACGTGCGGACCGCGCAGCAGGATCTCGCCTTGCGGCGAGACCGCGACCTGGGTGCCGCGGGCGGCGCGCCCGACCGTGCCGAGCTTGATCCTCTCGCCGGGCATCACCGTGGCGAGGCCGGTATTCTCCGTCTGGCCATAGACCTCCCGCATGTCGAGGCCTAGCGCCATGTACCACTTGATGAGGTCGGGCGAGATCGGCGCGGCGCCGGTGCCCAGCACCCGCGCACGGCCGCAGCCCAGCATGCGCTTGATGTTGCCGAGCACCAGCCAGTCGGCGAGCCGGAAGGCAAGGCGCGTGGCGGGGGAAACAGACCTGCCTTCGAGCCTTGCTTCGGCGAGGCGCATGCCGATCCCGATCGCCCAGCGATAGGCAAGCTGGGCGAGCGGCGTCGCCTCCTTGATGCGGATCGCCACGCCGGAATAGAACTTCTCCCAGATGCGCGGCACGGCGAAGAAGAGCGTTGGCTGCAGTTCGCGGACATTTTCCGGAACCGTCTCGATGCTCTCGGCGAAGTTGATCGTCGAGCCCTTGGCCAGCGGAAAGAACACACTGAAGGTACGCTCCGCCACATGGCAGAGGGGCAGGAAAGACAGCGTCTGGTCGGTCTCGTAAGGCTCGACCAGCGCGTCCGCGTTGGAAACCTGGAACATGATGTTGCGCTGGGCGATCATCGCACCCTTGGGCGGGCCGGTTGTGCCAGAGGTATAGACGAGAATCGCCAGATCATGCGGGCCGGTCTCGGCCACAAGCTTCTCCCACAGTCCGGGATTGTCCTGCTCGTGGCGACGGCCGATCTCCAGCAACTCAGCGAAACTCATGACCCCCGGATCGTGGAAATCGGCGAGACCCTCCATATCGTAAACGAAGATCTTTTCGAGCGTCGGGCAGCGCTCGCGCACTTCAAGAATCTTGTCGAGCTGTTCCTCGTTCTCGGCAAAGAAGAAGCGGGTCCGCGAATCGTTGACGATATACTCGACCTGCTTGGCGCTGTCGGTCGTGTAGATGCCGTTGGTGACGCCACCCACACCCTGCGTCCCCATGTCGGTATAGAGCCACTCGGGAATATTCTCGGCGACGATCGAGGTCACCTCGCCTTTCGCGAAGCCGAGCGCGACCAGCCCGAGACCGGTCCATTTCGCGCGCTCGCCATACTCGCCCCAGGTGACGGAGCGCCAGATGCCGAGATACTTCTCGCGCATGGCGATCCGCTCGGGGTGCGCCCGGGTCCGGTGCAGGAACAGCTTCGGCACGGTGTCGCAGCCTTCGAGCACCGTCACCACCTTCTCCTCCTCCCGCCGCTCCGTCATGACGCCTCCTCCCGCTTCCAGCCGCGTCAACGCCAGGTTTTCTTGCGCTTCCATCGACGCTTGCCGCGCACGCCCTGCTCCTTGATGCCGAGATAGAATTCCTTCACGTCGTCCTTCTGCAACAGGTTGGCCGTCGTGTCTTCCATGACGATCCGCCCCACTTCGAGGATATAGCCATAGTCCGCGGTGTGCAGCGCCACGTTGGCGTTCTGCTCGACCAGCAGGATGGTGGTGCCCTGCTCGCGGTTGATGCGGACGATGATCTCGAAGATTTCCTTGACCAGCTTGGGCGACAGGCCGAGCGAGGGTTCGTCCAGCAGCATCAGCTTTGGGCGCGCCATCAGGGCACGCGAGATGGCGAGCATCTGCTGCTCGCCGCCCGAAAGCTGGCCCGCGCGCTGCTCGGCCCGTTCCTTGAGCACGGGGAAATAGCCATGCACCAGTTCGAGGTCGCGGGCGATGCCCTCATGGTCGCGCCTTGTATAGGCACCCATCAGAAGGTTTTCCCGCACCGAGAGGAAGGGGAAGACCTCGCGCCCCTCGGGCACGTGGCTCATGCCGAGGCGCATCACGCGGTCCGGATCCATCTTCTGGATCTCACGACCGTCATACACGACGCTGCCCTTCTGCGGGTCCATGACGCCGGACACGGTCTTGAGAACCGTGGTCTTGCCGGCGCCATTGGCGCCGAGGATGGTGACGATCGAACCCTGCCGCACCTCGAAGCTGACGCCGCGAATGGCCATGATCGGCCCGTAATAGGTCTCGATGTTGCTGACCTTGAGCAGTGCCTCGGCCACCGTCATCCTCCCAGATAGGCCTTGATGACGTCCGGATGGCCCTGCACCTCGGCGGCCGTCCCTTCCGCCAGGACGCGGCCGTAATTCAGCGCCAGCACCCGGTCCGAGACCTCGCTGACCAGCGACATGTCGTGCTCGACCATGAGCACAGTGATGCCGAGCAGGTTGCGGATGTCGTGGATCCAGAAGGCCATGTCCTCCGTCTCCTCGACATTGAGACCGGACGAGGGCTCGTCGAGCAGAAGCAGTTTCGGCTCCGTGCAGAGCGCGCGCCCGAGCTCCACCACCTTGCGCACGCCATAGGGCAGATTGACGATGTAGCTGTCGCGGTAGTGCTGCAGGTCGAGAAAGTCGATCACCTGCTCGACCTTTTCCCGATGCACCATTTCCGCTCGCCGCACGCCGGGCAGGAACAGCAGTTCCTCGAAGAAGTTCGTGCTGCGGTGCGCGTGGCGACCGAGCAGCAGGTTCTGCAGCACCGTGGCATGTTCGAACAGCTCAATGTTCTGGAAGGTTCGGGCGATGCCCCGCGCCGCGATCTGGTGCGGCGGAACCCGCGTGATCTCGTCGTCGAGGAAGAAGAGCCTGCCCTCGCTCGCATCATAGATGCGGCTGACCAGATTGAAGATGGTGGTCTTGCCCGCGCCGTTCGGCCCGATGATGGTGAAAACCTGCCCCTTTTCGACCGCGAACGACACCCCGTCCACGGCACGGATGCCGCCGAAATTGATGCAGATATTTTCGGCGCGGAAGAGGCTCACCGCAGTCGCTCCGACTTCATGTAGGTTTTCTGCCGCTTGAAGGTCGCCCGCTTGTAGAGCGGGAACAGCGAGAAGAAGAGCTTGATCTTGAGCCAGCGGCCATAGATGCCCATGGGCTCAAACAGGATGACGAGCACGAGGATCAGACCGAACAGGCCCGGCTCCAGACCCGGCTGGCGGGCGATGTTCGCCGGCAGGTAGTCGCGCATGATCGAGATGAAGAGCGGCAGCAGCACGACGAAGACCGCGCCGTAGATCGCCCCGTGCAGCGAGCCTAGTCCGCCAACCACCACCATGAGAAGGAGCTGGATCGACAGCAGGATGGTGAAGATGTCGGGCGCCAGATAGCTGATCTTGTGCGCGAACAGCGCGCCGGCGATGCCGGTGAAGAATGCGCTGATGCCGAAGGCCGAGGTCTTGTAGATCGCGAGGTTGACGCCCATGCTCTGCGCGGCGATCTCGCTGTCGCGGATGGCGACCCATGCCCGCCCGGTCGGCGAGCGCAGCAGGTTGATGGCCGCCAGCATCACCAGAACCAGAACCACCAGACAGACGAAGTAAAACTCCCGGTCGCCATCCACAGCGGCGCCGAACAAGGTCGGTTTCGGCACCGGGAAGCCGGCGAAGCCGCCGGTCACCGACTCCCAGCGGATGAAT
>JAHCJQ010000181.1 GCA_026126215.1 Alphaproteobacteria bacterium
GATTATAGGCGCAACCGGCCTCAGCGGGAGGGGGTCTCGCTCACCAGGCTGGTATAGTCGGAGATCAGCCCGTAGCGGAGCGCGGTGTCGCTCGAGACCTGCTCGCGCACCTCCGCCGAGAAACCCTCGGCCTCGGCCAGGGTGAGCGCGTCGAGCCGCTCGTGCGCCCAGCGCTTGGCGATGCCGCGCGCGGCGCGTCCCTGGTCGAGGCCGACCAGCCCGCGCCAGAAGCGGCCCGGCATGGAGCCGGTGATCTCCACCATGGCGCCGGGGCCGGCGCTGCCCTGCAGCCGCGCCGCCACCGCCACCGGCGCATCGGCGTAGAGGTCCGGGACCGGATGGGGGAAGGCATCCGCCGCCAGGTCTTCCGGCCAGCGGGCCAGGATGTCGACCAGGATCGGCCGCTCGATGCGCCGCAGCATCTGTTCCAGCGTCCGCGGCAGGTCCTGTGCCTCGGCCGCGAGGTCGAGCTGGCCGCGCGTCAGCCGCGCGGTGCGCGCTAGCGCCGGCAGCGGCGATGCCGCGCCGATGGCGGCGAAGAACAGGCGGTTGCCGCCCTGCGCCGCGCGCAGTTCCGCGAGCGCTTCCTCGTCCTCGCCGAGATCGCCGACGACGACGATCTGGCGGAAGCTCGAAGGTGCGAGCTCGCGGGCCAGTCGCGCCAGCACGCGCAGCGGCGCTGTCTCCCCGTCCGGCGCCAGCCCGGCCAGAAAAGTCCGGGCGGCGGACAGGGTGTCGCCATTCACGGCACTGGCATATTCGAAGAGCTGGCGCGTCCCGCGGCCCGCCGCCACCAGGTTGAAACTGTCGGAAGTGCCGAGACGGCCCAGCGCCGCCAGCACCTGCGCGCCGATCTGCCGGAGAGTCTCGCGATCCATGCCGGCACGCGCATCGAGGATGAAGAGAAGCTGGCGGGCATGGCGTAGCGCGTCCTCGGCCGTGCCGCGCGGCTCGCTCGGCGGCATCACGGTCAGTAGGACATGGTCGAACCCGTCCTTGGTCTCGGTGAAGACGCCGAAGCGGGCGGAACGCCCGGTATCGGCGCGCCATGCCAGATGCAGGCCGGTCGCGGCGCCGGGACGGGGACGCTGCGGGACCACGTAGATCGCGCTGGTCCCGTCGGCGATGACCTTGACCTCGTGGCTGCGGCTCGTCACCTCGGCGATCGGCAGCCCGGCATCGATGCTGGCGGCGAGATGGTCGTAATGCGCCGCCCAGGCGGGCGCTTCCAGGACGAAGGCGCCGTCGAGGAAGTGCAGTTCCTCGCCATAGCCGATCTCGATGCTTACCTTCTGCCCGGGCGCGAGCGCCGGAAGGCTGAAGCTCTGCACCCGCGCCGCGTCGCCGGCGGGCGGCGGCAGGCGGCGCAGCGCCACGCGCGTCTTGAGCAGCTGTTCGCCGCTCCGCACCGTGATGGAATCGACCTCGAGATGCGGTGGGGCGGCGAGGCGCAGCAGGAGATCGCCCGTGCCGGCCGGCAGCGCGGCATAGGTCTGGCGCAGCCGCGAGCGGGCGATCGGGCCGTTGGCGGTGATGTGCAGTTCGGTGGCGACCGGCTCGAGCGGCCGGTAGGTCCCGCCCGCCTCGGCGCGCAGGAGTTGCAACGGCGCGGCGGTGCGGGCCTGCTCCGCCGGCCGGCCGGCGGCATCCGTAACGGCCGGGGCGGCTGCCGGCCAGGCGAGCCAGCAAAGTGCCAGCACCAGCGCACAGGCCGGGGCGCCAAGGGCCGGGCGCCGCCAGCGGCCGACTGCCCTCTCGCCCCGCCCGCTTGTCTCTGCTTCTGCCCGCATGTCAGGTCCAGTTCCGCAAATCGGCCGCCCTCGGCCACCAGGCATTCCATTCCAGGAAAGCGACCATATCCCAGCGAGGTTGCGACAAAAGCTTGAAAAGATTGTGGCGGAACCGGAGGTTGCAGGTCGGGGTCGGACCCGGCAAGGCTGGACCGGGCCGCCCCGCTGCTCCTATCCTGCGCAAAGTCCGCGATTCGCGCGGAAATCCCGGGAGGCGGGGCGATGGATGCGAGTGTCGGCGAGTGGCTCAACCTGGTCGGGCGGTGGATTCACGTGATCACCGGCATCGCCTGGATCGGCTCCTCCTTCTTCTTCAACTGGCTGGACAGCCGCCTGGAACGGCCGGCCGGCGCCCGCCCGGAGCTGGAGGGCGAACTCTGGATGGTGCATTCGGGCGGCTTCTACCGGGTCGAAAAGATCCACGTGGCGCCCGAGGAACTGCCGCGCACCCTGCACTGGTTCAAATGGGAGGCGGGCTTCACCTGGCTTTCCGGCATGTTCCTGCTGCTGCTGACCTACCATCTGGGCAGCGGGGCCATACTCGACGATCCGCGCGCCTCAGGTCTCGCCGAATGGCAGGCATCGGCGATCCTGCTCGGCGTGCTGGTGGCGGCCTGGGTGGTCTACGACCTGATCTGGGCATCCGCCTTCGGCCAGGAGCGGCCAGGCCTGGCGAGCCTTGCCTGCTTCGCCATGATCGTCGCCATCGCCTGGTGGTTCTCGACCTTCGCCTCCGGCCCGGCGGCCTATTTCCATATCGGCGCCATTATCGGCACGGTGATGACGGCCAATGTCTGGATGCGGATCATTCCGGCGCAGCGCGCCCTGGTGGAGGCGACACGGCGCGGCGAGAAACCCGAGGCCGTGCTCGGCCTGCGCGCCAAGCAGCGCTCGATCCACAACAACTACATGACCCTGCCGGTCGTCTTCATCATGATCTCCATACATTTCCCCTCGACCTGGGGCCATGAATGGAACTGGCTGATCCTGGTGCTGATCTCCCTGATCGGTGCCGGCGTCAGGCATTACTTCAATCTCCGCAATCGCGGGCGCGAGCAGTTCTGGATCCTGCCGGCGGCGGCGCTGGCCATGATCGGCGTCTACTATCTCGCGCACGGGCTCTGACAGGCGCGCCATGTGGTCGCTTGCCGATCTCAACGCCATGGACCGCGCCGCCTTTTGTGCGGTGCTGGGCGGCATCTTCGAGCATTCGTCCTGGATCGCGGAAAGCGCCTGGGCGCGCGGACCCTTCGCCAGCCGTACGGCGCTCCTCGCCGCCATGAAAGAAGTGCTGGCGGGCGCCGGGACGGAGCGCCAGCTCGCGCTGATCCGGGCGCATCCCGATCTTGCCGGCAAGGCGGCGATGGCCGGGGAGCTGACGCGCCATTCCCGCGACGAACAGGCTTCGGCGGGTCTCGACCGGCTGAGCGCCGAGGAATTCGCGCGGTTCCAGGAACTCAATCGGGCCTATCGCGAACGGCACGGATTTCCTTTCATCGTCTGCGTCCGCCTGACCGACAAGGCCGGCATCTTCGCCGCCTACGAACGGCGCCTCGGCAACGACCGCGCCACGGAAACGGCCGAGGCGCTGGCGCAGATCGGGGAGATCGCCAGGTTGCGCCTCGAAGGGCTTGTTCCGGCGAGCTGGCCGCCGGTGGAGGAGGGAAGCCGATGGGACGCCTGACCACCCATGTCCTGGATACTGCCCACGGCCGGCCGGCGGCGGGCCTGCGCGTCGAACTGCGCGATGGCGAGGGCCGGCTGCTGGCCGAGGCAGTGACCAACCAGGATGGCCGTCTCGACCGGCCGATCCTCGAAGGCGCGGCGATGCGGGCCGGCATTTACGAACTGCGCTTCCATGTCGCCGACTATCTCGCCGCGGGCGGGGCGGGGCAGGCGGGCTTTCTCGACCTCGTCCCGGTGCGCTTCCGCATCACCGATGCGGACCAGCATTATCACGTGCCGCTGCTGCTCTCGCCCTGGGCCTACAGCACCTATCGCGGGAGCTGAACTGAGGGTTGCAAGGGCACCGGCGCGGGCGTAGGTTTCCGCCGCCTCTCCGCAACGATGTCCGCCGGAACCGCCCGCATGTCCTTCCTCGCCCAGTC
>JAHCJQ010000182.1 GCA_026126215.1 Alphaproteobacteria bacterium
TGAACTGGTCCGCGAGATCAAGGCGGAAGAGATGCCCCTGCCGGTCCGCAACAAGCGCTGAAAGCCGCCTCCCGCCCTCTCCCGCATGCGGGGAGGGCGGGTTGACGCCGCCTTCCCCTCGGTAAGGGAGAGGGACGGGCAAAGGATGGCCGGGACTTTCCTGGGAAAGGCAAAGGGGGACGGAAGCATGTCCGCGCCCGAGGAGCGACCGGTCCTCGAGACCGAGGGACTGACCATCCGCTTCGGCGGTCACGTGGCGGTCAACAACGTGACCTGCGCGTTTCATCCTGGCACGCTCACCGCCATCGTCGGCCCGAACGGCGCCGGTAAGACGACGTTTTTCAATCTCGTCTCGGGTCAGCTCAAGGCCTCTGCCGGACGGGTGCGCCTGTTTGGCGAGGAGGTGACCGGCCTGTCGGCGCCCGAGCGCACGCGGCGCGGCATCGGCCGGGCCTTCCAGCTTACGAATCTCTTTCCCAACCTGACGGTCAGGGAGAATGTGCGGCTGGCGGTGCAGGCACGCGCCGGCCTGGGCCTCAGCCTGTTCTCGCTCTGGAGCGGCCATCGCGACGTGATCGAGCGGGCGGAGCACTATCTCCACCGGGTCAATCTGGCCGACCGGCGCGACGAGCTGGCGGCGGCGCTGCCGCATGGCGACAAGCGCAAGCTCGAAGTGGCGATCCTGCTGGCGCTGGAGCCGGACATCTTCATGTTCGACGAACCGACGGCGGGCATGAGCGTCGATGAGGTGCCCGTCATCCTCGACCTGATCCACCACATCAAGGCACAGGGCGACAAGACCATCCTGCTGGTCGAGCACAAGATGGATGTGGTCCGTTCGCTCGCGGACCGCATCGTCGTGCTGCATCACGGTTACCTGGTGGCGGACGGCGAGCCGCAGGAAGTGATCGCCTCGCCAATCGTGCAGGAGGCCTATCTCGGAATAGGGGCATCGGGCCATGTCTGAGATCCTGCTTCGCCTCTCCGGCGTCCATACCCATATCGGCCAGTATCACATCCTGCAGGGCGTCGATCTCGAAGTGCCGCGCGGCCAGCTCACCACGCTGCTTGGTCGCAACGGGGCCGGCAAGACGACGACGCTCCGGACGATCATGGGCCTGTGGCGGTCGTCACGCGGCACGATGACATTTGACGGGCGCGAGATCGGTGCGCTGGCGACGCCGGACATCGCGCGGTTTGGCATCGCCTATGTTCCGGAAAACATGGGCATCTTCTCCGACCTCACCGTGCGCGAGAACATGATCCTCGCGGCGCGCGGCGGAGCCATCGAAGATAGCCGGCTCGACTGGGTCTTCCGGGTCTTTCCGGCGATGCGGAAATTCTGGTCGCTGCCGGCGGGCTCGCTCTCCGGCGGCCAGAAGCAGATGCTTGCCATCTCGCGCGCCGTGATCGAACCGCGCAAGCTCCTGCTGATCGACGAGCCGACCAAGGGCCTGGCGCCGGCCATCATCATGAACATGGTCGCGGCGTTCCGGGAACTGAAGGAGACCGACACCACCATTCTGCTGGTCGAGCAGAATTTCCATTTCGCGCGTGCGCTGGGCGATCGGGTCGCGGTGATGGATGACGGGCGGATCGTCCATGCCGGCGCCATGGCGGATCTGGCCGCGGACGAGGAGCTGCAGACGCGCCTGCTTGGCCTCAGTCTCGACGCGCATCAGTAAGGAGGGGCGGATGGCAAGCATGGCGGACACCGCGAAGAACGAGGAAGGCGCGGCACTCGGCCGGCCGAAGGCGGATTTTCTGCCCGCCCTGCTGGTTCCGGCTCTGGCATTGGTGGCGCTGCCATTGGTCTTCGATCTGCCTGCCTGGATCACGCTGACGGTGGCCGGTCTGGCCATGGGCCTGATGATCTTCATCATGGCCTCCGGCCTGACCCTCGTTTTCGGCCTGATGGATGTGCTGAATTTCGGTCACGGCGCATTCATTTCTCTGGGCGCCTTCGTCGGCACCGTGATCCTGCTGCCGCTCTCGGGCTGGATGCAGGCCGACAGTTTCTGGCTGAACATGGCGGCGGTCGTGCCGGCCATCCTGGTGGCGATGGTCGTGTCCGGCGCGGTTGGCTACGCCTTCGAACGGGTGATCATCACGCCGGTCTACGGCCAGCATCTCAAGCAGATCCTGATCACCATGGGCGGACTGATCGTCGCCGAGCAGCTCATCCATGTCATTTGGGGGCCGGACCAGATTCCGCTGACACGTCCGACCACCTTTCGCGGCGCTTTCATCTTTGGCGATGTCGCCATCGAGAAGTTCCGCCTGATCGCTGTTGCCATCGGGCTGCTGGTGTTCGTGGCCATGTACATGGTGCTGAACCGCACCCGGGTTGGCCTTCTGATCCGGGCCGGGGTGGAGAATGGCGAAATGGTGGAGGCGCTGGGCTACCGCATCCGCAGGCTCTTTGTCGGCGTCTTCGTCGCCGGCTCGGCCCTGGCGGGCCTTGGTGGCGTCATGTGGGCGCTGTATCAGGAGACGGTGACGGCGGCCATGGGCATGCAGGTGATGGTGCTGATCTTCATCGTCATCATCATCGGCGGACTTGGCTCGGTCGGAGGCTGCTTCATCGGCGCGATGCTGGTCGGCCTGGTCGCCAACTACACCGGCTTCCTGGCGCCTAAGCTGGCGCTGGGCTCCAACATCCTGCTCATGGTGCTGATCCTGCTCTGGCGGCCGCAGGGTCTCTATCCAGTCGCCAAGCGCTAGTCGGGAGTTCCTGAAATGCTGCGTTCGCTGCTCTCCGACGACCTGCCGGGAAACCGGATCCTTGCCATCGTCCTTCTGCTCATCCTGATCGGGCTCGCCTTCGCGCCCTTCCTCTTTCCCGGTACCCGTTCCCTGAACGTCGCGGCGAAGATCTGCGTCTTCATCGTGCTCGTCGCGAGCTACGATCTGCTGCTCGGGTACACGGGAATCGTCTCCTTCGCTCACACGATGTTTTTCGGGATCGGCGGCTACGGCATTGCGATCCTGCTTGCCAAGAGCGGCGCCGACTGGACCAGCGTCGGGCTCGGCACGGCGGCGGCCCTCCTGGTCTCGGTCGTCCTGGCTTTCGCGATCGGTCTCTTTTCGCTGAGGGTCAAGGCGATCTTCTTCGCCATGATCACACTGGCGGTGGCGACGGCCTTCGCCATCCTCGCCTCGCAGCTTTCATGGCTGACCGGTGGCGAGGATGGACTGAACTTCCGCGTGCCGGAAGTCCTGCGGCCTTCCTTCAGTCCGTTCGAGGACAGGGTGCTGGGCGTCAACATCAACGGCCGGATTTTTACCTACTACCTGATCTTCTGCATCGGCGCGGCAATGTTTCTCGCCATGCTGCGGATCGTGAACTCGCCCTTCGGCAAGGTGCTCCAGGCAATCCGCGAGAATGATTTCCGGGCCGAGGCGCTCGGCTATCGCACGGTCGTCTATCGCACGGTCGCAAGCTGCCTTGGCGCGGCCTTCGCCACGATGGCCGGGGTCATGTATGCCCTCTGGCTGCGCTACAACGGTCCCGACACGACGCTCAGCTTCAACATCATGATGGATATTCTGCTCATGGTCGTGATCGGCGGCATGGGCACGCTCTATGGTGCGGTGGTGGGCGCGACGCTCTTCATCATCGCGCAGAACTATCTCCAGGATCTCATGGGCGCGGCGAGCCAGAGCCTGCAGGGCCTGCCGCTGCTGCCCGATCTGCTTCATCCGGACCGCTGGCTGCTCTGGCTTGGCGTGCTGTTCGTGCTGAGCGTCTA
>JAHCJQ010000183.1 GCA_026126215.1 Alphaproteobacteria bacterium
TGCCTGGAACAGCCGGTCGAGGGAGAGCAGCACAGAGAGGAGTGCGGCGACCCATAGAACGCCTGAACTGATGCGCGCAAGCGTCGCCGGGTCAGGCCCAACGCCCAGCGGGAACAGCGTGATGGTGACCACGAAGAACGCGACCGAAAGCAGCGTTGCCGCGCCCTGCGCCAATGCCACCGCCATGTCACGGCGCAGGATGGCGAGGAACGCCCTCATACGCCCGTCTCCCCGCCAAGTCGCAGTCGGGCGGCACCGGCCAGTCCAAGATCGAGATGGGTGGCGGCGACGATCATGCCGCCGCCGGCACGATGGGCTTCCATCGCTTCGCCCAGCAACGCCACCGAATGACGGTCGAGCGAGACACTCGGCTCGTCGAGCAGCCAGAGTCGCGCCTCGCGCACCCGCAGGCGGCTGAGATTGAGCCTGCGCCGCTGCCCGGCGGAAAGCAGCCGTGCCGGCAGGTCGCGAAGTTCGGCCAGCTCGAAGAAGTCGAGCGCCCGCTCAAGCGCCTGCCCGCCCGCGCCATGCAGGTCGGCCCAGAACCGCAGATTGGCCTCGACGCTCAGCATCGGCTTTACCGCGTCGAGATGACCGACATAGGCGATGGCGCGGCGATAGTCCTCGCCCTCTTCGGCAATGTCGCGCTCCTGCCAGAGCACCCTGCCGGCGAGGGGCGTGAGGAAACCTGCGAGCAGGCGCAGCAGGCTGGACTTGCCGCTACCGTTCGGTCCCTCGAGCAGCAACACCTCGCCCGGTCCGAGCCGGAAGCCTACATGCTCGAACACCACCCGGTCGCCGCGCAGGCAGGCGAGATCGCACGCTTCCAGCACCATCATGCCCGCCTCCCGGTGCGGGCCGGACGACGACGGCGCGGCATAGGTCGTTTCTCCCGTGCTCAATCGTACTTGCGGAGATCGGCGATCACCTTGCCATCGTTGGGCAGGCTGCCGGGGCGCACCAGCTCCACCTCGCCACGCAGCTTGCAGACCGCCTGCAGCGTCTCGGCGATCTTCGCCGCCAGAGCCGGCCCGGCCTCCGCTACCTCACAACGCAGCGTCATGGCATCGAGATTGTTGCGGCTCGTCACTTCGAGGCGTGCCTTGAGCACCTCGCGGTGCCGTTGTGCCACATCGGCGAGTTGCGCCGGATGCACGAACATGCCCTTGATCTTCGTCGTCTGGTCAGCGCGGCCCATCCAGCCCTTGATGCGCATGTTGGTGCGTCCGCACGGGCTCGTCCCCGCCAGCACCGCCGACAGATCGCCGGTGGCGAAACGGATCAGCGGATGGACCGGGTTGAAGCTGGTCACCACCACTTCCCCCACTTCGCCATCCGGGACCGGCTCGCCGGTCCCTGGCCGCACGATCTCCACGATGACGCCCTCGTCGACGATCAACCCTTCCAGCGCCGGACTCTCGTAAGCGATCAGGCCGAGATCGGCGGTTCCGTAATTCTGCAGGACGAGCAGGCCATGGCCGGATAGTTCCTTGCGGAGCGAAGGCGGCAACGCCTCGCCACCGACGATGGCGCGTTCGAGGCTGCGCGCCCTGAGCTTCATCTCCTTCGCCTTGTCGAGCAGGATCTTGAGAAAAGAGGGAGTGCCGCCATAGGCACGCGGACGGAGCTGGGCCATGGCCTGGACCTGCAGTTCCGTGTTGCCGACGCCGCCCGGAAAGACCGGACAGCCGATGGCCCGCGCGCCGCTTTCCACCATCATGCCGGCCGGCGTCAGATGGTAGGAGAAGGTGTTGTGCACCAGCATTCCCGGCCTGACCCCCGCCGCCCACATGGAACGGGCAAAGCGCCAGTAGTCGCGCAGCGCCCCGTCCGGCTCGTAGAGCGGGCCCGGCGACTGGTAGACATGCGCCATCAGCGAGAGGTCGAGCGCGGCCAGGCCGCCGAAGGGCGGGGCGGCCGCCTGCAAAGCCTTGAGTTCCGACTTGCGCGTGACCGGCAAGGCCGCCAGCGCTTCGCGGCCGTCGATTGCGGCCGGGTCGACGCGGCGGAAAAGCCGCGCATAGTGTTTCGTATTGCTGCGCGCGTTGGCGATCTGACGGGCGAGCGCCTTCATCTGCTCCCGGTAGCGCTGCTCCGGATCACGCGTCTCCAGCCGGTCATAATGTTCGTCCCGCTTCGCCCGCGCCGGTGCGCGCTTCGCTTTCGCCTTGCCGGCGCCCCTGGTCCGTGCCGCCACCTTTTGTCACCCCATCACGCAAGCCAGCGCTTGCGCCGCCGATAGTGTTTTACGTCGCGGAAGCTGGTCCGCCCGCTCGCCCCCAGGCCGAGATAGAATTCCTTCACGTCGGCGTTCTCGCGCAGCTTCTCTGCCTCGCCGTCCATGACGATGCGGCCGTTTTCGAGAATGTAGCCATACTGCGCATAGCGCAACGCCATGTTGGTGTTCTGTTCGGCGATGAGAAAGCTCACTCCGGCCTCGCGGTTGAGGCGGGCGACGATCTCGAAAATCTCCTCGACGAGTTGTGGTGCCAGACCCATCGAAGGCTCATCGAGCAGAATCATGCGTGGCCGCGACATGAGCGCGCGGCCGATCGCCGTCATCTGCTGCTCGCCGCCCGAAGTGTAGCCGGCAAGCGAACGGCGCCGCTCGCGCAAGCGCGGGAAATAGTCGTAGACACGCTCCAGGTCGGTGCCGATCCGGCCGCGATCCTTTCGGGTATAGGCGCCGGTCAAAAGGTTCTCCTCGACCGTCAGGTGGGCGAAACAGTGCCGCCCCTCCATCACCTGGATCAGGCCCCGCCGCACCAGTTCGTTGGGCGACAGACCCTGCACCTCGGTCCCGTCGAAGACGATCGAGCCCTTGGTCACCAGGCCGCGCTCGGCATGCAGGAGGTTGGAAATCGCCTTGAGCGTCGTCGTCTTGCCGGCCCCGTTGGCGCCAAGCAGCGCCACCACGCCACCGTTGGGCACCTGGAAGGAGACGCCCTTCAGCACCAGGATGACATGGTCGTAGACGACCTCGATATTGTTGACGGCGAGCGCCGTCTCGGCCATTCCCGCCGCCGCCCCATGGGCCGCCTCAGCCAGCGCCGACATCCGAGCAACCTCCCGAAAATACCCCGCCCCGCGGAGCCGCTCTCAGGCGGCCGCCACGGGGCGGGTCATGCACCACCCGTCAGCCGTCACGAGCGCTTGTCGCAAGCCTCGGTGCGCGTCGGCCAGCCGGTATTCTTCTCCACATAATCCTTGGCCGCCGCCTCGAGCAGGGGCCGCACCTGCTCCTTCATCGGCGTGATCCAGTCCGACACCTTGACCCACTTCTGGCCGTCCCACTGCTGCATGTAGGCCGCATGGTGCCCGTTATGGTCGGTGCAGCTCACGTTGGTGATCGGCGCGGCGAAACCGGGCAGTCCGATCTCCTTCCAGCGGGCCTCGGTGATGGTCAGGCTCTCGAGGCCGCGCCGCACATCCTCGCCGGTCACCATCTTCTTGCCGGTGATCTGCTGGGCGGTGCGGATCGCTTCCGCGATGAGAACCGAGTTATAGACCCCGCGGTTGTAGAGGTTTTCGCCCACCTTGTCGCGCGGCGTCTGGCTGTTCTTGCCGATGACATGCTTGACGATGTCCTGGATCGCCGGATAGTCGGCACCCACGCCATGGAAATTGAGCGTCAGGTAGCCCTTGGCACCCTCGCCTGCCGGACGCGCATCGTCCTCGCCGCCGGACCACCACACGCCGATGAAGCGGTCCATTGGGAAGTTGGTGCGCGCCGCTTCGCGGACG
>JAHCJQ010000184.1 GCA_026126215.1 Alphaproteobacteria bacterium
GGCCACGATCTCGCGCATGCGCGCCTCGATCTTTTCAAGATCCTCCGGCGTGAAAGGCTCATCGCGCACGAAATCGTAATAGAAGCCGTTCTCGATCGCCGGCCCGAAGGTGATCTGCGTCCCGGGATAGAGCTCCTGCACCGCCTGGGCCAGCACATGCGCGGCATCGTGGCGCAGCAGTTCGAGCAGTTCAGCGCTTTCCTCCCGGCGTGTCACGATCTCGATGCGCGCATCGCGCTCGACCACGTGGCTCAGGTCGCGCAGCTTCCCGTCGACGCGCAGCGCGAGCGCGGCCTTGAGCAGGCCGGGGCCGATATCGGCGGCGATCCGCTCGCCGCCGACCGGGCCGTCATAGCGCCGCACGCTGCCGTCCGGCAGGGTCACGGCGACCGGGGAACTGGCCTTGGCTTCCATCCTCGAACCTCCAGGGGGCGCACGATATCGGCCGCCCGCCCCAAGTCAAGGATCGCCCGCGCCGCGCGCCGCTCCTATCCGCCGAGGACGAAGTTCCCCTCCTGCAGCAGGGCGTCCGTGCCGAGCCCGGCGAAGGTGGCGATGGTCAGCGGCCCGGCGGACCCGGCGCTGCCGTCGCGGTCGAGCAGCAGCACCGCATTACCGGCGCGGTCGGTGGTGGCGCGCAGATACTCGCCGCCGGCCAGCGAAGCGAAGTCCAGGTTGCCGATGCCGTAGAGATCGAGCAGCGAACGCAGATCGAGCCGGTCGGTGCCGGTCTCGAAGGCCGCGATGGTATCGCCGCCTTCCGCCGCCGCCTCCCAGCGGAAGACATCCGCGCCCGTCCCGCCATCGAGCCGGTCGCGCCCGGTGCCGCCGGTCAGGGTATCGGCCCCCTCCCCGCCCAGCAGCGTGTCGGCGCCCGCCCCGCCCAGCAGCAGGTCCTGATCCGTCCCGCCATCGAGATAGTCATTGCCCGTCCCGCCACCCAGCGTGTCGTTGCCGCCCTCGCCGTAAAGCTGATCGAGGCCCGTCCCGCCATCGAGCAGGTCGTCGCCGGCATTACCGGCAAGGAAATCGTTGCCCGCGCCGATGAAGGTCAGGTTCTCGACCTCGCTATCGAGCGTGTAGTTGTTCAGCGTGGTGCGCACCTCGTCGATGCCCTGATCGAGAAGCTCGCGCACCAGGACGCCGGCTTGGCGGACAATATAGACATCGTTGCCATTGCCGCCCGCCAGCGTGTCGGCGCCGCCGCCGCCGCCATCGAGCGTGTCGGCGCCATTGAAGCCCTGGACCAGATTGGCGCCCGCGTTGCCGATGCCATGGAAGTTTCCGGAATCGATGTAGCGCAGGTTCTCCAGATTGGCGCCGAGCGTATAGGCGTTGAGCGTGGTCAGGATCGCGTCGATGCCGCCGCCGGCCGCCTCGACGATCTGCTCCAGGCCCGTGGTGATTATGTACTGATCGTTGCCGAGGCCGCCGATGAGCGTGTCGGCGCCGGCGCCGGCGAGATCGTTCCTGAAATCGCCCCACAAAGTGTCGGCACCGCCGCCGCCCTCGATCAGGTCGGCGGCGCCGAGCCCACGGACTTCGACACCCGGCGCGAAGAGGAAATCGAGCCAGCGGCTCTCCCCGCCCGCCGCATCCTCGATGAAGTCGTAAAGCTGGCTCACCACGAAGGTGCTGCCGAAGGTGATCCGCACGCTTGCTCCGTCCGGACGGATGAAGCTTACCGCGGCGACCGTGCCGCCGGAGGGGCGGCCGTTCTGGTCGTAGGTAAAGCCGACGCCTGTGACGAGCAGGGCCCCGCCGGCCGGCAGTGAGAGCCGGAAGCTCGTCGTTTGCAGGTTGTCAATGCCGGCGGAGGCAAAGTCCGTAATGCCCCGCAGCAGATCGGTCGAATAGGGCAGGGTCTGCGATGAGAGGGAGATCAGGTTCGACACGGGATTGTCCGTCGGCTGGCGGCAGGTGTTCGGCCCCCAGTCTCGGCCCGGCTCCGGCCGCGCCGCCAGTCAACTGCGGCCCCGCAATGTTCATTTACCCGTGAAGATGGCCCGGCGCCTTCAGCCCTCGGCGCGGCGGGCGCAGGCGATGCAGGTCGGCACGGTGGGATCGAGTTCGAGCCGGGCCGGCGGGATGGCCTCGCCGCAAGCGGCGCACCAGCCGAACTCGCCCGCATCGAGGCGCGCCAGCGCCGCGCCGATGCGCTCCAGCCGCAGGCGCCGCCTCCGTTCGGTCTCCACCGCCATGGCCTGCACCTGGATCGCATCCAGGCGCGAGAGGCGCCCGATGCTCTGCTGGTCGAGTTCGGCCGGCGCCCGTTCGCCGCTGCTGGCGGAACTCGCCGCCTCCAGCTCGCGCCGCTCGGCTTCGAGGCGGGCGCGGAACAGCTCGTGATCGCCGGAGCGCGGCATGGCTTTCCTCCCTGGACGTGGCGCGGCCCCTGCCGGGCCGCCGGTCAAAGTTCGAAACCGAACTCGCGGCTCGCCGCGACTTCCGCCTTCAGCCATTCGCGAAAGGCGCGGATCTTCGGCCGCTGCGCATGTTCGCGCGGCGCCACCACATAATAACCCGCATCCGAGTGAAGCGAAGTCGTGAATGGCCGCACCAGCCGTCCGGCCGCCAGATCGTCCTGCACGAAGACGGTGCGCCCGAGCGCCACGCCGATACCATCGATCGCCGCCTGGATGGCCAGCATCGACAGGTCGAATTCCAGGTCGCGCGCGCCCTTGAGTTGCGGCAGGCCGGCGGCGGTGAGCCAGGTGCGCCAGTCCTCGGCATAGCGCCCGACATGGAGCAGGGTCTGCCGCGCCAGATCCTCCGGCCGCCTCAGTCCGTCCGGCCCCGCCACCAGCGACGGCGCGCAGACCGGAAAGACATCCTCGTTCATCAGCCAGACCGCGTCGAGGCCGCGCCAGGCGCCATAGCCATAGCGGATGGCGAGATCGACCTCCTCGCGCGCGAAATCCACCAGCGCGCTCGAGGTGGTGATGCGGACCTCGATATCGGGATGGAGCGCCTGGAACTTGGCGAGCTTGGGCACCAGCCATTTTACCGCGAAGGACGAGGTGGTGGAGACGGTAAGCTGGCGCGCCTCCGCCGGGGAGAGCAGCCGCCCGGTCGCCCGCCGCAGATCCTCGAAGGCCGCGCGCACCGCCGGCAGATAGGCCTCCGCCTCCGCGGTCAGGACGACGGCCCGGCCCTGGCGGCGGAACAGCGCCAGCCCGAGCTGCTCCTCCAGTCGGCGGATCTGGTGCGAGACCGCCGTCTGCGTCACATGCAGCTCCTCCGCCGCGCGGGTGAAGCTCATATGGCGGGCGGCGGCTTCGAAGGCGCGCAGGCCGGAAAGTGAGGGCAGGCGAACGTTCATGCTGATCAGGCTATCATGATATTCTCTCATGTAAAGAGTGAGAAAGTGTCGTTTGCGGATTGCCTGTTTTCTGTAGATATTTTGGCCAAGACACGGTTGGAAAGGACCCTCTCATGGCCGCGATCAATGAATTTTTCAACTATGACGCCAGTCCCGTCCGGCCCGCCGGCACGGCCGGCTGGCTGGGTAGCCTGCAGGCCTTCCTGGCGCGGCGGCGCCAGCGCCGGCAGGAATTGCGGCTGCTTTCGCACCTGAGCGAGCGCGACATCCAGGATCTCGGCACCAGCCGGGCCCAGCTCGAGTTCGAGATCCGCAAGGGCGATTTCTGGAAGTTCTGAACCGGGATGAAGGCCCGCTATTCGTCGAGCGTATCCGCCCTGACGGTCCCGCGCTCCAGCACCTCGATGCT
>JAHCJQ010000185.1 GCA_026126215.1 Alphaproteobacteria bacterium
CGATCCGCCTGTCCGCGCTGATGGAGCAGCGCGTCGTCTACGTCATGACGCACGATTCGATCGGCCTCGGCGAGGACGGGCCGACGCACCAGCCGGTCGAACATCTGGCCGCGCTGCGCGCCATTCCAAATCTCAACGTCTTCCGTCCGGCGGATGCGATGGAAACGGCCGAATGCTGGGAACTGGCGCTCGATGCGCGAAGCACGCCCTCGGTGATCGCGCTCAGCCGGCAGGACCTGCCCGCGCTGCGCGCCGACGCCGACCAGGGCAACCGTTCGGCGCGCGGCGCCTATGAACTCGCGCCGGCCGATGGCGGCCCGGCCAGGGTCACGTTCTTCGCCTCGGGCTCGGAAGTGGAGATCGCGCTTGGCGCGCGCGCGCGGCTGCAGGAGGAAGGGATCGGCGCGCGCGTCGTCTCAGTGCCCTGCTTCGAGCTGTTCTTCGCCCAGGACGATGGCTATCGCGAGGCCGTGCTCGGCCCGGGCACCGCACGGGTCGCCATCGAAGCGGGCATCCGCATGGGCTGGGATGCCTTCATCGGCCTCAAGGGCGGCTTCGTCGGCATGCAGGGCTTCGGTGCCTCCGGTCCCTACAAGGCGCTCTACGAGCATTTCGGCATCACCGTGGATGCGGCGGTGGCGGCGGCAAAGGCGCGTCTCTGAGGCGCATGGCTGGCCTGCATCCCTTGCCAGTGCGGCCCTGAGCCAGTAGAACGGCGCCACTTCACGGGATCAGCGGGGGACGCGCCCGCGGCGCGGCCCCGCTCCATGCGCGAGCGGAGGACGGAATGGCGGTCAAGGTTGCGATCAACGGTTTCGGGCGAATCGGTCGGCTGGTGCTGCGGGCGATCGTGGAAAGCGGCCGCAAGGACATCCAGGTCGTCGGCCTCAACGATCTCGGCCCGGTCGAGACCAACGCCCACCTGTTGCGCTACGATTCCGTCCATGGTCGATTTCCGCACGAAGTGACGAGCGGGCCGGACTGGATCGATGCCGGCCTCGGCCGCATGAAGGTGACGGCGGAACGCGATCCCGCCAAGCTGCCCTGGAAGGAACTCGGCGTCGACGTGGCGCTGGAATGCACCGGCATCTTCACCTCGAAGGAGAAGGCGGGCGCCCATCTCGCCGCGGGCGCGAAGCGCGTATTGATTTCAGCGCCTGCCGACGGCGTCGATCTGACCGTGGTCTACGGCGTCAACCACGAGAAGCTCGACAAGTCGCACACCATCATCTCCAACGCCTCCTGCACCACCAATTGCCTGGCGCCGGTGGCACAGGTCCTCAACGAGGCGGTCGGCATTGAGCGCGGTTTCATGACGACGGTGCATTCCTATACCGGAGACCAGCCGGTGCTCGACACGATGCACAAGGACCTGCATCGCGCCCGCGCCGCCGCGCTCTCCATGATCCCGACCTCGACCGGCGCCGCGCGCGCGGTGGGCCTCGTACTGCCGGAACTCAAGGGCCGGCTCGACGGCACGGCGATCCGCGTGCCGACACCCAACGTCTCGATGATCGATCTCGTGTTCGATGCAAAGCGCGACACGACCAGGGAGGAGGTCAACGACGCGGTGAAGCGCGCCGCCTCGAACCGGCTCAAGGGCGTGCTCAACGTCTCCGACGCGCCGCTGGTCTCCAGCGACTTCAACCACGATCCGGCCAGTTCGACGTTCGACCTTACCCAGACGCAGGTGATCGAGAAGCGCCTGGTGCGCGTTCTGTCCTGGTACGACAACGAATGGGGCTTCTCCAACCGCATGGCGGATACCGCGGTCGCCATGGGCCGGCTCGGCTGATCCGGCGGGGAGCGACCATGCCGGCGGCGTTCCGCAGTCTCGACCAGGCCGAGGTGCAGGGCCGGCGCGTGCTGCTGCGTGTCGATCTCAACCTGCCCATGCAGGATGGCCGGGTGACGGACCTGCTCCGGGTCGATCGGGTGCTGCCGACGATCCGAGAACTCACGGCCAAGGGCGCACATGTGATCCTGCTGGCCCATTTCGGCCGTCCGGATGGCAAGCCGGCCGACAAATACTCGCTGCGTCCCATCGCGCCGGTGGTCGCCGAGCGGCTTGGCGCCCCTGTCGCCTTCGCACCGGACTGCGTCGGGCCCGAAGCCGAACGGGCGGTGGCGCGCTTGCGCGTGGGCGAAGTGCTGCTGCTTGAAAACACCCGGTTCCATGCCGGCGAGGAGAAGAACGACGCCGACCTCGCCCGCCGCATGGCGGGCCTCGGCGATCTCTATGTCAACGATGCCTTCTCCTGCGCCCACCGCGCCCATGTCTCGACCGAGGCGCTGGCCCACCTGCTGCCGGCCTATGCCGGGCGCAACATGCAGGCGGAACTCGAGGCGCTCGACCGGGCGCTGGGCCGGCCGGAACGGCCGGTCGCGGCGCTGGTCGGCGGCGCCAAGGTTTCGACCAAGCTCGACCTGCTCGGCAACCTGGCGGGCAAGGTCGATCATCTCGTGATCGGCGGCGGCATGGCCAACACCTTCCTCGCCGCGCAGGGCCGCGACGTCGGCCGCTCGCTTTGCGAGCGCGATCTGGGCCAGACGGCGCGCGAGATCCTGGCGAAGGCCGCGGCCGCGGGCTGCAGGGTCGTGCTGCCGGTCGATGCGGTGGTGGCGCGCGAGTTCAAGGCCGACGCGGCGCACGAGACGGTACCGGTGGAGCAGGTCCCCGCCAATGCGATGATCCTCGATATCGGCCCGCGTTCGGTAACTTCGCTCAACGAACTTCTGGCCGGTTGCCGGACCCTGGTCTGGAACGGCCCGCTCGGCGCCTTCGAGACAAGGCCCTTCGATCGCGGCACGGTCGCAGTGGCCCGTCAGGCTGCGTCCCTGAGCCGGGCCGGAAGGCTCATCTCGGTCGCCGGCGGCGGTGATACGGTCGCGGCCCTGGCGCAGGCCGGCGTGGCTGCGGACTTCACCTATGTCTCGACCGCGGGCGGCGCCTTCCTCGAATGGATGGAAGGCAAGGTCCTGCCGGGCGTGCAGGCCCTTGCGGTCCGCTGAAGGTCGGGTGCGATTGCATTCACGAGTTCGTTAGGCTAAGGAAAACCGCAGCTTTTCCGCCCTTTCCCAGCAAAAGGTCACGCGATGAAGATCACCCGCAAGGTTCGCGACATCCTCGCGAACTACGAGAGCGACAATCCCGGCACCAAGGCCAATCTGGCCCGCATCCTGATGAACGGCAAACTGGGCGGCACCGGCAGGATGATCATCCTGCCGGTCGACCAGGGCTTCGAGCATGGCCCGGCGCGCTCTTTCGCGCCCAACCCGCCGGCTTACGACCCGCACTATCACTTCCAGCTCGCCATCGATGCCGGCCTGAATGCCTATGCAGCCCCGCTCGGCATGATCGAGGCCGGTGCCGACACTTTCGCCGGGCAGGTGCCGACCATCCTCAAGGTCAATTCGGCGAATTCCCTCTCGCGCGACAAGACCGCGCCGACGCAGGCGGTGACCGGCTCGGTGGACGATGCGCTGCGGCTTGGCTGCTCGGCGATCGGGCTGACCATCTATCCCGGCTCGGACGCGGCCTATGACATGATGGAATTCGCCCGCGACATCGCCGAGGAGGCGAAGGCGGCCGGCCTCGCGGTCGTGATCTGGTCGTATCCGCGCGGCGGCAACCTGTCGAAGGATGGCGAGACCGGCATGGACATCGCCGCCTATGCCGCGCACATGGCGGCGCTGCTCGGCGCGCACATCATCAAGGT
>JAHCJQ010000186.1 GCA_026126215.1 Alphaproteobacteria bacterium
ACGCAAGGGCACGATTCCCATCCACGCCTCGTACAGGGTCGGGCGGATCAGATCGTTCATGGCCGCGTCGAGAATGACGAAGGTGCGCTCTTCCGCCTGCTTCACGTAGATTACCTGGGCGAGCAGGACGCCGGCCTCGGCGGTGAAGGATCGCCCCGGCTCCAGCACCAACTCGCAGCCGAGCGGCGATGTCACGCGCTTCACCATGGCGGCATAGTCGCCGATTTCGGGCGGGGTCTCGTCGCGGTAGGTGACGCCGAGGCCCCCTCCCAGATCGAGCCGGACGATGTCGTGCCCGTCCTGGCGCAGCGCGCCGGCCAATTCCACCACCCGCCGGAAAGCCGACTCGAACGGCGCGAGCGTGGTGAGCTGCGAACCGATATGCACGGCGATTCCCACCGGGCGGATGCCGGCAAGCTTCGCCGCCTGCGCATAGATCGCTTGCGCCCGCGTCCATGGCACGCCGAACTTGTTCTCCGCCTTGCCGGTGGAGATCTTGGCGTGCGTCTGCGCATCCACGTCCGGATTGATGCGGAAGGCGATGTCCGCCTTCAGGCCGAGGGAGGCGGCGACTTCACTCAACTGGATCAGTTCCGGCTCGCTCTCCACATTGAACTGCATGATGCCGGCCTTCAGGGCCAGCGCCATCTCCCCGCGCGTCTTGCCGACTCCGGAGAAGACGATGCGCCGGCCCGGCACGCCAGCCGCCAGCGCGCGGCGCAGTTCCCCTTCCGAGACGACATCGGCGCCGCAGCCGAGATCGGCGAAGGTTCGGATCACTGCCTGGTTTGAATTGGCCTTGAGTGCATAGCAGATGCTCGCCCGCTGGCCGGCAAAGGCCGCGGCATAGGCGCGATAGCGGGCTTCCAGCGCCCCCTGCGCGTAGCAGTAGACGGGCGTGCCGACTTCCTCGGCGATGCGGCTGAGGGGAACATCCTCGCCATGAAGCTCGCCGTCGCGATAGCTGAAGGCCTGCATGGGCATTGGTTCTTCCATATCCTATTTGTAACGGCGGAGCTTGACGTCCGAATCCTTAGCACTCGCCCCCTCGGGCGCTTGCAGATCGCCTTTCTTGCCGCAGGCAAGCTGCGGCAAGGCGAGGCCGAGCAGGACGAGACAGAGCAGCAGCTTGCGGCGCATGGACCCTAACCCTCCAGATATTCGGCCCGGGCGGCCGCGATCGCCTGGCGCACGCGCTCAGGCGCCGTGCCGCCGAGGCTCCGGCGGCTGGCCACCGAGTTGGCGACGCCCAGCACGGCGAACACCTCCTCGCCAATGCCGGAATGGACCGACTGCATCTCCGGAAGTGTCAGATCTTCCAGCCCGACGCCGCGCTTCTCCGCCAGACGCACGATCCTGCCGGTCACGTGATGGGCTTCGCGGAACGGCATACCCTTGACCCGCACCAGCCAGTCGGCGAGATCGGTCGCCGTCGTGTAGCCCTGGCCGGCCGCTTCCGCCAGCACCGCGGTGTCGGGCTGCATGTCCTGGATCATGCCGGCGGTGGCGGCGATGGAGAGTTCCACCGCGTCCGCCGCCTCGAAGGTCGGCGCCTTGTCCTCCTGCATGTCCTTGCCATAGGCGAGCGGCAGTCCCTTCATCACCGTCATGAGCTGCAGGTAGCTGCCCATGACCCGCCCGCACTTGGCGCGCACCAGTTCGGCCGCGTCCGGGTTCTTCTTCTGCGGCATGATCGAGGAGCCGGTGGTGAAAGCATCGGAAAGGCGCACGAAACGGAACTGGGCCGAAGACCAGATCACCAGTTCCTCGGCCATGCGCGATAGATGCATGGCCACGGAGGCCGCCGTCGCCAGATATTCGAGCGCGAAATCCCGGTCGGAGACGGCATCGATGGAATTGCGCATCGGCCGCGTGAATCCCAGCTCGCGGGCCGTCATCTCGCGGTCGATCGGGAACGAGGTCCCGGCGAGCGCCGCGGCGCCGAGCGGGCATTCGTTGAGGCGCGCCCGGCAATCGCGCACGCGGCCGCGATCGCGTCCGAACATCTCGACATAGGCCATCAGATGGTGGCCGAAGGTGACCGGCTGCGCCGCCTGGAGATGGGTAAAGCCCGGCATGACGCTCGCGGCATGGCGCTCCGCCTGGTCGAGCAGCGCCGACTGCAGGAGGCGCAGGCCATGGTCCATGCGGTCGAGCGCATCGCGCACCCACAGGCGGAAATCCGTCGCCACCTGATCGTTTCGCGAGCGTGCGGTGTGCAGCCGACCCGCCGGCTCGCCGATCAGCTCGCGCAGCCTGGTCTCCACATGCATGTGGATATCCTCGAGCGCCGGATCGATGCGCAGCCGGCCGGCCTCGCATTCGGCAAGGATGCGCTCAAGTCCGGCCAGGATGGCCTCGCCATCGGCCCTTGTCAGGATGCCGGTGGCGACCAACATCTTGCAATGGGCCTTCGAACCGGCGATATCCTGCGCGTAGAGCCGGCGGTCGACGTCGATCGAGGCGTTGATGCGCTGCATGATCTCCGCCGGGCCGGTCTCGAAACGGCCGCCCCAGAGATCGTTGGGGGCGGGGCCGGCGCCAGCTTCGGTGCCGGTCATGGCTTGCTCCGGTTGTCCTGTCGCGGGAGTCTTCCCAATCATGAGATTCGCCGTCCTGTTCGTCTCATTGGTCCTCGGCCTCGTTCCCTGGGCAGATCGCGACGCCCGGGCCACTTCCGCCGCCGCCGGCCCGGCCCAGGCGGCAACGCCGGGCACGGCCGCCAGCCTTGGCGCCTATGCCGTTGGCGAGTTGCGGAACCTTACCTTCTCGGCCGAACGCAAGCCAGTGGCGGCGGCACCCTTCAGGGATCAGGAGGATCGCAGCATCGATCTCGGCGCCTTTCGCGGCAAGGTGGTGCTGGTCAATCTCTGGGCCACCTGGTGCGTGCCCTGCCGGGCGGAAATGCCGGCGCTCGACCGGCTGCAGCAGGCCCTCGGCGGCGCCGATTTCGAGGTCGTCGCGGTGGCGCAGGAACGGGCCGGCCCGGACAAGGCCAAGGCATTCCTCGCGGAGGTGGGCGCGGGGCATCTTCGGCTTTACGTGGACCAGACCATGAAATCGGCCCGCGCCTGGGGCGCGGTCGGGCTGCCCACAACCTTCCTGCTCGACCGCCAGGGCCGGGAGATCGGCCGGCTGGTCGGCGCGGCCGAGTGGGATGCGCCGGAGGCGCTGGCTCTGATCAGGGCCTTGATGGCGGCAGAGTGAGGGGCGGCCTCAGCGGGTCGGAACCGGGACCTCGCCGCGGTAATCATAGAAGCCGCGCTCCGCCTTGCGGCCCAGCCAGCCGGCCTCGACATATTTCACCAGCAGCGGGCAGGGCCGGTACTTCGAGTCCGCCAGACCCTCATAGAGCACCTGCATCACCGACAGGCATGTGTCGAGACCGATGAAGTCGGCGAGCTGCAGGGGCCCCATCGGATGGTTGGCCCCGAGGCGCATCGCCGTGTCGATGGCCTCGACGGAACCCACGCCCTCATAGAGCGTGTAGACTGCCTCGTTGATCATCGGCAGCAGGATCCGGTTGACGATGAAGGCCGGGAAGTCCTCGGCATTCGCCGGGGTCTTGCCGAGGCGGATGGTCATTTCGCGAATCTCGCGGAATGTCGCCTCGTCGGTGGCGATGCCGCGGATCAGCTCGACCAGCTTCATCACT
>JAHCJQ010000187.1 GCA_026126215.1 Alphaproteobacteria bacterium
GTCATGCCCCCGATCGAGGCATCGGCGCCGGGGTCGATCGGGAAGAACAGGCCGGTGGCGCGCAGATGTTCGTTGAGCTGCTTGCGCGTCACGCCGGGCTGCACGGTGACGTCGAGATCCTCGGCCGAGACCCGCACCACCTGGTTCATCTGCGTCAGGTCGATGGTGACACCGCCCCGCACCGGAATGACGTGCCCTTCGAGCGAGGTTCCCGTACCGAACGGGACCATCGGAACCTCGTGCCGGACACAGATGCGGACCACCTCCGCCACCTCCTCGGTGCTGTGCGGAAAAACGACCGCATCCGGCGCGACGGGCACATGCCAGGATTCATCCTTGGCGTGATGGTCCCGCACCGCCTGCGCGGTGGTCGCGCGTGGCCCCAGAAGGGCTTTCAGCTCGGCGAAAGCCGCCGCGACGCGATCCGGCGCGACCTTCGAAAGGGCATGGGCCTGCATGTGGCGTCCCTGTAGTTGCGTGTTTCGGCAAATCTAGACCATTTCCAGGCCCTTGACCAACCGCCGGGGTGGCGAAGGCGGCCGGCGCTCACTATATTCCGAAGGCCATGAACGAAATGACGCAGAATTTCCTGCCGCACGAGGAACTCGCACGCTCCCGGGTTCTGCCGGAATGGATCGACAGCAACGGGCACATGAACGTTGCTTATTACGTGCTCGCCTTCGACCAGGCGCTCGACCGTTTCTGCGACCATGTGGGCATCGGCTGGAGTTCCATCAAAGAACGCAACGAGTCGGTGTTCGTCCTCGAAACGCACGTCACCTACCAGCAGGAAGTGATGGTCGACGACCCGCTGCGCATCACGCTGCAGGTGCTGGATTTCGACGAGAAGCGCGTGCATTTCTTCATGCGCATGTTCCATGCCGAGCAGGGCTACCTGGCGGCGACCTCCGAGCAGATCATGCTGCATGTCGGCCTGGAGCAGCGCCGCGCGGCGCCGATGCCGGTTTCCTCCCGGCAGATTCTGGCCAAGATTTTCGAGTTTCACCGCACCCTGCCCCGCCCGCCGGAAGCCGGACGCGTGATCGGCATCAGGCGCAAGCCGGAGCGCTGAACTTGCGCCCCGCACCCTTTCTGCTCGCCCTCGTGCTGGCATCCGGGATTTCCGGCGCGGCCGAGGCGGCCTGCGCCGATCCGCCGGCGCCGGGCGTCGACTGGTCCCGCTGCTTTTCGCCCAACCGTGACCTGCACGGAGTGGACCTGACCGGCGCGGTGTTGCAGCAGGCAACCCTCAACAACGGCCGCATGGACAAGGCGAAGCTCCCTGGCGCTGACGCCAGACGGACGAAGTTCATCGCCACTTCGCTCAAAGGCGCCAATTTCACCGACGCCCGGCTGTTCGAGGCGGACTTCAGCCGCGCCAACCTCGAAGGCGCCAGTTTCCGGGGCGCCGACCTCCGGCGCAGCCGTTTCTTCCGCGCCAATCTGCGCGACGCGGACTTCACCGCTGCCAACATGGACGGCGCCGATCTTCTGCATGCCGACCTCTCGGGCGCGCTCTGGGTCGATGGCAAGACGCGCTGTGCCGACAATTCCGTAGGCCAGTGCCATCCGGCGCCGAGCGAGGCGATCAGCGGCGGCTGACCCGGTAGATCGCGTTCTCGACATCCGAACTGAAATAGACGTCGCCTTCCTTGCTGACCGCCACCCCGGTCAGCACGAAGCTTGCCGGCAGGCTGGCTGGGGCCACCAGCCCGATCGGCAGATTGCCAAGTATGACGTCGATACGCCCATCGGCAGGGTCGATTTCGATCAGGCGCTGTCTACCCACCTCGGCGACCACCAGGCGGCCGGACGGCAGCAGCGCGATGCCCTCTGGCTGGCTCAGATCACGCGCCACGATCCGCCGCTCGCCCGTCTCGAGCGATACCCGGCTGATCGTGCCGGTCAGCTCCTCGCTGACATAGACCGCCTCCCAGCCGATCCGCGCCAGCGCGACCGGGCCGCCCAGCCCCTCCGCCAGCAGCTGCCGTTCAGCACCGTCGCGACCGAGGACCTTCACCAGCCGCCCCTCGCCATACTCCGCCACCAGCATGGCATTGCCCGGCAGGTCGATGGCATGCATCGGGGCATTGAAGCCCTCGTACAGCACCGGTGCGCGGCCGCTGCGGCGGTCGATCCGCTGCACCGTCCCGCTATACCAGCTACTCAGATACGCGTATCGCGTTCCGGCGCTGGAGACATTGACGTTGGTCGGGAAGCGTAGCGGATCGGCGGGCGCGCGCGCGATATCGGCCGGCGACCCGGTGCGAAGCGTGATGGCCCGCAAGGCGAAGAGGTCGGCGACATAGAGCATCTGTTCCTCGCCCGCATCGGCGATGGACAGCCCGCCCGGCAGGCCGAGGCGCCCATGGAGGACCCGCGTGCTGCGCCCGGACAGGCGGTCGATGCGATGGATGGCATTGTCGACGGGATTGGCGGCGAAAAGCTGGTTGCGGGAATCGATTGCCAGCGCATCGATGCCGGCGGCCATGCGCGCGAGCAGGGACTTGCCCCCACCTGGCCGCTCCACCCGGACGATCTGGCCCGTGCCGCCATCGGCGACGAACAGCGCGCCATCACCATCGAACGCCACCGCGCTCGGCACCCGCAGGCCATCGGTCAAGACCTGCAGGTGTGCGCTGTCGGGATCGATCTCAACCACCTGTCCCTTGGACCAGAGCGCCCCGACCAGCTTGCCGTCGGGCGCGAAGGCGAAGCCGTTCAGTCCGCCCAGCCCTTCAACGACCTTGCGAGGCGGCTGGCGTCCCGCAGGGTCGATCTCGAGCAGGGTGTCGGCGAGGTGGATCTGCGAGGCATACAGCCTGCCCCGACGATCGAAACCGATGGCCTTGACGCCGGGCAGCCCTTCGGCCACGACGCGCACCGGCTCGCCAGGCCGAAAGGCGCGAATGCTGCCGAGCAGCGGCGAGGTCCAGTACATGGCGCCATCCGGACCGAACGCGATGCCGCCCGCCATGGCGTGCTGGATGCCGGCAACCTGGCTGGTGCGCCCGTTGCGCACATTCACCCGCAGGATCGTGGGGCCGGCGAAGCTCCCCGCATGGAGATTGTCGCCGGCATCGAAGGCAAGGCCCTGCAAGCCGTGGAAGTCGCCACCGCGCGCGACCCGCTCAAGGCGCCAGCCCGTCTCCTCGCCACGCACCGGCTGCCCCGGATGCAGGCAGGCGAGCAGCAGGAAAACGAGGATTCCCATCCCAGGCGGGCAACGCATGCCAAGAAACTCCCGAGGAAAAGCACGGTTATAGTGCTCCGCCGGCGCTTCGCAAGCCGGCCTATCGCCCGACAATGCGAATCCGTTATATACCCCTTCGATGTCCGATCCTTTCGACCTTGGCACGAGCACCCCGCCGGCGCAAAGCGTGGCTGTCGCGGCACCCCATCTCGGCGGCCTCAACCCGGCCCAACGAGAGGCCGTGGAAGCGCTGAACGGTCCGGTCCTCGTGCTGGCCGGCGCGGGCACCGGCAAGACACGGGTGCTGATCGCCCGCCTTGCCCATATCCTGCAATCGCGGCTCGCCTATCCCTCGCAGATACTTGCGGTCACCTTCACCAACAAGGCGGCGCGGGAGATGCGGGAGCGGGT
>JAHCJQ010000188.1 GCA_026126215.1 Alphaproteobacteria bacterium
TTCGCTGCGCGAGGTGCTTTGCGGGATGATGCAGCCGCCGCTCTTCCCGGTGCCGCTGGAAGTCTTCAAGGCGGAGCTCACTTTCCACGACTTCGCCGCCGGCGAGACACTCTATCCGCGGCCGGGCATCGCAGTGCGCACCGCGCCACTCAATCACCCGAACGGCGCGACCGGCTACCGCATCGAATATGCCGGCCGCTCGATCTGCTACCTGACCGATACCGAACACGTGATCGGAAGCCCAGACCGCAATATCCTTGGGCTGATCCAGGGGGCCGATATCGTCATCTACGACGCCATGTATACCGACGAGACCTATCCGGCCAAGGTCGGATGGGGCCATTCGACCTGGCAGGAGGGTGTCCGCCTCTGCGATCTCGCAGGCGTGGGCCGCTTCGTCGCCTTCCACCACGATCCGGAACATGACGACGCGACACTCGACCGGATCGCGGCCGAACTGACCGCGCGCCGCCCGGGTTCGGTGCTGGCGCGCGAGGGCATGGTGCTGCGGCCTTGAAGGCGCGCGGCCTGGCACGGCGTATCGCGCTCGGCCTGCCGACCCTGCTCGGACTTGCCCGCCGGGGCTGGTTCATTCCCTACCGCTACGCTGCCGCCCTGCCGGCGCCCGGCCGCGTGCCATCCTATGATGCGCTGGCCGGGCGGCTGCGGGCGGCGGAGCCGGCCATGCTCGAACTCATCGACATGATGGACGACCTGGCGGCGGCACTGCTTGCCATCGGCGATGCGCCGCCGCCCGCGCCGCGCTGGACGCAGAGCTGGTTTCCCGGACTTGATGCGGCCGCGGCCTACGCGCTGGTGCGAAGCCGGCGCCCGGCGCTGATCGTCGAGGTCGGGTCCGGCCATTCGACCCGCTTCCTCGCCCGCGCGCTGGCCGATGCGGGCGGCGAGGGACGCCTGCTCGCCATCGACCCGGCGCCGCGCGCCGTCATCGCCGGTCTCGAAAGGGTCGAGTACCACCGGAACACGCTGCATGCGGCGCCGGCCGAACTCTTCGCGCGCCTCGCGCCGGGCGACATGCTCTTCATCGATTCGAGCCACGTGCTGATGCCGGGCTCGGATGTCGACCATCTGCTGAACCGCGTCCTGCCCCGGCTTCCCTCGGGCGTGCTGGTGCATTTCCACGACATCTTCCTGCCCGACGATTATCCCGCCCACTGGGCCTGGCGCGGCTACAACGAGCAGCAAGGCGTGGCGCCGCTCCTTCATGGCGGCGGCTACGAGATCCTCTTCGCCAGCCACCATGCGCGCCAGCGGCTGGGCAACCGCCTTGGCCGCTCGGCGCTGGCCCGCCTGAAGCTGCCCGAGGAAGCGCTTGAGAGCAGCCTGTGGCTGCGCAAGCTCTGAGCGGCCCCGCTACTTGTAGGGGTCGGCGGCGTCGCGCAGGCCATCGCCCAGGAAGTTGAAGGCAAGGACGACGATGAAGACCGGGATGACCGGCGTCAGAAGCCAGGGATAGAGCGCCACGACATTGATGTTCTGCGCCTCGTTCAGCAGCACGCCCCAGCTCGTGATCGGCGGGCGAAGGCCGAGACCCAGGAAAGAAAGCGCCGTCTCGCCCAGGATCATCGAGGGTATGGAGAGCGAGGCGGAGGCGATCAGGTGGCTCATGAAACTCGGCAGCAGGTGGCGGCCGATGACGCGGCTCGGCTTCGCGCCCATCAGTTCGGCCGCGGTGCAGAAATCCTCCTCCCGCAGCGCCAGCAGCTTGGAGCGGACGGCCCGCGCCAGGCCCGGCCAGTCGAGCAGGCCGAGAATGACGGTGATGCCGAAATAGACCAGCACCGGCGACCAGTTCACCGGCAACGCGGCGGAGAGCGCCATCCAGAGCGGCAGTTCGGGGAACGAACGGATCATCTCGATCAGCCGCTGGATCGCATTGTCGATCCAGCCGCCGTAATAGCCCGAGATGCCGCCGATGACGATGCCGAGAATGAAGGAGATGGCGATGCCGATCAGCCCGACCGTGAGCGAGATGCGCGTGCCGTAGATGATGCGCGAGAGAATGTCGCGCCCGAGCCGGTCGGTGCCGAGCAGGTAGACCGTTCCGCCATCCGCCGCACAGAAGAGATGGCGGTCGGACTGGAAGAGGCCCATGTAGGTATATTCATCGCCGCGGCAGAAGAACTCGATGCGATGTACCTTCGAGGTGTCCTCGCTGTATTCCCTGAGCAGGGTCTCGCGATTGAGCCGCAGGCGGTAGCCGTAGACGAAGGGGCCGATGAACTCGCCCTCGTGGAACAGGTGGATCTGCTGCGGCGGCGCGAATATGGCCCGCGAGTTGCGCGTATGCAGGTCGTAGGGCGCCAGGAATTCCGTGACCAGCAGCGAGGCATAGAACAGGCCGAGGATCCAGGCGGAGATCACGGCAATGCGGTGGCGGCGGAACTTCCACCACATCATCTGCCATTGCGAGGCTCGGTAGAGCCGCTCCTGCGCCGGCGTCAGCCGCTCCACCGAATTGGGATCGAACGGCTCGCGCGAGACCCAGTGTTCGAGGGGCTGTCCCTTGTCGCTCATCCTCCGGCCCCCTTCATTTCGCCACGCCGCCGCTGAGGCGGATGCGCGGATCGAGCACGGCAAGCAGCAGGTCGGAGATGAACATGCCGATCACGGTGAGCAGCGCCAGGAACATGAGCAGAGACCCGGCAAGGTATTGGTCCTGGCTCTGCAGCGAATGCACGAGCAGCGGGCCCACGGTCTGCAGCGACAGCACGACCGAGACGATGGCCGAGCCGGAGATGACCGAGGGCAGCAGGTTGCCGATATCGGCCACGAACGGGTTGAGCGACATGCGCATCGGATACTTCACCAGCAGCCGCATGCGCGGCAGGCCCTTGGCGCGGCCGGTCACCACATACTGCTTCTGCAACTCGTCCAGCAGGTTCGCGCGCAGCCGGCGGATCATGGCGGCGGTGCCGGAGGTGCCGATGATGATGGTCGGGATGATGAGGTGCTGGAGCACCGAGACCGTCTTGTCCAGCGACCATGGCTGGTCGACGAACTCATCGTCCATCATGCCGCCGATCGAGAGGCCGAACCAGCGGTTGGCGAGGAACAGCATGATCAGCGCCAACAGGAAGTTGGGCGTCGCCAGCCCGACATAGCCGAGGAAGCTGAAGCCGTAATCGCCCCAGCTATACTGGTGCGTCGCCGAATAGACGCCGATCGGAAAGGCGACGATCCAGGTAAAGAGGATGGCTGCCACGTTGAGCAGCATGGTGAGGAACAGCCGCTCGCCCACCACCTCGCCGACCGGGCGGTTATGCTCGAAAGACCAGCCCCAGTCGCCCTGCAGCAGGCCGGAGAAGCCGTTATGGCCGGGCCAGATGCCGAGCCAGACGGCATATTGCTCGAGCAGGGGCCGGTCGAGGCCGAACTGCTCGCGCATGAACTTGGCGCGCTCCACCGCCGCCGCCTCGCCCTGCGCCATCAACTCCTGGATCTGGTTGGTCAGGTAGTCGCCGGGCGGAAGCTGGATGATGGCGAAGGTGACGATGCTGATCACCAGCAAGGTCGGAATCATCACCAGGATGCGGTTTACCAGATAACTCAGCATGCCGATCCTGCAGTCTCCCCGCT
>JAHCJQ010000189.1 GCA_026126215.1 Alphaproteobacteria bacterium
AGGAATGCCGCCAACCCGCGGCAATGAGGTTCTAACCCACTTTTGAACCACGCGTGCGCCGGCGCGGGCGCATCATGGCGCGCAACTTTTCCCGTGGACCCCACCCCCATGCGTATCGTCCAGATTGGCCTTGATTATATTCCTGCCGAGGACCGGATGCTGCTCAAGCTCGGTACCGAGCCGCCCTACGACCTGAAATACTGGGTCACCCGGCGCTATTTCCGCCTGCTCTGGACGGCGCTGGTGGAGGCGCTCGAGCGCCATCTGTCGGAGGACCGGGGCCTCGGCGAGGCGGCGCGGCGCGCGGTGCTCGCCATGCGCCAGCAGGAGAAGCTCGCCAGCACCGATTTCAGCCAGCCGTTCCGCGATGTCCGCGTCCCCTCCGGCAAGGCGGGGGGCGCCCCCGCCCCTGCGCTCTATCCGCTGCTGCATGGCGTGGCGCTGAAGCAGAAGGCGCAAGGCGCCTGGGCGATCGACTTCATCCTGCGCGACCGCCAGCGCATCGGCATCGGCATGGACGACGAGATCATGCTTTCGCTCTGCGCTCTGATGCAGAAAACCCTGACCGCCGCCGACTGGGACCTGCGGCTCAAGGGCCTGGAGGCCGTGGTGCTCGCCGCCGCCCCTGGCCGGGGCGGCGCACTGCATTGATCGTCCCGCGATCAATCTGACCAGTGCCGCAGCCAGAGCTGGCTCCGACAGATGAAGAACAGGCAGCCTTTGACCTCGAGCCAGTCCTTGCCATGGAGGACAATAGCGCCCTCGTAACGGTTTCCATCCTCCGGATTGTCGATGCGGCCGCGAAAATGCCCGGGACGGGCGGGATCGGGCGACATGACGAAGACGCTGCGACCGGCAAGCTCCGGTAGCGGTTCCTCGCCGGGCGGAAGAATCCCCCGGGGCAGCAGCCAGGAAACCTTGCCGCAAAGTCCGGCGCCGCAGGCCGCGATGCGCACCCGGGCCTTCAGTCCCGGCGTCCACCATTCCCCCTCGGGCGTCGCGGCGCCCGCCACCTCCGGCAACGCCAGCACAATGGTGGCCAGAAGCAGGGCGCCGGGTCTCATGCCGCACCATCCGTGACCCGGGCGAATCGCTCGCGGTAGTCATGCCGCTCGGTGCCCATGAGCCGGTCCCACCATGTGAAGTAGAGGCCGAAGTTCCCGCTGCCCCGTTCATGGTGCAGATGGTGGTGGGTCGTCGAGGTGAGCCGCCGCCAGCTGGGCCGGTCGGGGGCGCCGGCCGGATAGAACTCGAAACCGGAATGGCCGAGGGCATTGCGCAGGATCATGTGGGTGAGAAAGACCAGGACGATTCCGACATGGGTGGGGACGAGCAGCAGGAATAGCGGGAAGAACGCCGCCTGGATTGCCGCCTCGACGGGATGGAAGGAATAGGCGGCGAAGGCGCTGGGATGGCGTGAGCGGTGATGCAGGCGATGGAATCGCGCGAAAAGCGCCGGTCGGTGCAGAAGGCGATGGGTCCAGTAGAAGTAGGTGTCGTGCGCCACGAGGATCAGGACAAGGCTGGCGCCGAGATGGGCGTAGCCGTGGCGCGCCGGGTCGGTGTAGATCTCGATATAGCCGATCTGGATGAGAAGGTGGATCATTAGCCCGTTGAGCGAGAAGATTGCGACGGTGGATAGCGACCAGAGGAACTCGCGCCGAAGCTGCCGGCGCGCCGGGTCGGCCGGCGCGAGCCGCCGCCGCGACTTTCCGGCGGCGAGCAGCGCCCGTACCAGCAGGTGCACGCCACCGGCGGCGATCAGATAGCGCAGGAAGTCCTGCACAAGGATAGGACCCCAGGTCTGGAAAATGTCTTGGAGCATCATGTCGTGCCCTGCCTTGCTTGGAGGACGGCCCACCCGTCCAGGCGTGGCAGAGCCTTGCCGGATTGCGGCCCGTCTTCTCGCCGATCTCGCGACGAATCTGGCCGATTCCGGAATCAGCCAGACTTTTCGGGCCGTGCCTCGGCCAGCCGGCGGCGTCGATACTCACCGGGCGTCTCGTCCATGGCGGCCCGGAAGGCGCGATTGAATGGCCCGATCGAGCCATAGCCGGCCTCAAGGGCAATGGTAAGGATTGGCACGCGCGTCTCCCGTGGATCGGCCAGGCGAGCCGCCGCCTCGGCGATCCGATAGCCATGCAGGAACTCGCTGAAATTGCGGTGTCCCATTGCCTGGTTGATGAGCCGGCGCAGGCTGTGTTCCTGCGTCCCGAGGCGGCGGGCGAGATCGGCGATGGCAAGCCCTTCCTGCCGATAGAGCCGATCCTCCTCCATCGTCCGGCGCAGGCGCTCCAGCAATTGCCGCTCGCGCCCGGACAGTCCCAATACCAGGCCGGCAGGGATGGCCACGCCCGGTACGGGACCGAGCAGGCGGGACGGGCGGGTCAGGGCCAAACCAAACCCCAGCGCCAGCAGCAGGATCGATGCGACCGCAAGAAGCCGCATCCAATCCGGCGGCGTGGCGAAGCCGAGACCGATCTCAACCGAAGTGATGATCAGGACCAGGATGCCGGTCAACAGCACGAACCACAGCCTGAGCCGTCGCCGTCCTTCGAGCAGGTCGTCGCGGCGGCCAAGCAATGCCTCGGCCATCGCCGCCAGAACCAGCGCCAGCGCCACGAATGGCTGAAAGTGCCCGAGCAGGTCTGTGCCCGCGCCCAACCGTCCCGCGAAATGCGTGCCTTCTAGAACGATGAGCGGGACTGCGTGCCAGGGGCTGAAGCGGAAGTCCTCGCGGAAATAGGCAAGGGCGAGCAACCAGAACAGGAAGGGATTGGCGATGCAGAGCGGTGCCAGGACATGTCGCCAGGGCAACCCGTCGCTCGAACAGCCGAGATAGGCGACGACCCCGAGGGAGAAGAGCGCCGTCAGGCCATGCGCGAGACGCCGCGGCCGGCTGCGCAGGATGGTGAGCGCATTTAAGAGGAGTTGCAGCGCCGTCGCTCCGCGCAGCGCGATTTCGAATTCAGCCATGGCGGCAATGAAATGCCGGGCCGCCGCCCTGTCGATCGACGCGGTGTGCGCCCCTCAGCCCTCGGCGCGGGCCCAGATGCCGGCGCGGGCGCGGCGCGCGGTGAGTTCCCAGCGCAGATATTCGGTCGGCGCATCGACCGCGGCGCGAATCTCGCCATTCATCAGCAGCGCGGCGGCCGGGTCCCAGCCGGTTGCGGTGCGGCACTGGTAGCGGCGCCGGCCAAGTTCCTTGCAGGTGAGTTCGCCGCCATGGCCGGCGACATATCGGATGAGCCGGGCGCGGCTTTCCTCCGCCAGCGGTTCCAGTCCGTGCAGGGTGACCGGATGGCCGCCAACCTCAATGCCCGGCCCCTCGGCGCGCGGCGTGACCGCGCCGTGCACTTCCGCCGGGCTGCTTCCGGGACGGGTCCGCATGGCATCGATCGCCGGCGCCATGCCGCTCATGGCGACCACGAGGATTGCCGCGATGAAGATGGTAACCGCCGCCTGGTGGGGCATCTGCCGCTCCCTCTCCCTTCCTGCAATTCCGCCCCGAAACGGGGGCGGTCCGAGTAAGGGTGACAGAGCGGGCAGGCGGCGCGAATTAACGTCTGGGCGAGCCCCGGACGGGAGTCGAACACCG
>JAHCJQ010000019.1 GCA_026126215.1 Alphaproteobacteria bacterium
CTGAGGATGGCCAGCAGCGCCGGATCGAAATGGCCGGCCGGGTCGATCCTGTCGTCGCCTTCGAGGATGATGCGCATGGCCTCGGCGTGGCTCATGCCAGGCTTGTAGGGACGGGGCGAACGCAGCGCGTCATAGACATCGGCCAGGGTACAGATGCGCGCGGCGATCGGAATCTCCTCGCCCTTGCGGCCCTCCGGGTAGCCGGAGCCGTCCCATTTCTCGTGATGGCAGAGCGCGATGTCCGCCGCCATGGCCAGCCGGTGCGAGCCGGCAAGGATGCGATGACCATAGACCGGATGGTTCATCATTTCGCGACGCTCCTCCACCGTCAGGCCGCCGCGCTTCTTGAGGACGGCAGCATCCACGCTCATCTTGCCCACGTCATGGAGTTGGGCGCTGTAGCGGATCTCGTCGCAGAAGGCATCGGGCATGTCCATCAGCCGCGCCAGGTGAAAGCTGTATTCGTTGACCCGGAGGATATGGTTGCCGGTATTGTCGTCGTGGATTTCCGCGCCCTTGGCCAGCATGTTGATGGACAGTTTGAACGCCGCCTCCGTCTCGTCCTGCAGCGAGGCGATGGTCTGGCGCTGGTGCGCCAGCTCGCGATTGCGCTGGCGCAGCACCATGTTCTTGGTGGCGATCAGCTCGGTCATGATCGCCCGCTCGACCAGGCTGCCGACGACGCGCGCGATCGGGCCGACCAGATCGCTGAAGGCATGGCCGAAGGGGACCGGGCGGCTGCGCCCGGCACGCCGGCGGTTGATAAGCTGGACCACGCCGATCACGTTGCCCCGGTAGCTCTTGAGTGGGAAGCAGAGCATGGAGCGGGTGCGGTAGCCGTCGATCTCGAAGGACGGGTCGAACGAATAGCCGGCGCGCGGCGGCAGTTCGTAGACATCGTCGATGCTGAGGGTCGAGCCGGTCCGCGCCACGTAGCCGGCGATGGTATCGGAGCGTACCGGAACATGGATGGAGGAGGGCTTGACGCGGATAGCATCGTTCTGGGCGCTGGCCGCTTCGAGCACCCGGCCGGCGCCGCGGCGCCGCACGACATAGATGGTGCCGCCTTCGGCGCCGGTCATCAGCCGGCTTTTCAGCAGAATGCCATCAAGCAGGCGTTCGACCGACTGGCCGGCCTGCTGGTCGACGAAATCCAGGAACTCGATGACCCCGTTCATGAGCGTGACCCCCCTCGGCCACGGACAAGGGTCATGCTAGAGCGTTTCTCGGCCGGATGGAAACCTTCTCACCCGGCTGGCCTGCCGCCGGCTGCATCCGGGCGCGCGGCCGGCCTATTCGGCGGTGACTTTCTTCAGATAGGCGATCAGATTGGCGCGGTCATCGGGCTTCTTTACGCCGATGAAGACCATCTTGTTGCCGGGCATGAAGCCGCGCGGATCGGCCAGGTACTTGTCGAGCTTCTCCACGTCCCAGGCGAAACCCGCGCCCTGCATGGCACTGGAGAACTTGAAGCCTTCCGCGTGCCCGGCCTTGCGCCCGAACACCCCGTGCAGGTTCGGACCGACCAGGTTCTTGCCGCCCTTCTCGATCGTGTGGCAGGCCTTGCAGAGATTGAACACCCTCTGGCCCTTTTCCGGGTCGCCATCGGCGCGGGCGGGGGAGGCGGCGAGGGCGGCGCAGGCGGCGAGGCCGAGCAGGATCGGGAATCGTGGCAGGCAACGCATTTCGAAACTCCGGAGGATGCTGCGGTCGGATCTGGAAATGGCGCAGATACCATACCCGGCAAGGGTCGGCAAATGGCCGGGCGGTGAGACATTGCGACGCAGCTCCATGGCTCGCCTACCTGCAACTCTGCTAGACTTGCCGATCAGCCATCCCCGGACCTGCCCCGTGACCGAACTCAGCCGCCTGTCCCAGCGCCGCCTTCGCATGATGCTCGAGGCCGGAGAGGAGGTGCTGCGCTGCCAGGAGGCGCTGGCGCGCGGTGGCCTCAATATCGTGGGCGAGATCCTGCGGGGCCAAGGGACATTTTTTGAGTGGAACCACTATCCGGAAGGCGACGTCTACGACCGGGAGAGCCATTCCCAGTACTACTACCATTCCCATCGCGGCGAGCATGACGAGCATGGGCATTTCCATACCTTCCTGCGCCGGGCGGGGATGCCTGCCGGGATCGAGCCGGCCCCTATGCCCGGCCGCCAGCACTGGCCGAGCGGAGAAGAGGAGCTCTCGCACCTGATCGCCATCTCGATGGATACCTTCGGCACGCCGGTGCGGCTGTTTGCGACCAATCGCTGGGTCACCGGGGAGGCGTGGTTTCGCGCCGAGGATGTGATCCGCATGCTCGATCGCTTCTCCATCGCCCATGCCTATCCCTCCTGGCCCGTCAATCGCTGGCTCAGTTCGATGATCCGCTTGTTCCAGCCGCAGATCGCCGAGCTGCTGCGCGAGCGTGACCGGGTGATCCGGGAGTGGAAGCGCGGCGAGGTGGACGTGCTGGAGGATACTGCCCTCGAGGTCACGGGCGCGCACCCGATTGCGGTGGACCGCCAGATCGCCCGGGTTAGGCAGGCCCTGTCAAAGGCCGAGGCGCGGGGATAGCCGGAGATAGGGCCATTAACCCGCCCTTTACCCGCCCTGGCCGAGGCTGGCCGGGTCGAGGGTTCCGGCCGCGGGCCGGCGCCTGATTCGACCCGGAGGCCCGAATGAAACTGACCGTCGCAGACGTGAACCGGCTGATCCAGGACCCTTCGCCGGAGGTCCGGGCCGAGACGGCGGCCAAGGTGGCGGAAACCTTCGTCGCCCAGGAGCTCTCGCGTGCGGAACGGGCGCTGGCCGAGGCGATCTTCCGCACCATGCTGCGCGACGCGGAAGTGATGGTCCGCAAGGCCCTGGCCGAGAGCCTGAAGGTCGATCCGAGCCTGCCTCGCGACGTCGCGCTGGCACTGGCGCGCGACGTGGCAGAGGTGGCCGAGCCGATTCTCGAATTCTCGCGCGCGCTCTCGGACGAGGACCTGATCGAGATCCTGCGCGCCCAGTCGCCGGCGCACCAGCTTGCCGTGGCGCGCCGCGAGGCCGTGACGCCGCTCGTCGCCGGGGCCGTGGCGGAACTGGGCGCGGAGGAAGCCGTCGCGGCGCTGATGAACAACCGCAACGCGGCCATTCCGGAAAAGGCGTTCCAGGTGGCGCTCGACCGGTTCGGCGGAAGCGAGCGCGTGAAGCGGCCGATGGCCATGCGCGCCAGCCTGCCGATCACGGTGGCGGAACGCCTCGTCACCATGGTGTCCGAGGGTCTGCGCGAGCACCTCGTCGCCAATCACGAACTCTCTCCCGACATCGCCACCGATATCGTCCTGCAGAGCCGCGAACGGGCGACCGTCGGCCTCAGCGCCCAGGCCGACCGCCCGACGCTGGCGCGGCTGGTCGACGAGATGAAACGCAACGGTCGCCTCACGCACTCCATCATTGTGCGTGCCCTTTGTACTGGCGATCTGGACTTCTTCGAGACGGCGATGGCGGCCCATGTCGGAATTCCGGTCGAGAATGCCTGGGCGCTGATCCATGATCGCGGCGGGCTGGGGCTCGATGCGATCTGCCGGCGCTGCGAGGTGCCGGAAGGACTGATGCCGCTGATCCGCATCGGCGTCGCTGTGGCGCGCGAGCTTTCGCCCGACGGCATGCCGGGCGACCGAGAACGCTTTCGCGACCGCGTGATCGAGCGCGTGCTCACTCATCTGGAGCGCGACGTCAACGGGGACAACATCGACTACCTGATCGGCAGGCTCGCCGGCGGCGGCCGTCACGCTGCCTGACCCGGTCTAGAGCCTTTCACCGCAGGATGGAAACGTTCTGAAGCGGCGGAATTGGGACGGGCCGAGAAAGTCGGCGCAGGTCGTAGTGGGGCTGCTCCCTGAGCTGGCTGACGCTGTCCATCGGCGCAATTCCGCCCGTCCCGGCGGGTTGGCCGGCGGCGGGCGCCCGCTTTGTCGCGCCGCTGGCCCGATGCACCACATCGCACTGCGCGCCGCTTCGCGCGGCTCGCCGCGCCGCAGGCCAACAGAACTGTTTCCATCCCACGGCGAGAGCCTCTAGTCCATCAGCGAGGGCAGGAACAGGCTGATCGCCGGAAAGGCCACCAGGATCAGGATCCTGAGCGCATCCGCGAGAATGAAGGGAAGGATGCCGCGGATCGCAGTCTGCAGCCGGAGATCGCCGGAGATGCCGACGATGACGAACAGGTTCATCCCGACCGGCGGCGTGATCAGGCCGATTTCGACCACGCAGACCAGCAGCACTCCGAACCAGATCGGATCGAAGCCCATGGCGGTGACCAGCGGGAAGACGAACGGCACCGTGATGAAGACCATGGACAGGCTGTCCATGAAGCAGCCCAGTGCCAGGTAGAACAGGATCACGAGCAGCAGGACGGCATAGCGGTTCCAGCCGAGCGCCTCCGCCTCGGCGATCAGCAGTCGTGGCAGCCCGGTCGTCTCGACGAAATAGTTGAAGATCGCGGTTCCGATCAGGATGGCGAAGATCATCGCCGTGGTGGTCGCCGTCTCGCCGAGGCAGGTGCCGAGCACGCGCAAGCTCAGTCGCCTGCGCGCCGCCGCATGGACGAAAGTGCCGAAGGCGCCGATTGCCGCCGCCTCGGTCGGCGAGAACCAGCCGACATAGATGCCGCCCATGACCAGGACGAACAGCAGTGCCACCGGCCAGACTTCCCGATAGGCGACAAGACGTGCCGCCCGCTCCGGCCTCGGCGAGGGCGGGGCCAGGCCGGGCCGGAGGCGAAGCTGCACCAGCACGGCGCCCATATAGAGCAACGTCGCCAGCAGTCCGGGCAGCAGGCCGGCGGCGAACATCTTGCCGATGGACTGTTCGGTGAGCAGCGCATAGACGACCATGACGACCGAGGGCGGGATCAGGATGCCGAGCGTGCCGCCCGCCGCGATCGTGGCGGCGGCCAGGCTGTCGGCATAGCCGTTGCGGCGCATTTCGGGCAGGGCAACGCGGCACATGGTGGCGGCGGTGGCGAGCGACGAGCCACAGATGGCGCCGAAGGCTGCACAGGCGCCGATGGTGGCATTGGCCAGCCCGCCGCGGTAATGGCCGATCAGCGCGTGGATTGCCCGGTAGAGCGACTGGCTCATCCCCGCATGGGCCGCGAAGACCCCCATCATGACGAAGAGGGGTATGACGGAGAGCCCATAGGGAAACACGGTCTCGAACGGCGCGCTGCCAAGGATGAAGGTGACGGAAGCCCAGCCGTTGAGGTACCAGCCGCCTGCCAGGCCCACGGTGCCCATGGCGATGGCGACCGGCACGCGCAACCCGATCAGCAGCAGCATGGCGAAGAACCCGACCAGGCCGGCGGCTTCCGAACTCATCGCGCGCTCATTCGGGCAAGGTAGGCCCGGGCGGAGGCGGCAGGATGGGCCTGCCGGTAAGCGCCTGCGCCAGATGGCCGGTGAACTGCAGCAGCAGCGCCAGGACCGACAGGCCGAACCCGGCGATCATCGGCGCCCAGAAAAAGCCGAGCGGGATACCGAGATTCATCGAGACGTCGCCATACTCGATCTTCTGCAGCGCCTTGATCAGTCCGAACCAGAACAGCGCCGTCATGAAGAAGATGCCGAGCGCTGCACCGAACGCGCGGGCCAGCGCCTGGGCGCGGGCGCCCCAGCGGTCGGTGAAGATCTCGACCGCGATGTGCCCTTCGGCGAGGAATGTGTAGGGAATGGCAAGGAACGCCAGCATCACCACGGAAAGCTGCACCATTTCCGTCGTGCCGAAGATGCCGTTGCCGAAGTTGCGGATGAAGATGTCGGCACAGGTAACCAGCATGCCGCCCATGAGGAACAGCGCGCCAAACATCGCGATCAGGCGGGTCAGCCGGTAAAGCGCGACATGCAGAAGGGAAAACATGGATCGGCGTCGAGCCGCCGCCCCGCCCGGCGCGACCGGACGGGACGGCGCTTCGGCGAGCCTACTTCTTCTCGAACTGCTGGGCGAGCTTCTGCGCCTCGGCGTAAATCTCGCGCGCGTTCGCCACACCCTGCTTCTCGACGCTGGAGAGATAGGCGTCGATCATCGGCTGGAGCTTGCGGCGCCAGTCCTCGCGCTCCGCCTCGGAAAGCTGGTTGATCTTGTTTCCGGCCTTCTCGGCGACCTCGCGGCCCTTGGCATCCCAGGCATCCCACCAGGGTCCGAAGCGGTTGACGAGCGACTGGCCCGTGGTCTCGTCGATGGCCTTCCTCACGTCGGCGGGCAGGCTGTCATATTTGCGCTGGTTCATCACCACGAAGAAGGAGACGGTATAGGTGCCGGCGCTCAGGTGGTACTTGGTCACTTCCTGGAGCTTGAAGGAATAGATCGGGTCCCACGGCATGACAAAGCCGCCGATCACGCCCTTCTGCATATTCTCGTAGATTGCCGGTGCCGGCAGCGCGACCGCGTCGGCGCCGAGATACTTGAGCATCTCCGTGACGGCCGCCGAGGGCGCCCGCACGCGCAGTCCCTTGAGGTCGTCGGCGACCTTGATCTCGCGGTCGCGGGTATGAATAAGGCCGCCATTGTGCGCATGCAGCGCCAGCACCTTGACCCCCTTGTATTCCTCCGCCAGATACTTGTCGAACAGCGCCCAGAGGGTGCGTGACATGCCGTCGGCTGTCTTGGCGAGGAAGGGGACGTCCATGATCGAAGTACGCGGAAAGCGGCCGCGCGGCTGGCTGGTCAACCCGTGCGAGATGTCGACGGCGCCGTCGCGCGCCTGATCGAACTGCGGCTCGAGCTGTCCGAAGGCCGAACCGGCGGGAAACAGCGTCAGCTTCACCTTGCCGCCGGTGCGCTTGGCCAGTTCGTCGCGCCACCAGGGGTAGAAGTCGGTGTTCGCGCCATGCGGCGGCGGCAGGAACGTGCTCATTTTCAGCTCGATGGTCTGCGCCTGCGCCCCGGCGGCAAAGGCAAGAATGCCGGCTGCGGCGAACACACCTATGAAGGTCGATCGTACGTCGTGGTGCATGGTCGTTCTCTCCCTGGACACAGGCAACTTTTTGTTTTCGTTGGGTGGCCGGAGCCTTCCCCGTCGCGGAAGTCTGCCATATCCCGTTTCGCCTCGCACCCCATTCCGGTCCCGCTCCGGGGCAACGCCGGATTGGCGCGGGAGCGGCAAGCCTGCCTAATATGTGGGCGACTGCCCGGCGCCCGGGCGGGCAGGATCGCCGGACCGGGCCGGCCGCGGGGCCTGAAGGCGAGGGGCGGGCCTGGCCTCTCGCGGGCATGGGCCTTGCATCGCGCCGGGCGGATCGGCGCTGCGATTTGGCGGAGGTGTGGTTTGACGGGAGGCCGGTTCTTCGACGAGATGCGGGGCATGGACGGGACGGTGCGCGAGCCCTACCGCGAGGTGGCACGCTGGATAGATGACACACCCGACCGGCGGATGGAGCAGAAGCGACGCGAGGCGGAGATACTTTTCCGGCGTCTTGGCATCACCTTCGGCGCCTATGGCGCGGCGGCCGGACATGAGACGGCGATCCCCTTCGACCTCATTCCGCGCGTCCTCTCCCAGACGGAGTGGCGCAGGCTCGAGGCGGGCCTGATCCAGCGCACCCGCGCGCTCAACGCCTTCCTGCGCGATGCCTATGGCAAGCGGGAGATTTGCCGCGCCGGCAGGATCCCGGAGGCGCAGATACTCCAGAACGAGCAGTTCGTGCCACTGGCCCAGGATCTCGACCTGCCCGGCGGCGTGCATGCCCATATCTGCGGCATCGATCTGGTACGCACCGGCGAGGAGGAGTTCTTCGTGCTCGAGGATAATGTTCGCACGCCTTCCGGCGTCTCCTACATGCTGGAGAACCGCGAGGTGATGATGCGGCTCTTCCCGCGCCTCTTCGCCGACAATATCGTGCTGCCGGTGGGCCGTTATAGCGAAGCGCTGATCGAAACGCTCAAGGCGGCGGCCTTTTCCGGCGCCGCCGACCCCTGCATCGCCCTGCTGACGCCGGGGCAGTACAACAGCGCCTATTTCGAACACGCCTTTCTGGCGGACGAAATGGGCATCGAACTGGTGGAGGGGAGCGATCTTTTCGTCGACGAGTCCCGGGTCTATATGCGAACCCCGCGCGGGCCGCGCCGGGTCGACGTGATCTACCGCCGGATCGATGATGCATTTCTCGATCCGCTGGCCTTCCGGCCGGATTCGATGCTGGGCGTACCCGGTCTCGTCTCGGCGATCCGCAGCCGCAACGTCAATATCGCGAACGCGCTTGGCAACGGTGTGGCCGACGACAAGTCCACCTATCCCTACGTGCCGGAAATGATCCGATTTTATCTGGGCGAGGAGCCGCTAATCCCCAACGTGCCGACCTACCGCTGCGGGATCGTCGAGGAATGCCGCTACGTGCTCGACCATCTCCGTGAGCTTGTGGTCAAGGAGACGCACGGATCGGGCGGCAAGGGGATGCTGGTCGGCCCCGCCGCGAGCCAGGCGGAGATCGAGGAGTTCCGGCTGCGCATTCAGGCGGATCCGGCCGGATATATAGCCCAGCCCACGCTGGCGCTCTCCACCTGTCCGACTTTCGTCGAGCAGGGGATCGCGCCACGCCATGTCGATCTGCGGCCCTTCATCCTGAGCGGCCGGGAGGTGGTGATCATGCCGGGCGGGCTGACGCGGGTGGCGCTGCGCGAAGGATCGCTCGTGGTCAATTCGAGCCAGGGCGGCGGCACCAAGGACACCTGGGTCCTGGGGACGTGAGATGCTGAGCAGCACCGCGAAGAACCTCTACTGGCTGGCCCGCTACATCGAGCGCGCGGAGAATACCGCCCGCATCCTCGAGGCGACGAACCGCATCGCGCTGCTTACCCGCGGCCGCCCGCAGGGCGGCGCGGAATGGCTCTCGGTGACCGGCATCTACGGTTGCGAAATGGCGCTGCGCGAGCGGCATGCCAATCCGGGCCTCGAAGAGCTCATGCACTTCATGGCGTTTGACGAGCACAATCCTTCCAGCATCTATTGCGGCGTGCGTGCCGCGCGCAACAACGCCCGGGCCGAGCGCAACAATCTCACGACCGATGTCTGGGAGAACCTGAACGGCATGTGGCTCGAACTGCAGTCCATGGCCCGCCTGGGCGGACCCGGTGGCGACTGGCACGGCTTCCTCGACTGGGTGAAGAAGCAGGCACAGCTTGTGACCGGCGCGGCGCAGTCGACCCTGCTGCGCGACGAGGCATTCAATTTCCTGGCTCTCGGCAACTTCATCGAGCGCGGCGATTCGACGGCGCGCATTCTGGATGTGAAATACCATATCCTGCTGCCGAAGGGCGAGCCGGTGGGGGGCAGCATCGATTATTACCACTGGTCGGAGATCCTGAGCTGTGTCAGCGCCTTCCGCATCTACCGGCGCGTCTACGCCTCGGCCATCGAACCCTGGCGGGTGGCCGAACTGATGATCCTGCGCCGCGACCTGCCGCGGTCGCTGCATTTCTGCCAGCGGCAGGTAAATTTCCATCTCGAGGAACTGGCGGAGGCTTTCGCCGCGCGGCACGAGGCGCACCGTCTGTCCGGGGAAATCTATTCGCAGCTTCGCTACGGCCGCATCGAGCTGATCTTCCAGAACGGCCTGCACGAGTTCCTGACCGACTTCATCCAGCGCAATGGCCGGCTGAGCGACCAGATCGAACGCGACTTCCTGATGAAATGACCGGGCAGGCATAAGCCATGCGGATCGCCGTCAAGCACGTGACGACTTTCATCTTCAGCGAACCGGCTGATCATTCGATCCATCACCTGCGTCTCGTGCCACGCCCGGCACTCGGCCAGCGGATCATGCACTGGCGTATTGCCGCGCCTGCCCGGCTGGCGGACTGGAGCGATGGCTACGGCAACCAGGTTCGCACTTTCGTCCTTCATCAGCCGCACCGTGAGGTAAGGGTCGGTATCGAGGGCGTCTTTGAGACCAACGGTGAGAATGGCGGAACCTATCTCTCCTATCCATCCGACGATTCCCTCCCGCCTGCCTTTTGGCTGCGCAACCATGGCCTGGCACGCCATGACGAGGCGATCGGCAGCTATGTCGCCGACCTCGCGGGGCGGGATCCGGGCGAGCGCATTTCCGTGCTGCATGAACTGATGGGCCGCATCCACGCGGACGTCGCCTACCTCCCGGGTGTGAGCGAGGTCGCGACCACGGCGCTGGAAACGCTGGAGCGGCGCTCCGGCGTCTGCCAGGATCATGCGCATCTCTTCATCGCCTGCTGCCGGCGCCTCGGCATACCGGCGCGCTACGTGTCGGGTTATATGCGGGTGCTGGACGAGGGCATGCCGGCCGATGCGACCCATGCATGGGCGGAGGCGCACGTTCCCTTCCTCGGCTGGATCGGTTTCGACCCGACGAACCGGCTCTGCCCGAACGGCAATTATCTCAAGCTCGCGGTCGGTCTCGATTACCGCGATGCCGGACCCGTCGTCGGCCGGCGGGTCGGTGGCGGCGAGGCGCGCCTTGAGGTAGATGTGAGCGTGCAGGTGGTCGTCGGACCGGATGCTCCCGCCGGCGGAACGTGATATGGAACGGTCGCTGCCGGCTGCCCTCGCGCCGGCGATGGGTGCGGGAGCGTCATGACTTATTGCGTCGGCATGTTGTTGCGCAGCGGCCTGGTGATGGTGTCGGATACCCGCACCAATGCCGGCGTGGATCACATCGCAAGCTTTCGCAAGATGACCGTGTGGGAGGAGCCGGGCGAACGGGTCGTGGTGCTGACCGCTTCCGGAAACCTCGCGCTCACCCAGTCGGTGGTGAACTACCTTGAAGAGGGGGTGCCGGGCGCGGACGATGCGGCGGGCCAGACCATGCGCGACGTGGAGAGCATGTTCAAGGCCGCGCAGCTTGTTGGTCAGGCGATCCAGGCGGTCTATCGGGTGCATGGGCCGGCACTCGAAGCGAAGGATCCCGGAGCATTCAATGTCTCCTTCCTGCTGGGCGGGCAGATCCGCGGCAGGCGCCTCAGGCTGTTCCAGATCTATGCGGCGGGGAACTTCATCGAGGCGACGGAACAGACCTGCTTCCTGCAAATCGGCGAGACCAAGTACGGCAAGCCGATCCTCGACCGGGCGCTCACTTTCGATACCGATCTCCGCCAGGCGGCCAAGCTCGCCCTCATTTCGATGGATTCCACCCTGCGCTCGAATCTCTCGGTCGGGCCGCCGATCGACCTCGTCATCTACCCGATCGATGCCTTGCGCGTCGATGTGCGCAAGTGCCTGGACGAGCAGGACGGGTATTTCCGCAATATTCGCCAGCTCTGGTCGCAGTCCCTGCGCGAGGCGTTCCAGCGGCTGCCCGATCCGGACTGGTAGAGTGGTAGTGGTCCTCCCTCGCCTGGCCCTCTCCCACGCACGTGGGAGAGGGTCAAGGTGAGGCACTCTAGCCGACGAGTGCCTGCAGCTTGTCGAGACTGCTTGTCCAGCCCACATGGTGCCGGTCGCGGGCCGCCTCGTCGAAGAACTGCTCGTGCGTCAGCGTGAGTATCGTGCCCGTGCCGTCGGGCATGAAATCGACGCTGACCAGCGACTGGCGCTCCGGCGTCGAGATCCAGGCCCAGGTGAAGACCAGCCGGCGGCCGGGCAGCACCTCGCGATACACGCCGCCCACCTCGTGCCGTTCGCCCGCCGCGCCGTGCATGACGATGCGATAGCGCCCGCCCGGCCTGGGGTCGGTCTCGGCCAGTTCGGGCGTGACATCGCCGCCGCCGAGCCAGCCCACTAGCATCAGCGGGTCGGTGAAGGCCTGGAAGACTTTTTCGGGTGGCGCGACGTAACGCCGGCGGAGGGTGAGGCTGGGACGGGTCTTTTCAGTGGTTGCAGGCTGGGCGGACATGGGTCTTTCTCCTTTGCTTCTTCAAGCAGGGTGGCAAGTCGGTCGAGGCTCTCCGACCAGAAGCGTTCGTGGGCGGCAAGCCATTCGTGGGCGGCGCGCATCGGGTCGGCCGAGAGATGGCAGAAGACGGTGCGGCCCGACTTCTCCCGCCGCAGCAGGCCGGCCGCGGCGAGCACGTCCAGATGCTTCATGAACCCGGGCAGCGACATGGCGAAGGGCTGGGCCAGCGCGCTGACGCTGAGACCGGGCTCCTCGCCCAGGCGAGCGAGGATGGCGCGCCGCGTCGGGTCTGCGAGCGCGGCGAAGGTTTGATCGAGAGCGGGTTCCCTATACTTAACCATGTAGTTAAGTATTAACTCGAGACGCGGCTCTGTCAAGCGCCGATCCGCCGGCGGCCTCATGCCAGCGCCGGCATCGCCTCTTTCGGAATGATTGCGCCGGGATGGCGGATGACTTCGGCGGCCAGGCGATTGCCGGCGGCGGCGGCCTCCTCGGGCGTGGCGCCGGCGGCGCGGCGGACCAGATAGGCGGCATTGAAACTGTCGCCGGCGGCCGTGGTATCGACGGGCGTGCCGACCGTCTCCGCCGCCACCTCGGTCATGAAATCGTGGCCGGCAACGATGGCGCCGCGCCGGCCGAGCTTGATCACGATCTCGTCGATGCCCGACGCCTGCAGACGGTGCACCGCCTCGCGCGCGAGCGTGAGGCCATAGAGTGCGTGCTCATCGTCCAGCCCGGTCAGTGCAATGTCGGTGAGTTTCAGGAGTTCGGCCATGGCCTGCCTGGCCTCGGCCGCGCTGGACCAGCCGCGTGGCCGGTAGTTGGTATCGAAGGCAACGCGCGCGCCGTGGCGGCGGGCGTTGACGAGGGCATCCAGCAGCACCTCCCGGCCCGCCTCGCCATAGAGCGAGAGAGTAATGCCCGAAAGATAGATCAGGTCGAAACGCGCCAGTTCCGCCACCAGTTCGGCCGTGCCGGGCAGCGCGAACAGCTCGCGCGCCGGCGCCTGCTGGCGCCAGTAATGGAAGCGCCGCTCGCCCTCGCCGTCGGTTTCGATCAGATAGAGGCCGGGCAGGCGCCCCTTCAGGCGCGCGACGTGCCGCGTGCCGATACCCTCCGCCCTCCATGCGGCAAGCATGCGGTCGCTGAAGCCGTCATCGCCGAGCGCGGTAAGGTAGTCCACCTGCTGGCCGAGCCGCGCCATATAGATGGCGGTATTCAGCGTGTCGCCGCCGAATGAAAGGGTGAAGGCTCCGCCGCCCTCGCCGCCGGCGCGGGGCGCCAGCTCGATCATGCATTCGCCGATGCAGGCGATGCGCAACGGAGCCTCCCTTGCCTATTTGCAGGCGACGACCTCGACCTCCACCAGATACTCCGGCGCCGCCAGCGCCGAAATGAAGACGAGCGTCGAGGCCGGCTTTTCCTCGCCCAGCGCCTTGGCGCGCGCCGCGCGCACGTCGGCCGCCGGCTGACCTTGCACCACGAAGGTGGTGAGCTTGGCGATGTTGGCGGCGCTCATGCCGCAATCCTTGAGGATGGCGAGGATATTGGCGAACACCACCTCGGCCTGCTCGCCTACCGTCTTCGGCACCTTGCCGTCGGGCGCCATGCCGACCTGGCCGGAAATATGCAGGACTTCGCTGCCCGCCACGATGCGTGCGACGTGGCTGTAGGCGCCGATCGGCGCAGCGACGCCCTTCGGGTTGAATTTTTCCGGTGCGGCCATGCTCGTCTCCTCCACTAAGTATTCAGGGATGGCCGCATGATGGAGCAGCGCGCGCACGCTGCCTAGTGGGCAGTGGCGCGAGTCTTCCCGGCGCCGCGCGCGAACCGCAGCATGGCGCGCAGTACCGCTTCCGGCGCGCGGCCGGGTGGATCGAACACCAGCAACAGGGGCCGGCCTTCGCCCGCGGCATTGCGGAAGGGGAGCGGGCCATCGGCAGGCGGGGGGGCCGGGTCGCCTCCTTCGCCGATCAGAAGCATGGCCGGTGCGGGGAGGGGCGGGCGATGCGCCGCCGCAAGATCGCCATGCCAGCCCGGCACCGGCGCCAGGTCGACGCGGCCGCCGGCGAGCAGGTCGGCGATCCGGTAGAGCGGGGCGAGCGCGGGCGCGGCCGGGCCGCTTTCCCTGTGCAGCAGCGCGCCGAGGCGGATCCGCCGCGTCTCGCGCGCCAGCGCGCCGAGCAGCACGGCGCCGGCCCCATCGCCCCTCTCGGACAGCCAGAAAGCGCCATAGCCCAGTTCTTCCGCCAGCCGGCAGCGGGCGATGCAGGCCGGCACCTCCTCGCCCGGGCGCAGGAGGGAAAGGATCGACCAGTCCGTCATTTTCGCACCGCCCCGGTTCGGATTGCCGCTGCCATCCTCGGCTTCTGCCCAGGTCGGGGTCAAGCGGCGCCGATTCCATAGGGCCGGGCCCAGCCGAGGCCCGCCTCGGTGCCGGCCATGGGCCGGTACTCGCAGCCGATCCACCCTTCGTAACCGAGCGCATCGAGCAGCGCGAAGAGGTGCGGGAAACTGATCTCGCCCCGGCCCGGCTCGTGCCGGCCGGGCGGGTTGGCGATCTGCACATGGCCGATCAGGGGGAGGTTGCGCTCCAGCCCCTTCGAGAGATCGCCCTCGATGATCTGCGCGTGGTAGAGATCGTGCTGCAGGCGCACGCCCGCATCGCCGAGTTCGGCCAGGATCCCGCGTGCGAGCGCGAAATCGGCCAGGTAGTAGCCGGGGATGTCGCGCCGGTTGATGGGCTCGATGAGCGGCGTGATGCCGGCCGCGCGGCAAGGTTCGGCGGCGCGGCGCAGGTTGTCGAGAAAGGTGGCGCGGCAACGCGCGGGCGGGTGCGCCGGGTCGGGAATGCCGGCCATCACGTGCAGCCGCGGGCATCCGAGCGTGCCGGCATAGTCGAGCGCTCGCGCCAGCGCCGCGTCGAAATCGCGTTCCCGCCCCGGCACGGCGGCAAAGCCGCGCTCGCCCCGCTCCCACTCCCCCGCCGGCAGGTTGAAAAGCACCTGCTCCAGGCCGTTGTCCGACAGTCGCCGGGCGATCTCCCTGGCCGGATAATCGTAAGGGAACAGGAACTCGACACCCCTGAAGCCGCAGCGCGCGGCGGCCGCGAAACGTTCGAGGAAAGGCAGTTCGGTGAACATCAGGCTCAGGTTGGCGGCGAATCGTGGCATTGGTTAATCTCCGGAGACGGGTATCGCAGTCCATCTGTCTCACTCTTGTGACTGCTATCGCAAGAGCTTGCCTTGCGGACCGGCGCGGTTAGGTGCGATTCTGGCGTCAATGAACGAAGGCTTTCTGGAGCGCATCGAAGAGGGAAGCGAGCTTCTGCTGGCAGGGCGCGGGCGCTGGACCCTGGCGGCCGCCGCCGGCCTGGACCGTGAGCTTGCGGGCCTGCGCCGCCCGGCCAGCGGCCAGGCCGTCCGCTTCGACATGAGCGGCATCGAAGCCCTCGATACGACCGGCGCGCTGCTGCTCGCGCGCACGCAGCGGCGGCTGCAGGCCGAGGGGTTCGCGGTGGAGATCGGCGGCCTGGGCGAGGGCCATCGCGGCCTGCTCGAGGAGGTCGCCCGCCACCAGAAGAAGCCCGTGCCGCCGCGCCCCGAACGCAATGTCATTGTCTTCGTGATGGCGGAAATCGGCGAAGCAGTGCTCGAATTCCTCGACCAGGCGCGTCAGTTCGTCGGCTTCATGGGGCTGGTGACGCAGACACTGGTGCTCTCTCTGCTGCGGCCGACGCGGCTGCGCTTCACCGCCATCGTCCATCATTTGGAGGAAGTTGGCTTCAACGCGCTGCCCATCGTCGGGCTGCTTTCCTTCCTCATCGGGGTCGTCATGGCCTATCAGGGCGCCTCCCAGCTCCGGCAGTTCGGCGCCGAGATATTCGTCGTCGACCTGATCGCCATCTCGGTGCTGCGCGAGCTTGGCGTCCTGCTCACCGCCATCGTCATTGCCGGCCGCTCGGGCAGTGCCTTCACCGCGCAGATCGGCTCGATGAAGCTGCGCGAGGAAATCGATGCCATGCGCACGCTCGGCATCAACCCGGTGGAAGCGCTGGTGCTGCCGCGGCTGATCGCGCTGCTGATCGCCCTGCCGCTGCTCGCCTTCTTCGCCAATGTCATGGGACTGATCGGCGGCGCGCTCATGGCCTGGATCGAGCTTGGCATCTCGGTCAACCTGTTCATCGAGCGCCTGTCGGCCATCAACTACTGGCATTACGTGACCGGCATGGTGAAGTCGCCGTTCTTCGCCGCGCTCATCGCTATTGTCGGCTGCCATCAGGGCATGCAGGTCGAAGGCAGCGCCGAAAGCGTCGGCCACCGCACCACCCGCTCGGTTGTGGAATCGATCTTCCTCGTGATCCTCGCCGATGCGTTCTTCTCCATACTTTTCAACATCCTCAAGGTCTGACCGGCCATGAACGATGCGCGCGAAGCAGTCATCCGGGTCCGCGGCTTGCGTTCGCAGTTCGGCCAGCAGGTGATCCATGACGGGCTCGCTCTCGATGTCTGGCGCGGCGAGGTGCTGGGGGTGGTCGGCGGCTCGGGCACGGGAAAGTCCGTGCTTCTGCGGACCATCGTCGGCCTGATCCGGCCCAGGGCCGGGCGCATCGAGGTGTTCGGGCAGGACATCGCCGCGCTCGATGAGGAGGCAAGGCGCAGGCTCGAGCAGCGCTGGGGTGTGCTGTTCCAGGACGGGGCGCTCTTTTCCTCGCTCACCGTGGCGCAGAACATCCAGGTGCCGCTGCGCGAGCATCTGCGCCTGCCGCAGGCGCTGATGGACGATATCGCCGCCATGAAGATCGACCTTGTCGGACTGCCGCCGGAAGCAGGCGCCAAGTATCCGAGCGAACTGTCCGGCGGCATGCGCAAGCGTGCCGGGCTGGCCCGGGCCCTCGCCATGGACCCGGAGATCGTATTTCTAGACGAACCGACGGCCGGTCTCGACCCGATCGGCGCCGCCGCCTTCGACAATCTCATTTTGAGCTTGCAGCGCTCGCTTGGTCTGACAGTCTTCATGGTCACGCACGATCTCGACTCGCTGCATGCGATTTGCGACCGGATCGCGGTTCTCGCCGAGAAAAAGGTGCTGGTGACCGGCGGGATGGAGCGCATGATGAGCGAGACCCATCCCTGGATCAGGGAGTATTTCCACGGACCCAGGGCGCGGGCGGCGACGGCCGCCATGACATCCGGGCAGGAGGCGTGAGGCAGGACGGAACCATGGAAACCAAGGCACATCACGTTCTGATCGGCAGCTTCGTCACGCTGTTCGTCTTCGGCATCTTTGCCTTCCTGATCTGGCTGGCGCGGATCGAGGTGAACCGGGAGTTCGCCTATTACGAGATCTATTTCCGGGATTCGGTGGCCGGCCTCGGCCTCGGCGGCGACGTGCGCTTCAACGGCATCAAGATCGGCCGGGTGTCGAACATCGATATCGATCGCCAGGATCCCTCGCAAGTGCGGGTGGCGATCGAGGTGGCACGCGACACGCCGATCCGCTCGGACGCCTTCGCCACGTTGGCGCCGCAGGGCCTGACCGGCCTCAGCTTCGTGCAGATCACGGGTGGGGCCAGCACGGCTCCGCTGCTGGAATACCGGCCCGGGCGCAAGCTGCCGGTCATCCAGTCCCGGGCTTCGACCTTCTCGCAACTGGCGGAATCCGCACCGGAACTGCTGTCCAAAGGTGTCACCGTGCTGGATCGCGCCGGCGACCTGCTGAGCCCGGACAACCAGCGCGCCGTGGCCGCACTGCTGGCGGAGCTGGCGGCGACGGCGAAGAACCTGCGCGAGTTTAGCCAGCGGCTCGAGCGCGTCGGCGGCGAGACGGAAGAGACGCTCAAGGTCACCCGCCGCACCTTGCAGCGCGCGGACGAGTTGCTGGCGCGCGATATCGGACCGCTGGCTCGCAATATGAACGGGCTGATGACCGAGGCGCGCACGACGGCCCGCTCCTTCACCAATGCAGCGACGGAGATTGAAAAGCTGATCCTGCTGAACCAGGAGCCGATCACCGAGTTCACCGGCGAGGGCCTGGCCCAGATCGGGCGGGTGGTGACCGAGGCGCGCCAGCTCATCGCGACCCTTTCGCGCGTGGCTGAGCGCATCGAGAACGATCCGACGCAGTTCCTGTTCGGTGGACGCGCCCCGGAACGGCGGGCAGAGTAGGGCAGGTTTGAAGTGGAGTCCGGCATGAAGCACGACCTGCGACCGATCATGACCCGCCGCGCCCTTCTGCTTGGTGCAGGCAGCGGGCTGCTGGGCGGCTGCACCGGCCTGCTGCCGGGAACCGGTCCCGCGCCCAATGTCTACGATCTTTCGCCGAAGAGCCGTTTCCGCGAGGACATTCCGCGCGTGAGCTGGCAGCTCGTGGTGGAGGAGCCGTTGGCCGCCTCTGGCATCGACACGACTCGCATCGCCCTGAAGCCCAACGCACTCGAGATCAAGTATTTCGCCGATGCCCGATGGAGCGATCGCGCGCCGCGCATGGTGCAGACGCTGTTGGTGGAGAGTTTCGAGAATTCCGGCAAGATTATCGCCATCGGCCGGCAGTCGCTCGGCCTGCGCTCGGACTACAATCTGAAAAGCGAGCTGCGCGAGTTCCAGGCAGAGTACATGAACGACCGCGATCCGCCGGTCATCCGGGTCCGCCTCAGTCTGAAGCTGATCCGCCAGCCCCGGCAGGAGATCGTCGCGGCGGAAAACTTCGAGCATACGGTGCCGGCGCCGGGCCCGGACATCCGCTCGGTGGTCGCGGGTTTCGATCAGGCGCTCGATCGCGTGCTCAAGAGCACCATCGAATGGACCTTGACCGTGGTGCCGCCGGACCTGCCCAAGGCCTGACGCGGCCCCTGCTATTCGTAACGGAGCGCCTCGATCGGCTGCAGGTGCGCCGCCTTGCGTGCCGGATAGAAACCGAAAAATATGCCGACCGCGCCGGCGAAGCCGGCGGCGAGCAGGAGCGATTCCGGCGGGATGGCGATCTGCCAGCCGGCAAAGCGCGCGACGGCAAGCGATGCGGCGATGCCGAGCAGGATGCCGATCAGGCCGCCGATGACCGACAGGGTCACGGCCTCGACCAGGAACTGGGTCAGGATGTCGCGTCCGCGCGCGCCGACCGCGAGCCTGAGCCCGATCTCCCGCGTCCGTTCGGTGACCGAAACCAGCATGATGTTCATGATGCCGATGCCGCCGACAATGAGCGACACGGAGGCGACGGCGGCGAGCAGGATCGCCAGTACGCGCGAGGAGGCTTCCTGGGCCTGCAGCACCTCGGACAGGTTGCGCAGCCAGAAATCGTCGTCCTGGCCGGGTTGCAGGCGATGGCGCTGGCGCAGCACGGCGCGGACCTGCTCTTCGGTCTCGCTCAGGTCGGCATCCGACCAGGCTTTCACGGTGATCGCCGAGACGGCGCGCTGGCGCGCGGTCTGCACACCAAGCACGCGCGTGCGCGCGGTGGCGATGGGCAGCAGGATCGTGTCGTCCTGATCCTGGCCCTGGAGGCTCTGCCCCTTGCGGTCGAGCAGGCCGACAATGGTGACCGGCACCTTGCGCACGCGGATCGTCTGCCCGACCGGGTCGCCCTCGCCGAACAGGTTTTCGGCGACGGTCTGGCCGATCAGGGCGACCTTCGCCGCGCCGTCCATCTCGTCCTGGGTGAAGCCGCGTCCGGCCAGCAGGGTCCATTCCCGCGCCTCGAGATAATCGGGGGTAATGCCGAGCGCCACAGTTGACCAGTTGGCATTGCCGAAGACGACCTGCGCGGAGCCGCGCAGCACCGGGGCGGAGGCCTGCACACCCGGCACTTCGCGCGCGATGGCCTGCGCGTCGTCCTCGGTGATCGTGGATTGCGAACCGAAGCCGAGCCGCACGCCGCCGGAGGTGACCGCGCCGGGCACGATGATCATCAGGTTGGAGCCGAGCGAGCGCATCTGCTCCTGCACGCGCTGGCGCGCGCCGGCGCCGACTGCGATCATGGTAATGACGGCGGCAACGCCAATGACGATGCCGAGCATGGTGAGTGCCGCGCGCAGCTTGTTGACGCGCAGAGCGCCGAGTGCGATGCGGAAACTCTGCAGCAGCATCATGGCGCGGCCTCGGCGGCGAGTTGGCTCTTCGCGTGCGCCGGCGCGGCATTGCGCCGGTCCTCAACCAGCTTTCCGTCGCGAAACAGCAGGACCCGGCTGGCGAAGGCCGCAATATCGCGTTCGTGGGTGACCACCACCACCGTCATGCCGCGCCCGTTGAGATCCTGGAGCAGAGCCATCACTTCGAGGCTGGTGCGCGAGTCGAGGGCGCCGGTCGGCTCGTCGGCGAGGATCAGGACCGGGTCGTTGACCAGCGCCCGTGCGATGGCGACGCGCTGCTGTTGGCCGCCGGAAAGCTGGGTCGAGGTATGTTCGACCCGGTCGGCAAGCCCGACCTCCGCCAGCCTCGATAGCGCTCTCGCGCGCCGCTCGCCTCGCGATACGCCGGAATAAAGCAGCGGCAGTTCGACATTCTCCAGCGCGCTGGTGCGCGGCAGCAGGTTGAAGGCCTGGAAGACGAAGCCGATGCGCCGGTTGCGGATGGCCGCCAGTCGGTCGGCATCCAGATGGGAGACATCCTCGCCCGCCAGCCAGTAGCGGCCAGAACTCGGGCTGTCGAGACATCCGAGCAGGTTCATGAAGGTGGATTTCCCCGAGCCCGAAGGCCCCATGACGGCGACGAACTCGCCGGCCCCGATCGTGACGCTGACGCCTTGCAGCGCCGCAACCACGTGCTGGCCGAGATGATACTCCTTCACCAGCTCCTCGGTGCGGATCAGCGGTTCGGCCATGGCAGCGTTCAGAGCCGCAGTCTCGGCCCGCCGGCGCCGCTGCCGGCCGGCGCGCTGGTGCGCGCCGGCGTCTGGGCACCGATGATGACTTCCGCGCCCTCTGAAAGCTCGCCGGATACCAGTTCCGTCGCATTGCCGTCGGACAGGCCGAGCCTGACCGGCACCGCGCGCGTTTGTCCATCGGGCCCCAGCACGAACACGCGGCCCTGCGTCACCGGGCTGCGCCCGGCGCCTTCGGGCGATAACTGCTCGAAGCGCGCGCGCTGCTCGGGGCGGAGCATGGCGGCGATGCGGCCCCGCCCGTCCGCGCGCGCCTTTTCGACCTGCCGGCGGCGGTCCGCCTCGGCGAGGTTGCCGTCCTGGGCGATGGCGGCGATCTTCTGGCGCATCTCGGCGAATATGCGCTCGAGTTCCTGGTTCTGCGCCGCATCGAGGGCGAGTTCGGCGACCAGCCTGTCGCGAAACTCCGCGGCACGCTGCGCCGGGCCCGACGCACCGGCGGCGGGCGGCGCGGCCTGCGGCGCCTGGGTGGCCTCGGTGGCGAAGCCCGCCGGGCGGAAGCGCAGCGCGGCGTTGGGGATGCGGAGCGCGCTCTCCCGCTGGTCGGTAATGATCCGCACGTTGGCTGTCATGCCGGGAAGAAGCGACTGGTCGCGGTTGCCGGCGGAGACGATCACCGTGTAAGTGACCACGTTCTGGACGATCTGCGGCGCCTTGCGGATCTGCTGCACCTGGCCGCGGAACTGGCGGCCGGGAAAGGCATCGACGGTGAAGGTGGCATCCTGCCCCTCGCGGATGCGGCCCACATCGGCTTCGTCCACCGAGGTTTCGACCTGCATCTCGCGCAGATCCTGGGCGATGGTGAAGAGGATCGGCGCCTGCAGGCTGGCGGCGACCGTCTGCCCGGCATCGACGTTGCGCAGGATCACGACGCCCGAGACGGGCGCGCGGATATAGGTCCGTTCCAGATCGACCTTGGCCTGCCGCAGCGCGGCTTCCCGCTGCTTTACCGTCGCTTCGGCATTGACGACCTGCGCCTCGGCGCTGCGCACCTGCGCCTCGGCGGAGCGGATGACGGAAGCCTGCGCCTGCTCCTGCGCCCGCACGGTAAGAAGCTGGGCGTTGGCGGAATCGAAGACCGCCTGCGAGCGGTCGCGGTCGCTGATCGTGCCGACGCCGCGATCGGCCAGCGCGCGCCGGCGGGTCAGGTCGCGTTCGGCGTCGGCCACGGCGATTTCCGCCTTCGAGGTCTGGGCGCGCAACGCGGTCAGGTTGGCGCGCGCGGTTTCCAGATCGGCGCGCATGCGCTCCAGCGCCGCGCGCTGGACCAGCACGCCAGCCTTCGCCACCTCCAGATCGGCCTCGGCGGCGGCAACGCGCGTCTCGAACGTGTCCGGGTCGATGCGGGCGATCACCTGGCCTTCCTCGACCCTCGAATTGAAATCGACCATGAGCTGGCGGATCTGTCCGGAGACCTGCGAGCCGACCTGCACGGTGGTGACCGGGTTGAGCGTGCCGGAGGCGGAAGTCGCCGCGACGATGGCGCCGCGCTCGACCCGCGCCGTCCGGTATCGGGCGTCAGATTCCTTGCCGTTCCAGAAGCCGAAGGCGAGCGCGCCGGCACCCAGGCTGGCGATGGCGACGACGACCAGTATCGCAATGCGTTTCTGCACGGGCGGACCGACTTCCCCTGATCGGGCGCCCCGCAACCCTGTCCGGCGAGGGGGCGGCCATGGACTGCACTATACCACGCGCCGGTCGCCGTCCTCCTGCGGTCTATCGGCTGGCGCGGGCCTCCACCACCGGCATGACGTATTGCGGCGCCTGGTCCCAGGGGAAGAGGATCCAGGTATCCTGGCTGACCTCGGTGATATAGGTATCGACCATTGGCCGTCCGGCCGGCTTGGCATAGATCGTGGCGAAATGCGCCTTCGGGATGGCATCGCGCACCATCTTGAAGGTATGGCCGGTATCCACCAGGTCATCCACCACCAGCCAGCCAGTGCCATCGCCGACCGCGGCGGCGACATCCTTGACCAGCTTCAACTCGCCGCGGGACTTGTCCGCCTGGTAGGAGGTGATGCAGATCGTGTCGATCAGCCGCAGGTCGAGTTCGCGCGCCACAATGGCCGCCGGCACAAGCCCGCCGCGGGTCACGGCGACCAGGCCGGTGAAGCTGTAGGCTTCGATCAGCCGCCAGGCGAGGGCCCGGGCATTCCTGTGCAGCTCTTCCCAGCTCACCGGGAATGTCTTGCGGTATGTTTCGTCCTTCTCGCTCATCACAACCCTCAGTCCTTGCAGGCTCTGGCATAATTCTCTATGCGCGTGCGAAAATCCGGCGGAATGGCATGCGGCCGGATGGTCGCCGCATCGATGATGACGGACACCAGCCGGCCCTCGAAGCAGAGTTCGCCCGCGGGGTTCCTGCCCTCGATCCGCACGGTTATGGAAGACCGGCCGATCTCGAGCACGAGCACGCCTACATCGAACTCCTCGTGCGGAAACAGCGGCTTGCGAAAGTCCAGGCTGGCATGGGCGAGGGGGGAGCCGAGACCGTGCAGGCGGCGCAATCCATACCAATCGACGCCGACGATATCGGCGAACCAGGATTCGAGCGCTTCGACCGCATAGTCCATGAAGCGCGGCGTGTAGACGATTCCGGCCGGGTCGGTTTCGCCCCATTTGACACGCCGGCGGATCCTGTAAGGCACCTGCTTCATGCGGGCTGGACTATAGCGGCTCCGCCAACGGCGTAAAGCGCGCTGCCCCGTCCTGTGCCAATATGACCCGGCCGGTCAAGAAGAGTTGTATTGCCGACGCAGGCCGGCTTCGGCGAACTTCCAAGATCGGCGCGCAGGCTGCCCGCCCTGATGTTGGCTGCGGGCGGTCGCCGATGCCAGCGACCACGCCAAGGGCTCCCTTCCTGGACGAGCGGGAGGGTGGGGCGAGGGGAAGCGCCATGCCGACCAGACAGGAGAGGCTCGAGACCTTGTACCAGATCAAGAGCCGCAAGCTTGCCGATCTCTATTGGTATTGGCGCGGCCTGCGGGAGGACGGACTGCTGCCGAGCCGCGAGAGCGTCCGGCCCGAACCGATCGCCGCTCTGCTCAATCGGCTGTGGCTGCTCGACGTGGAACGCGATCCGATCCGCTTTCGCACCCGGCTCAGTGGGACGGACCTCTATGAATCGCTTGGCGGCGAGGCCACCGGCCAGTATCTCGCGCCGGAACGTTTCGGCAGCAATTGGGACATCATCCGTCAGGGCCATGAAGCGGTGGTGACGACTGCGCGGCCACATTTTGCCGCCTCATATTTCGAACCCCAGGACGGCGGGCCGGGGCGCGTGCTCGTCGAGGTCGTGCTGCTGCCGCTCGCGCGGGATGGCCGGAACGTGGACACGCTGATGGGCTGCCAGGCGATCACCCTGGAGGGTGCCAGCCCGCATTCAGTCAAGCCGGGCCTGATCCGCGACCAGGCCCGGGTTCCGATCGTCCTGTATGCGCCGCTCGAGGAAGCCAACCTGCCGCCCCGCGAGCCGCCCCTTACGCCTGCCTGACATATTGGAAGTCGACCGGCTGGTTGTTGATGCCGCGCGCCGGCGGCGCGATCCAGCCGGCGAACTTGCCCGGTTCCGTCACCGGGCGCATCAGCGAGGCGATAAAGGCGTGGTCGCGCTCGTCGGGCAGCCATTCGCGGTGCCGCCGGTCCCATTCCGCCTGCGAGATGATCTGGCCCTCCGGAGTGACCCGGATATCGGCAAAATTACCGATGGCGCGGTGGAAGGCCCGATGCGGCAGCTTGAGCGCGAAATCGATGCCAGCCTTCTCGATCACGCGGTTCCAGCGCAGCACGCCCTTGGCGCAATCGGCGATGTAATCATCGCGCAACCTTTCGTTCAGCGCGGTGAGCGCCGGCGCCTCGATCTGGCGCAGCCGGTCGGCATCGGCTTCCCAGACCGGATAGACCGCGTCCACGAGGCGGTGATCGTCGTCCTTGCGCGTCTCCTCGAAGCGTCCCTTGAGCCCCATCGTGTAGTAATTGGCGGCATTGGTGGACAGTTCGGACCCGAACAGGTCGAGCGAGACCGAGAAATGGAAGTTGAGATACTTCTGCAGAAGTTGGAGCGGGATGCCGCCATGGCGCGCCACGTCCTCCGTCCCATGCTCGCGCATGAGTTCGCAGGTGCGCTGGATGATGCGGCCGATGCCGGTCTCGCCCACGAACATGTGATGCGCTTCCTCGGTCAGCATGAAGCGGCAGGTGCGCGAGAGCGGGTCGAAGCCTGACTCGGCCAGCGAGGCAAGCTGGTACTTGCCGTCGCGGTCGGTGAAATATGTGAACATGAAAAAGGAGAGCCAGTCCGGCGTCTTCTCGTTGAAGGCACCCAGAATCCGCGGCTTGTCCTGGTCGCCCGAACGCCGCTGCAGCAGCGCCTCCGCTTCCTCGCGGCCGTCGCGGCCGAAATATGCGTCGAGCAGGTAGACCATGGCCCAGAGGTGGCGGCCTTCCTCGACATTGACCTGGAACAGATTGCGCAAGTCGTAGAGCGACGGGCAGGTCTGGCCGAGCAGGCGCTGCTGCTCCACGGATGCGGGTTCCGTGTCGCCCTGTGTCACGATCAGCCGGCGCAACACGCCGCGATACTCGCCCGGCACCTCCTGCCAGGCTTTTTCGCCCTTGTGGTCGCCGAAGGCGATGCGCCGGTCGGCCTCCGGCTCGGCAAGAAAGATGCCCCAGCGATAGTCGGGCATCTTTACATAGCCGAACTGCGCCCAGCCCTTGGCATCGACGGAGACGGCGGTGCGCAGATAGACGTCGCGCATCTGGAAACCCTCCGGTCCCATTTCCTTCCACCAGTCGATGAACTTCGGCTGCCATTCCTCCAGCGCCCGTTGCAGGCGGCGGTTCTCCGAAAGATGGACGTTGTTCGGGATGCGCTCGATATAGTCGATGGCCATCAGACCCTCCTTCTGTCGAACTCGGCCCGCTGGCCGCTGCCATAGAGCTTGAGCGCGCCTTTCTCGCCGGCCGCGTTCGGCCGCTGGAAAATCCAGTTCTGCCAGGCCGAAAGGCGGCTGAAGATCTTGCTTTCCATGGTTTCCGGCCCGCCGAAGCGCAGGTTCGCTTCCATGCCGGTCAAGCCGTCCGGCGAGAAGGCAGCGCGTTCCTCGATGGCGATGCGGACCTCGTCCTCCCAGTCGATATCGTCGGGGATGAAGGTGACGAGGCCGAGTTCTGCGGCCACCTCCGCGTCCAGCGGACGGGCGATTTCGGCCTTGAGCGCCTCGATGCGCTCCGGCTCGGCGAGAAAGCGGCTTTCAAGCCGGCTCAGACCGTTCACCATCGGATAGCGGCCGAAGTTCATTTCGGTCAGGCGGATCGAAGCCGGCGGGCGGTTGTCGCCCTCGAAACGCCCCAGCAGCATGTAGGAGCGGTCCGAGGCCAGCGCCAGTTCGAGCAGCGTCCCGCTGAAGCAGGAGCCCGGCTCGATCAGGGTGAAGACCGAGCGGGAGGAAACGTCGATCCGTTTGAGCACCCGCTTCAGATAGAGCTGGATCTCGCGCACCAGCCAGTCGCCCGCATGGTCGACGAGCGCCCGGTCATGCGCCTCGACGAGGCCGGCATCGCCGCTGGAATGGAAGACCCAGGTGCCGCACTCGAGTTCGTTGCTGCGCAGATGCAGGATCAGGTCGTCGAGTTGGCGCGCCAGCGCCAGCGGCCAGAAGCCCGCACCTGCGGCGTGGATCGCCGCGATGCCATCGGGCGGCGGTGCCGCGGGTCCCTTGACGCTGACATGGACCGCGCCGCGATCGCGGTCGATTTCCGCCTCGAGATGGTCGTAGGCGATGCGCTCGCCCTCGATGCGGCGGGCGAGGGGAGGAAGGGCAATGCCCCTGGCGCCGGAGGGGCGGTCGGAGCGGGCGGCGAAGTCTCGCGCCCGTTCCCGCACCGTCGCTTCGAGCCGCGAGCGCGGCACCACCTCGTCCACCAGGCGCCAGTCCACCGCGCGGCGGCCTTTCACGCCTTCCTCGGTCGAGCAGAAGAAATCCGCGAGGTCGCGGCGCACCTTGCGCTTGTCGGTCAGCCTGGTCAGGCCGCCAGTGCCGGGCAGCACGGCCAGGAGCGGCAGTTCGGGCAGGGATACGGCAGTATTTCCGTCATCGGCCATGACGATATAGTCGGTGGCCAGCGCCAGTTCGTAGCCGCCGCCGGCGCAGGCGCCGTTGATCGCGGTCAGGTAGACCTGGCGGGAATGTTCGGTCGCATCCTCGATGGAATTACGCGTCTCGTTGGTGAACTTGCAGAAATTCACCTTGTGGTGATGGGTCGAGAGGCTGAGCATTCGGATGTTGGCGCCGGCGCAGAACACCCGGTCCTTGCCCGAGGCGAGAATCACGGCCTTGACCTCTGGATGCTCGAATCGCAGCCGCTGCACGGCATCGTAGAGTTCGATATCGACGCCAAGATCGTAGGAGTTGAGCTTCATCTCGTAGCCCGGCTGGAGACCGCCATCCTCCTTCACGTCCATCACCAGCCGTGCGATGTCGCCCTCCACTTCCAGGCGCCAGTGACGGTAGCGGGCGGGCTCGGTGCGGAAGTCGATCATCGTGGCTCCTCTGGGGATAAAGCGAGATGCAGCAATTCATCGAGCGCGGCCGCTTCCGGCCGGTCGGAGGTGTCGAGCGTGGCATGTGCCTTGGCATAAAGGGCCTCGCGTTGCGCCAGGATGCGGCGCAGGTCGGCCATTGCCTCTGCCCGGTCGCCCGCCATCGGGCGGAGATCGCCCTGGGCGATCACGCGGTTCATATGTTCTTCGGGACTGGCCTTGATCCAGATCGTGAAGCAGGAATCGAGCAATCGTTCATAAGTCCCTGTTTCCGATACCAGACTGCCTCCAGCCTCGATCACGGCCGCGGGATGTTCGGCAAGTGCCCGCTCCAAGGCCTGGCGTTCGTAGCGGCGATAGGCGCCCTGGCCGTAAAGATTGAAAATCTCGCTCAATCCGGCCCCGGCTTCCGTTTCGATCAGTTTGGCGAGATCCACGAACGGAACCGAAAGACGCGCTGCAAGGATTTGGCCAAGCGTGGTTTTTCCCGCTCCACGCAGTCCGATCAGGGCAACCCTTCCCTGGCGCTCGGACCGGCTCCCGAACTCCCGCTCGATCAGGGCGGCCGCGCGTTCGATCTGGCGTGGGGAAAGGCGATTCAGTTTCTCCAGCAGGAGCGCCAGTTCGACCGGAGGTTCCGCGCCCTCGCGCACCAGACTCTCCGGGGCGAGACCCATAGCCGCCGCCACCTGGCGCAGCAGGATTATGGAAATGTTGCCTTGACCGCTTTCGAGCTGGGCGAGGTAGCGTTCCGAGACGCCGGAATGAAGCGCAAGCTGGCGTCGGGTCATGCCGCGGCGGGCGCGCCCGTTCCTGACCCGCTCGCCAAGCTGGCGCAGATAGCGAAGCTCGTCAGCCTCCGGGTCCGGGCGAGGATTTTCCGCCGCTCTGGCAATCATGCAGCCTCCCATCGACGAATATGCATTATAGTGCGTTTTATCTGGATAGCGACTCGAAAATGCAGTATGTTGCATTTCAACTCCGGACGAGGGATGAGGGAGGAATGATGGCGCAGCCAATTACGATCCTGGTGGGCACCATGACCGGAACGGCGGAACTGGTCGCCGACGAGGTGAAATCGGTGCTTGAGGGCTCCGGCCGCAAGGTCGAGATCCTGGCCATGGACCATCTCGATGCCGGCGTTTTCGCGCGTCCGGGCCTGTTCCTCGTCTGCACCTCGACCTATGGCCAGGGCGACGTGCCGGACAATGCGCAGGCCTTCCTCTCCGATCTCAAGGAGCGCCGCCCCGATCTGGGCCATGTCCGCTACGGCGTGATCGGCCTCGGCGACAGCACCTATTTCGATACCTATTGCAACGGCGGCCGCCAGTTCGACGAATTGCTCGCCGAACTGGGCGCGGCGCGGATCGGCGAGCGGCTCGACCACAATGCTTCCGGGCCCGATCTGCCGGAGGATGCAGGCGCCGCCTGGGCCGCGGATTGGCTTGGCCTGCTCGACGAAGCGGAGCAGGCGGCGGCCTGAGGCGCGGAGGGCATTTGCACGGCACAGCGACCCTGTGCCTTACTTCGCATCCGGCATGACGGGTATCCGGGGAGGATAAAGAATGAGCGAGCGCCGGGCGCTGGAACTGCCGCGCCAATACAACGCCGCCACGCACTTCATCGACCGCCACCTGGCGGAAGGCCGGGCGGAGAAGATTGCCTTCATCGACGACCGCGGCAGCTACAGCTATGCGGATCTGGCGCAGCGGGTGAACCGCGCCGGCAACATGCTGCGCGGCCTCGGCCTCGCGCCCGAACAACGCGTCATGCTCTGCCTGCTGGATGGCATCGACTTTGTCGCCGCCTTCTGGGGCGCGATCAAGATCGGCGCGGTGCCCGTGCCGGTCAACACGCTGCTGACGCCGGCAGATTACGAATTCATGCTGCGCGACAGCCGCGCGCGCCTGCTCCTCGTATCCGAGGCACTGGCGGATCGCTTCGCCGGCCTGCGTCTCCGCGCGCCCGACCTGCGCTCGGTCATCGTCTCGGCGCCGAAGGGCGGGCCGGGTTTCGCCGGCTATGGTCATTTCGGGGCGCTCTGTGCGATGGCGTCCGACCGACTGGCGGCGGCCCCAACCACCTGCGACGACATCGCCTTCTGGCTCTATTCCTCCGGTTCGACCGGCCAGCCCAAGGGCGCCATGCATCTGCAGTCCGATCTTGTGCAGACAGCCCACCTCTACGGGGACGGCGTGCTCGGCGTGCATGAGGGCGACCTGGTCTTTTCGGCCGCCAAGCTCTTCTTCGCCTACGGTCTCGGCAATGCCATGACCTTTCCGCTGCATTGCGGCGCGACGGCGCTGCTGATGGCGGAACGGCCGACGCCGGACAGCGTCATGGCCCGACTGCAACAGTACCGGCCGACGGTCTTCTACGGCGTCCCCACGCTCTATGCGGCGATCCTCGCCAACCCCGGGTTGGGGCGGGCGCAATCCTCGGAGCGGCTGCGCATCTGCGTCTCCGCCGGGGAGGCGCTGCCGGAGGAGGTGGCGCGGCGCTGGCGCGAGCGTTTCGGCGTCGAGATCCTGGACGGCATCGGTTCCACCGAGATGCTGCACATCTTCCTCTCCAACCGGCTGGACGACATCCGTTACGGCACCACCGGCCGGGCGGTGCCGGGCTATGAACTTCGGATCGCGGACGAGGCGGGCCGGGACGTGGCCGATGGCCAGATCGGCGAGCTGTTGGTCAAGGGGCCGTCCGCCGCGGCGGGGTACTGGAACAGCCGCGCCAAGTCGCTCTCGACCTTTCAGGGCCCCTGGACGCGCACCGGCGACAAGTATGTGCGCGACGCCGACGGCTACTACCGCTATGCCGGCCGGGCGGACGACATGCTGAAGGTTTCGGGAATCTGGGTCTCGCCCTTCGAGGTGGAATCGGCGCTCATGGCGCACGATCAGGTCCTGGAAGCTGCGGTGGTAGGGATCGAGGACCGGGACCGGCTGGTCAAGCCCAAGGCGTTCGTGGTTGCCCGACCGGGGGCGACGGCGGATGAGGCGCTGGCCGAGGCGCTGCGCTCCTTCGTGAAGGACCGTCTTGCCCCTTACAAGTATCCGCGCTGGATCGAATTCGTGGACGAGTTGCCCAAGACCGCGACCGGCAAGATCCAGCGCTTCAAGCTGCGCCAGCGCCAGTGACCGATCGGCTCCGCCTCTCCGGCGGCGAGCTCGAACTCGTCTGGCACGGCGAGCGGCGGCCGGGCGCGCCGGTGCTCGTCTTCCTGCACGAGGGACTTGGCTCGGCCGGTCTCTGGCGCGACTTCCCGGCGCGCGTCACCGCTGCCAGCGGGCTGCCGGCGCTGGTCTACAGCCGCTTCGGCTATGGCGCCTCCGATCCCTGCGCGCTGCCGCGCCCGCTCAGCTACATGCATGACGAGGGGCTTCTGGTCCTGCCGGAGCTTCTGGAGCGGCTCGAAATCGACACTTGCGTCCTGGTCGGCCATTCCGATGGCGCGTCCATCGCCATCATTCATGCCGGAGGTGCGCCGCGGCCGGGCCTCGCGGGCGCGGTGCTGATGGCGCCGCACGTCTTCAACGAAGATGTTTCCGTGCGTTCCATCGCCGCTGCGAAGGCGGCCTACGAGAGCGGGGATCTCAGATCGCGGCTGGAGCGCTGGCACGGCGCGAACGTAGATTGTGCCTTCTACGGGTGGAACGGCGCATGGCTCGATCCCGGCTTCCGCGACTGGAACATCGAGGCGTATCTGCCGGCCATCAACGTGCCCCTTCTCGTCATCCAGGGACGCGACGACGAATATGGCACCCTGGCGCAGGTCGAGGCGATCCGCGTCGGCGCCACGAGGGCAGGGACGGAACTGTTGATTCTCGATCACTGCGGCCATTCGCCCCACCGGGACCGCCCGGAGGAAACGCTTGCGGCGATCACGGACTTCCTTGCCGGGCCGGCCGCGGCCGGGTCGCCGCTCACGCGAGGTTGACTTGCCGCCCAGCCGGCAGGGGTTACCCTCCACGACTGAGTTGCGAGGGAAAATCAGTCATGACTGTCGCCACCATATATTACAACCTTAACTTCAACTTCCTGACGGATGCTTTGCGGCTGGGCACGGTCGTCGGCGATCCCGGCGCCACGGAGTTCGCGATTGCCCATAGCGGCGCGCTTCTGGTGGTGCGTGGCAGCGGCTTTACCTTCGACGCGACCGGCCGGCCGCAGGCGGGCGAGGCGGCGCGGGCGACCTCGATGGCGCTTCTGCTCGAATTCCGCCAGGCACCGCTCCTCACCCTCGAGGAATTCGACATCAACATGGCGCAGTTGCTGTCGTCGGCGCTCGACAGACAATATGGCGCGGTCTTCGACCTTTTCTTCGCCGGCGACGATATCGTCCGCCTGGGCCCGGGCTATACCGGCTCGTTCGCCCCGGGCACCGGGGCCGATACCTATTTCGGCAACGCAAACAATGGCACCTATCAGTTGGACGACGCCGGCGACCGGGTGATCGAGACGGCCAATGGCGGCGAGCGCGATCGGGTGGAACTGACTTACGGCGCGGCGGGGGAAACGCTTCCCGCCATCGCCCTCGGATCGGGCCGGTTCGCCGGCATCGAGCAGTTGCGCTATCTGGGTCAGGCCAACGATACCCTGACCGGTGGAAGCGGCAACGACGTGCTCGATGGCGGCGCGGGGCGCGACCGCATGATTGGCGGGGCCGGCGACGATCTCTACATCGTCGACGATGCCGGCGACCGCATCGTCGAGGGCGCGCAACAGGGTTTCGACAATGTGGAGGTGCGAGGTCTCGCCGCCTGGACGCTGGGCGCCAACCTGGAAGGTCTGCGCTATGTGGGGCAGGGCAATTTCCGTGGTGCCGGCAACGGGCTGCACAATTACATCGAGGGCGGTGACGGCGCCGACACGCTTTCGGGCGCAGCCGGGAACGACACGCTGGTGGGCGGGGCAGGCGCCGACCTGCTGACCGGCGGGACGGGCGCGGATGTCTTCAGGCTGTTGGCGGATGGGGCGTCCGACACCGTCACCGACTTCAGCCGCGCGCAGGGCGATCGCATCGATATTCGTAGTTTGTTGCAGGACCTGCCGGCAGGAGGCCTTGCCGACCTGGTGGCGGGCGGCTATCTCCGCTTCGCGGCGCAGGGCGGCGACCTCGGCATCTATTTCGACAGGGATGGCGCGGCAGGCGGCGGCGAGGAACTGCTGGCCGGCGTGCTGCGCGGCCAGGCCGGCCTGGTGCTGCAGGCGGAGGATTTCATCCTCTTCTGATTGGCCATCGTCCGCTTCTCCGCGCGGCTCAGCGGATGACGAGGCCCTGGCTGGTCGGCAGCTCGAGGACATGGCAGCCGCGCGCGGCGAACCAGGCGCGCTCGGCGTCCCGCTGGTCGCGATAGCCCTGGTAGCCGTAATCGTCCAGCACGATGACGCCGCCCGGCACGACGCGGTCGAAGAAGAATTCGAGCGCGCCGATCTCGGGCGCCACCGCGTTCATGTCGATATGCAGGAAGGCGACCTGGCGCGGCGCGCCGGCATGGAGCACCTCCGGCACCGAGCCTTTCACCACCCAGACATTGGGCAGGTCGGCGAAGCGGGCGCGCGTGCGCTCGAACAGGTCGCCGCCGATCTCGGGCATGCGCGTATGGCTGCTGCCCGGCGGATACTCGAACAGGTCGTAGAGCCAGTAACGCCGGGGCAGGCTGCCGAAATCCAGCGCGTCGCAGAGGATGCGGGCCGAAGTGCCCTTGTAGCAGCCGCATTCGACGAAATCGCCGGGCCGGCGCAGGCCGTTCCGCGCCGCCCAGTAGAGCACCGCCGTGCGCCAGACGATGCTGCGTTCCACCTCGTTGGTGGCATGGCGCGCGACGGCCGCCATGAACGCCTCGTCTTCGAGAAAGGAAAGGTTCTTGCTGAAAGTGATGAGGTTGTCGCCGGTGAAGATGCCGCTGGCCCAGCCGCCCCCGAGCGTGCCCAGCATCTGCTCGAGGCCGGCGGCAAAACGGGCACGGTCGCGCACGCCGAAGAAGGTCGGACCGAACCATCCGTTCAAATTGCGGGGGGTGGCGTCCCCGGCCTCGATTTCGCTCTGCATGGAGGGGACAATCTAGCGCCGGGCGCGATCATTGCCGGTCAAATTCGCGTCAACAATCGGTGCCTTGGCCGGTCGAGCGCGCTTCCGCACCCAGGGCCCATGCGCTAGATTTCCGGCCATGACCGAGGCGAAGCCCACCACGGCCCAGCTCAAGTATCTCCGGCGCGGGCTGACCCAGGCCGGCGGCAAACTGCCGCTGTTCGACGAGGAAGGCCAGCGTGTCGCGCCGGCCACCATACAGTCCTGTATCGAGCGCGGCTGGGCCGAACCCTGGTTCGCCAATCCGATCAAGCCCGACTGGCTGGTTTGCCGCCTGAGCGAGCAGGGCCGCCGGCTGCTGGCCGACACACCCGGCGCCACCGGCCGCGTGCTGCCTTTCTCCGGTGGACAATCGGCGAGGGAGAAACCATGACATCCGGACAGTTCGTCATGTTCCTGGCGGCGGCCTTCTGGGTGCTGCTGCATGTGGGGCTCGCCGGCTCGCCGCTGCGCTGGCGCCTGGTCGGCGCCATCGGCGAGAACGGCTTTCGCGGCCTGTTCTCGCTGCTCTCCGCCGTCGGCCTGTTCTTTCTGATCTGGGCCTATGGGCAGGCGCGCTCGCCCGATCACTTCTACGGGCTATGGGTGGCGGATCGCTGGACCTACTTTATCCCGATCGTGATCATGCCCTTCGCCTTCCTGCTGCTGGTCGCCGCGCTCACGCCGCGCAACGTCACACTGGCCGGTGCCGACATGGTGGCGAGGGGCGAGGTGGAGCCGCGCGGCATTTTCCGCATCACCCGCCACCCAATGCTGTGGGCCTTCGCCCTCTGGGCGGCGGCCCATATTCCGCCGAACGGCGATCTTGGCTCGCTGCAGCTTTTCCTGGCGGTCTTGATCGTCTCGGTCGCGGGCATGTTCTCGATCGATCGCAAGCGCGCGCGCCAGCAGCCCGCGACATGGCCGGCCTATGCCGCTGCCACCTCGGTCCTGCCCTTCGGCGCCATCCTCGCCGGACGCAACCGGCTGGCGCTGTCCGAGTTGGGCTGGGGGCGGATCGCGCTGGCGGCGCTCGCGTTTCTGCTGGTCTGGATGTGGCACGGCGCGCTGATCGGCGTTTCCGCTCTGCCGGGCTGATCTTTCAGCGAAACCAGGTGCGATAGCAGCGCGCCGCGCGGTCGTAGCGCAGGATGCGGTGATTGCCGGTATCGGCGAGGAAGATCGCGCCCTGCCACAGGCAGAGCCCGGCCGGCTCGCGGAGCGGCAGGCAGAGCGGGTCCTCGCAGTGGAAGTCCCCGCCATATTCCTCCACCCGGTCCGCCGCCTGGTCGATGCGGCGCATCGTGTCGTTGAAGCTGTCCGCCACGAGGATGGCGCTGCCATCCGGCGCCAGATCGAGGGGATGCTGCAGACGCGCCGAGGTGAGCGGTCCGTCGATACGGCCGAACTCGAACAGGCCGGCACCGACCAGGGTCGAAACTTTTCCGCTTGCCAGGTGGAGGCGGCGGATGGCGGAGGTCTCGGCATCGGCGAAAACGATCCCCTCGCCATCGGCCTCCAGCGCCAGCGCGGAGGGTTGCGCCAGGCAGGCATCCGCCTGCCCGCCATCGCGCAGACCCTCGGCGCCGGTGCCGGCGAGGCGGCGCAGCATGCCGCTGCCCAGGTCGATCGCGCCGAGCTGGTGCGTGCCGGCATTCGCGAAATAAAGCACACCGTTCCCGACCGCGAGGTCCCAGGGCGAGGCAAGCGCGGTCTCGCGCGCCGGCGTCGGCGCCGGCCCAAGCCGTCGGCCGCGTCGGCCAAGGCCGGCGATGGTGCCGACCCGACCTGCCGCGAGGTCGATGCAGCGGATGGCATGGTTGCCACTATCGGCGACGTAAAGCCGCCCATCGCCGGCAGCAATGCCCTGCGGGGCAGTGAAGCGGGCATGGCCTTCTGTGCCGTCGGCGAGGCCCGGCTCGCCCGTGCCGAAGACGGCCGTCTCGTTCCCTTCCGGATCGAGCAGCAATACGCGGTTGTGGCCGGTATCGGCAACCGCCAGCAGCTCGCGCCCGTCGGGAAGCCGGAAAGGTCGGATCTTGCCTGGAAAGCGCAGCCTTGCGGCCGCCGGTTCTGGCGCCGCCCCCGTCTGTCGCGGCAGCTCCGGCAGCGCTTCCGGGGTTGCTTCCACCAGCCGGCCGACGGCGGCCAGCAGCTTGGCGGCGTCCGGTTCGCCCGCATGCTGTCCGACCACGTAGCTATCGGCGGAAAGAAAGACGAGGGTCGGCCAGGCCCGCACCGCATACTGTTTCCAGAGCTGGAACTTCGTGTCCTGGACGACCGGATGTCGGATGTCGAGCCGGGCAATGGCCTGGCGCAGCCTGCCGATCTCGCGCTCCGCCGGAAACTTCGGCGAATGCACGCCGATCACGACCGCCTGGTGCGGGAAGCGGTCCTCGACCTGGCGCAGCGCCGGCAGCACATGCAGGCAATTGATGCAGCAGGAGGTCCAGAAATCCAGGATGACCACGCGGCCACGCAGTGCGGCGAGGCCAAGCGGGGCATCGGTGTTCAGCCAGACGAGGCCGGGTAGGTCGAGTTCGGGGGCGCGGACGGCCATGATGCCAGTCTAGGGTATCGTGCCATCCGCCGCCCGTCGCAAGAACGTGATGCTTGGGCGGTAACGGCATCTGCGCTATCCATCGCCGGCCATGACCCCGTTCGCCAGTTTCCTGAGCGGCCTGCTGATCGGTGTTGCGATTGCCGCGCCGGTCGGCCCGATCGGCGTGCTCTGCATCCGCCGCGCGCTGGCGCATGGCCGGCTGTCCGGCTTCGTCTCCGGCCTCGGCGCCGCTGTCGCCGATGCACTCTATGGAGTCGTCGCCGCTTTCGGCCTGAGCATCGTCATGCAGACCCTGGTCGGCCTGCAGGCCTGGCTGCAGGCCGGCGGTGCCGCCTTCCTGCTGCTGCTCGCCATCCGTATCGCCCGCGCCCCGGTGCCCGAAATCGGCACGGCGCCGGCCGGTCTCGGCGCCGGTGCCCTGGCGGTTCAGTTCCTCGGCGTCTTCCTTCTCACGCTCGCCAATCCCGCAACCATCCTCTCCTTCATTGCGATCTTCGCCGGCGCCGGCCTCGGCGCGGGGGCGGGCGAGGGCGCGCTGCGCCTCGATGCCGCGGCGGCGATGGTGGGCGGGGTGTTTCTCGGCTCGGCCGCCTGGTGGCTGCTGCTCTCCCAGGGTGTCGCGCTGTTCCGCCACCGGCTCGGCGGGCCGGGACTGAAGCTGGTGAACCTCGCGTCCGCCGCCATGCTGGGCGCTTTTGCCTTGTGGACGCTGCGGCAGCTCCTCGTGCGGATCTGACAAGCTCGTGAATGTGCCGCGGTCGCCGGCTTTCTACGCAAGGCCACTGGACATGGCGGTTTGGCCGACCCTAGACTGTGGCCGGATTGTGACCGGTCCGCCGCGCGCGGCCGGTCTGTTCGCCGCCGCGCTCCGGCCTGGGCCGCTGCCGGCGCGGCGATATCGAGGTTTCCGGCCGGCCGCCACAAGCCGTCCGGGCCGTGGCCGATACAGGGAGTGAAAAGCAGATGCGATTCAAATCGATGCTCAAGGCCAGCGCCTTGGCGTTGGCCTTTGCCGTGCCGGTCACGCTGGCGGGCATGGCCGAGGCCAAGACGTTCCGCTTCGCCAATGACGGCGATCTCGGCTCCATGGACCCCTATTACCGGAACGAGACCTTTTCCCTCACGGTGCTGAACAACGTCTATGAGGGTCTGTTCCGCCGTAAGCCGGACCTCACCATCGAGGCCTCGCTGGCCGAGAGCTGGAGTCAGCCGAACCCGACGACCTGGCGCTTCAACCTGCGCAAGGGCGTCAAGTTCCAGGACGGCACGCCCTTTACCGCCGACGACGTGGTCTTCTCGATCAACCGTGCGGCGACGCCACCTTCGAACATGGTCGGCTATTTCGCCAGCTTCCAGGAAGTGAAGAAAGTCGACGATTACACGGTCGACTACATCACCAAGTTCCCCGACCCGCTGATCCCCGACAATCTGGCCTATATCTTCATCATGTCGAAGGCCTGGGCGGAGAAGCACGGGGCGCAGAAGGCGACCGATCTCACCAAGCCGACGGAGGAGAATTACGCCACCCGCAACGCCAATGGCACCGGTCCCTTCACACTGAAATCGCGCGAGCCGAACTCGCGGACGACCTTTGCCCGCAACGCCGACTGGTGGGACAAGTCGGCAAAGACCAATGTCACCGAGGTGAATTTCTCGGTGGTCTCGAACGCGGCGACCCGCACGGCGGCGCTGCTCTCCGGCGAGGTCGACATGGTCTACACCGTGCCGCCGCAGGACGTGGAGCGCATCTCCCGCAATCCGGGCACCAAGATCCTGCAGACGGCGGAGACTCGCGTCGTCTATCTGGGTTTCGACCAGTCGCGCGACGAACTCCTCGAATCGAACATCAAGGGCAAGAACCCGTTCAAGGACGCCCGTGTCCGCGAGGCATTCTACCGCGCCATCGATATCGAGGCGATCAAGTCGCGCGTCATGCGCGGCCAGGCGACGCCGACCGCGCTCATGGTTGCGCCCGGCGTGCGCGGCTACTCCAAGACACTCGATGTCCGCCCGAAGCATGACGTGGCGCTGTCCAAGAAGCTGCTTGCCGATGCCGGTTACCCGAACGGCTTCGAGGTCGGTCTCGACTGCCCGAACGACCGCTACGTCAACGACGAGGCGATCTGCCAGGCGGTCACGGCCATGCTGGCGCGGGCCGGCGTGAAGGTGAACCTGAACGCCCAGACCCGCACCAAGTATTTCGCGAAGATCCTGGGCCCCGGCTACACCACCAGCTTCTTCATGCTGGGCTGGGCACCGGCAACGGTGGACAGCCACAACGCCTTCCTGAACCTGATCCAGACCAGGAGCGCGGAGAAGAAGACCGGCACCTTCAATGTCGGCGGCTATTCGAACCCGAAGTTCGACGAGCTGGCGGACAAGATCGCGCAAGAGACCGACGATGCGAAGCGGTCGGCGATGATCGCCGAGGCGACCCGCATCTATGTCGACGACTTCGCCTATATCCCGCTGCATGCGCAGGCCCTGATCTGGGCGGTGCGCGACAATATCGAGATCGCCCAGTATGCCGACAACGAGATGCCCTGGCGGCATATCGTGGTGAAGTAGGCAAAGGCGATTCCGACGCATCAAGCGGCCCGGGCTTCCGCCCGGGCCGCCCGTGCTTCATGATCCGCCAATGATCGCCTTCATCCTCAGACGTCTGGCGCAGGCCGTCCTGGTCATGCTGACGGTCGCCTTCATCGCCTTCGCGATGTTCAACTTCGTCGGCGACCCGATCAACAACATGGTTGGACAGGATACCTCGCTGCAGGACCGCGAGGCGCTCCGCCAGTCGCTCGGCCTCAACGACCCGCTGGTCCTGCGCTTCGGCCGATTCGTGGCGAACGCGGCGCAGGGCGAGTTCGGCGTAAGCTTCCGGCTCGCGGAGCCGGTGAGCCGGCTGATCCTCAATGCACTCCCGGCAACCATGGAACTGGCCATCGTCGCGGCGCTGCTCGCGGTGATCTTCGGCGTCGTGCTCGGCGTCTATACCGGCCTTTATCCCAACCGCTGGCTGAGCCGCTTCTTCCTCACCATCTCGCTGATCGGCGTCTCCCTGCCGACCTTCCTCATCGGCATTCTTCTGATCCTGGTCTTTGCCGTGCTGCTCGGCCTGCTGCCTTCCTTCGGTCGCGGCGAAGTGGTGCGGATCGGCTGGTGGAGCACGGGCTTCCTCACCTGGAGCGGCATCAAGGCACTGATCCTGCCCTCGATCACGCTCGGGCTGTTCCAGATGACCCTGATCATGCGCCTCGTGCGCTCGGAAATGCTCGAGGTAATGCGCGCCGACTACATCAAGTTCGCGCGTGCGCGCGGCCTGACCAACCGGGCGATAAATTTCGGTCATGCGCTGAAGAACACGCTGGTTCCGGTCATTACCATCACCGGCCTGCAACTCGGCGCCATCATCGCCTTCGCCATTATCACCGAGACGGTTTTCCAGTGGCCGGGCATGGGCCTGCTCTTCATCCAGTCCGTGCAGTTCGCCGACATCCCGGTGATGGCCACCTACCTGATCCTGGTCGCCGTCATCTTCGTGGTCATCAACCTGGTCGTCGACCTGCTCTATTTCGCTGTCGATCCGCGGCTGCGCATTGATGGCGGACGTTCGGGTCACTGACATGCAGATCACCGTCCGCTTCCTCGATACCTTCCGCCGCGCGGCGGATAGCGACATCTATTTCAGCTTCCGGTCTTCCAGGCTGGTGATGCTGGCGGCCTCCGTCACCGCCGTTTATTTCCTCGCCGCCATCTTCGCGCCGCTGATCGCGCCGCAGAATCCCTTCGACCTCGCCAGCCTGCAACTGCTCGACGCCTTCACGCCGCCGGTCTGGATGGAGGGTGGCGACTGGCGATTCCCCCTTGGCGCCGACGACCAGGGCCGGGACGTGCTCTCCACGATCATGTACGGCTCGCGCATCTCGCTTGCGGTGGGCTTCCTCGCGGTTCTGCTCGCCATGCTGATCGGTATCGCCGCTGGCCTGGTGAGCGGCTATTTCGGCGGCACGGTCGATGCCGTGATCATGCGCATCGCCGACGTGCAGCTTTCCTTCCCCGCCATCCTCATCGCGCTGCTGATCGACGGCGTGACGCGCGGCGTCGTGCCGAAGGAAGAGCACGACAAGATCGCCTTCTTCGTCCTTATTCTCGCCATTGGCCTGTCGCTCTGGGTGCAGTATGCGCGTACGGTGCGCGGCTCGGTCATGGTGGAGAAGAACAAGGAGTACGTGCAGGCCGCGCGCGTCATCGGCATCCCGCCGGCGCTGATCCTGGTGCGCCACGTGCTGCCCAACGTCATGGGGCCGGTGCTGGTCATCTCCACCATCAACCTGGCGATCGCCATCATCACCGAGGCGACGCTTTCCTTCCTCGGCGTCGGCGCGCCACCCACCACGCCTTCACTCGGCACGTTGATCCGCGTAGGCAACAATTTCATCTTCTCGGGTGAATGGTGGATCTGCATCTTCCCGGGATTCGTGCTGGCCACCCTCGTCCTCGCGGTCAATCTGCTGGGCGACTGGCTGCGCGACGCCCTCAATCCGAAACTGAGGTGAGCATGTCCTCCCCCTCCCGCCAGCCGCTGCTCGAAGTCCGCAACCTCCGCGTCGAGTTCTTCGGGCGGCGCGGGCGCCTGCTGGCGCTCGACGATGTTTCCTTCCACATCGATCCCGGCGAGGTGCTGGGCGTGGTCGGCGAGAGCGGCGCCGGCAAGTCGCTGACCGGCGCGTCGATCATCGGTCTGCTCGAGCCGCCCGGGCGGATCAGCGGCGGCGAGATCCTGCTGGAGGGCAAGCGTATCGACAACCTGCCCTATGAGGAGTTGCGGCGCATCCGCGGCCGGCAGATCGGGGCCATCTTCCAGGACCCTCTCACCAGCCTCAACCCGCTCTACCGGATTGGCGAGCAGATCGTCGAGACGATCCGCACCCACCTGCCGATGAGCGAGCAGCAGGCGCGACGGCGCGGCATCGAACTTCTGCAGGAGGTGGGCATCCCCTCGGCGGCGGAGCGTTTCGACCATTATCCGCACCAGTTCTCCGGCGGCATGCGCCAGCGCGTGGTGATCGCGCTCGCGCTCTGCGCCGAGCCGAAGCTCATCATCGCCGACGAACCGACCACCGCGCTCGATGTCTCGATCCAGGCGCAGATCATCACCCTGCTCAAGCGCCTCTGCCGGGACCATGGCACGGCGGTCATGCTGGTGACGCACGATATGGGCGTCATCGCCGAGACGGCGGACCGGGTCGCGGTGATGTATGCCGGGCGCATCGCCGAGATCGGGCCGGTGCAGGACGTGGT
>JAHCJQ010000190.1 GCA_026126215.1 Alphaproteobacteria bacterium
TCCGGTCTGGTTGACCGGGATGGCGCGGCCATCCGCGCCGATCGCCTCGACGCCGGTGCCGCGGGTCACCGCGCCGATCCGGGTCAGCGGCAGGCCCAGCCGCGCCGAGAGACGGACGATCCGCTCGCGCGCCGCGCGCGGCGCGGTGAAGCAGATCTCGTAATCGTCGCCGCCGCTGGCAAGTGCGAGGCGTGTCGCCGGCGCTACCGCCATGGCCCGCAGAGCCTGCCGCGAGATCGGCAGCGCCATGAGTTCGACCCGTGCCCCCACGCCCGATGCCTCGCAGATATGGCCGAGATCCGCCAGGAGCCCGTCGGAAACATCGACCGCCGCCGAGGCCAGCCCGACCAGTGCACGACCGAGGACGAGCCGGGGTTCCGGAAGCTGATGGCGCCGCAGGAGATAGCGAGCCGAGACCTTGTCGCGGTCGAGCCGGAAATCGCGGCGGCGCAGCAGCAAGCCCAGATGGGCATCGCCGATATGCCCCGAAACGTAGATGTCGTGCCCGGCCCGCGCGCCGGAGCGGCGGATCATCGCGCCACGCCGGACCCGGCCGATGGCGGTGATGGCGAAGCTGGCCGGGCCCGGTGTCGCGACCGTATCGCCGCCCATGAGCGCAATCGCATACCGGCGCTGTTCGCCTGCCAGCCCGCGCGCGAAGGCGGCCATCCAGTTCTCGTCCGTCTCCGCCGACCAGGCGGTGACAAGCTGATAGCCGATCGCTCGCGCACCCTTGGCCGCAAGGTCGGACAGATTGGTGCGTAACAGCTTGGCGGCCACGAGACCCGGGGCATCGTCCGGAAAGAAATGAACTCCCGCCACCATGGCATCGCTGGTGACCACCGCGTCCTCCCCGGCCCGAAGCCGGAGCAGCGCCGCATCGTCGCGCAGCCCGAAGGCAAGCGGATAGGCGCGCGCGAGCGGCGCGAAATACCGGGCGATGCCCTCGAACTCACCGCACCGGCGGCGGCGCGTCATCGCCCGAACCCGTAGCCATCTCCGCCGGCCGAAGCTGCTTCGCCATCCGGTCGAGCACGCCATTGGCAAAGCGAGGTTCGTTGCCGGTGAAGAATGTCTTGGCGACATCTACATACTCGTTGATGATCACTTTCGCCGGAACATCGATGCGCTCCAGCATTTCATGCCCGGCCGCACGCAGACAGGCACGGATCACCGCTTCCAGCCGGCCGATCTCGCGTTCCTTGTCAAGCGAGGCGGAGATCGCGGCATCGATTTCCTCCCGCCGCGCCGAAGCGCCGCGCACTATTCCCGCGAACATCTCCTGGTCTGCCGGACCGATGGAGACACCTTCGATCTCCCGGTCCAGACGGTGCGCGACGAACTCCTCGATCACCAGCGGCGCCGCTTCGCCTGCCAGTTCCATCTGATAGAGCGCCTGCACCGCCGCCAGCCGCGCCGCGTGGCGCCTGCCAACGCCGCCTGTGCGCTGTACGCCCTGCCGCACCATCACGCCTCGCCCAGGAATCGGCGGGAAAGCCGGACCATTTCGAGGGCCGCGCGTGCCGCGCCACCGCCCTTGTTGAGCTGGTCCACCTTGGCGCGCGCCCATGCCTGATCGTAATTCTCGACCGTGACGATGCCGTTGCCGACCGCGAGCAGGCGCTGGATCGAGAGGTCCATGAGGCCGCGCGCGCTCTCCCCCGCCACCAGATCGTAATGGCTTGTCTCGCCACGGATCACGCAGCCGAGCGCCACGAAACCGTCATAGAGCGGCAGGCCATCCTCGTCCTCCGCTTCCGATGCAAAGGCGATCGCGCCCGGTATCTCGAGCGCGCCGGGAACGCTCACCCGATCGAACGTGGCGCCGGCGGCCTCGATCTCGGCGATGGCGCCGCGCGCCAGCTCATCGGAGATGTCCTCGTAATAGCGGGCCTCGACAAGAAGCAGGCGCGGTGCAGATGCCATGGTGATGCTCACAGCTTGTCCAGCGGAATGCCGCGCTGGCCGACAATGGAAAGGCCGTAGCCCTCCAGGCCAACCACGGTACGCCGGTGATTGGAAAGAAGGATCATGTCCTTGACTCCGAGATCGAGCAGGATCTGCGCGCCGATGCCATAGTCGCGCAGCTCGCCCAGGCGTTCGACCGGCTGGCCGAGCTTCCGGCGCACCCGGTCCGAAAGCGCGGTCGCGCGCGGCTCGCGGATCAGCACGACCACGCCCCGCCCGTTCTCCGCGATCATCCGCATCGAGCCTTCCAGCACCCCGCCGCGGCCATGACGGTCGCCCAGCACGTCCTCGAGCACGTTGAGCGCGTGCATGCGCACCAGCGCCGGCTCGGGCCCCGAAATGTCGCCCATCACCAGGGCGATATGCTCCGCATACTCGACCTTGTTGCGGTAGACATACATGCGGAACGTGCCGCCGTAGCGGCTGTCAAGATCGCTTTCGACCAGGCGCTCGATCAGCTTGTCGTGCCGCCGGCGATAAGCGATAAGGTCGGCAATGGTGGCGACCTTCAGGCCGTGAAGCTGCGCAAACTTCACCAGGTCCGGCAGGCGCGCCATGGTGCCGTCGTCGTTCATGATCTCGCAGATCACGCCCGAAGGATTGAAACCGGCGAGGCGGGCGATGTCGACCGCCGCCTCGGTATGGCCCGCGCGCACCAGCGCGCCGCCGTCGCGCGCCATCAGCGGAAAGACGTGGCCCGGCGTCGCGATGTCGGCGGGGCCCTTCGCCGGATCGATCGCCACCTTGATGGTATGGGCGCGGTCATGGGCGGAAATACCTGTCGTGACGCCTTCGCGCGCCTCGATCGACACCGTGAAGGCGGTCTGGTGCCGGGACATGTTGTCCTTGGCCATCAGCGGCAGGCCGAGCTGCTTGACCCGCTCCGAGGTCAGGGCGAGGCAGATCAGGCCACGGCCATGCTTGGCCATGAAATTGATCACCTCCGGCGTGCAGGCCGCCGCCGGGATCACCAGGTCGCCCTCGTTTTCGCGGTTCTCGTCATCCACCAGGATGAACACGCGGCCGGCTCGCGCATCCTCGATGATCTCGTCGATGCTGGACAGATAGTCATGCAGGGACGTCTTGAGCATTGCTTCAGCCCTCCGCGCCGGTGAGGCGCGCCACGTACCGCGCCAGCACGTCGATCTCGACATTCACCCTGTCGCCCTCCTCCAGCTCGCCGAACGTGGTCATCTTCAGCGTGTGCGGGATGACGTTGACACCGAAACTGTCCGGCCCCGCCTCGTTCACGGTCAGCGACACGCCGTTGACCGCGACCGAGCCCTTTGGCGCGATGAAGCGCGAGAGGCGCGGGGGAACGGAAAAGACGAAGCGGACGGAATCGCCTTCCGGACGGCGCGTCTCGATACGGCCGACCGCGTCAACATGTCCGGTCACGATATGTCCGCCCAGTTCATCGCCGACGCGCAGCGAGCGTTCCAGATTGACCGGCGTGCCTTCGCGCCAGTCGCCGAGCGAGCTGCAGCCCAAGGTCTCGGCCGAGGCATCCACCTCGAACCAGTCGTCGCCCTTCGCGACCACTGTCAGGCAGCAGCCCGAGGTGCATATCGAGGCGCCAATCTCGATGGTGGCGGTG
>JAHCJQ010000191.1 GCA_026126215.1 Alphaproteobacteria bacterium
GCCGTTCCGGCAGGGTCAGAGTCCGCTGACGCGGATCTATCCCTCGGCAGCCGAGATCGGCGAGGACATGGCTTCTCTTGCCGGGCGGGTGCGTTCGCTGCGCACCTATACCAGCCAGGAAGGACTGGAGGTGGTGCCCGAGTTGGCCGAGAAGCATGGCCTCAAGGTGGCGATGGGTGCCTGGCTCACCTCGTCGAAGGACGCCAAGGGCCGGCGCATCAACGAGTCGGAGGTGGCCGCCCTGATCGCGCTCGCCAACCGCAATCCCGCGACTATCGAGCGGGTGATCGTCGGCAACGAGGTGCTGCTGCGCAACGATCTCGGTGTCGAGGAACTGGCCGGCCATATCCGTCGCGTCCGCCGCTCCGTCCGCCAGCCCGTCTCCTATGCCGACGTCTGGGAATTCTGGCTGCGCAATCCCGCGCTCGCGGCCGAGGTCGATTTCATCACCGTGCACTTCCTGCCCTACTGGGAAGACCGGCCGGTTGGCGTCGAGGAAGCGATGGCGCATATCCTCGCCGTGCATGGCAAGGTGCGCGCCGCCTTCCCGGACAAGCCGATCCTGATCGGCGAGGTGGGCTGGCCCTCCCATGGGCGCTCGCGCGAGGCGGCGCGGCCCGGCCGCTGGATGCAGGCGGAGTTCGTCAATGCCTTCCGCCATCTCGCTCACGCGCACGGGCTCGACTACAACGTCGTCGAGGCCTTCGACCAGCCCTGGAAGGTGAAGCTCGAAGGCACGGTCGGCGGCAACTGGGGCCTGCTCGATATCGACCGCCAGCCGAAGTTCCCGCTTGGCGGCCCGGTGATCGAGCACCCGGACTGGCCGGTGCCGGCGCTGGGCTCGGTCCTGCTCATGCCGCTGCTCCTCCTGCTGGCGCTGCGCCGCGGCGCGGTGCCTGCACGGGGTCCCGATATCCTTTTCCTCGTGCTCCTCGCACAGTTGTTCGCAGCGATCCTCGTCGCAGCCATCTGGCTCGGCCATCAACACGCCTATGACTGGCTGCGCGCGGCGAGCGCCCTCCTGCATGTCTTGCTCCAGTCGGTGATGGCGGTGCTGTTGCTGCGCCGGGCCGGCGGCGCCCTTGCGGATCGGGCACGCCTGCCCGAGGGCGAGGCGCCACGCAGCATCCGGGCGAGCCTTGGCGCCCTTGCCGGCAACTGGGCTCTCTATCTGCCATCGGGCCGGGCCGTGGTCTCGCCGGCAAAGCTCGGGCGCTTCGCCGGCATGCGCCTGACCTGGGCAATCGAATGGCTGCTCCTGCTGTTCCTTGTGCTCGCCCTGTACCAGACCTTCATGCTGGTCTTCTTCGGACGCTATCGCGACTTCCCGGTCGAGTTCTTCGCACTTCCAGCCTTCGGCCTGCCGCTCGCCGCTGCCTTCGCCGCCGTTCGCGCCGGCGGATTCGCCGAGCGGCTTGGCGGCGCATTGCTGACGATGACCGGCCGCGAACCTCTGCTCGCCCGGCTGCGGCCGGAGCTGATCCTGCTGGGCCTGACGCTGCTGCTGCTCTGCGGATTGCTGCTGCGCGAGCGACCATGGAACCGCGAGGCGCTGGCCTGGGGTGCCTGTCTGCTGGGCCTCGCCCTGCCGCTGGTTGCCCGCCTTTGGCGCGCCAATTCGGTATCTGGCGCTCGCCGCCGCGAGGCGATATAACCACCTCCTCGGACTAGGCAATACTACCTACGAGATCAATCAAATTCGTCGATTTCTAGCATTGCCAGTCCCTCGCAAGGGAGGAGTTGCATGCGGCGAATCATGAAGGGGACCCTGGCAGGACTCATGGCACTGGCGCTGGCCGGAGCCGGTCTGCCCGCCAGGGCCCAGGAATTCATCAACCTGCTGACGGGGGGCACCAGCGGTGTCTATTACCCGCTCGGCGTGGCGCTTTCCAACATCTACGGCAAGGCCCTGCCCGGCGCCAAGGTGTCGGTGCAGGCGACCAAGGCATCGGTCGAGAACCTCAATCTGCTGCAGGCCGGGAAGGGCGAGGTCGCCTTCGCGCTCGGTGATTCGGTGAGCCAGGCCTGGAACGGGGTGGCGGAGGCCGGCTTTCCGCAGAAACTTGGCAAGCTGCGCGGCATCGCCGCGATCTATCCGAACTATATCCAGATCGTCGCCTCAGGCAGCTCGGGCATCCGCTCGCTGGCCGATCTCAAGGGCAAGCGCATTTCGGTCGGCGCGCCGAAGTCGGGCACGGAACTCAATGCCCGCGCGGTGCTCGCGGCGGCGGGCCTCAGCTATGCCGACTTCGCCAAGGTCGAATACCTGCCCTTCGCGGAATCGGTCGATCTGATGAAGAACCGCCAGCTCGACGTGACGCTGCAGTCGGCGGGGCTCGGCGTTGCCTCGATCCGCGACCTCGCCAACTCGATCGACATCGTCATTGTCCCGGTGCCGGCGGACGTGGTCGGGCGCATGGGCGACCCGGTCTATGTCTCCGCCACCATTCCGGCCGACACCTACAAGGGTCAGTCGGCCGCGGTCCAGACGGTCGCCGCCGGCAACTTCCTGGTCACCCATACCGGCGTCAAGGCTGACACCGTCTATGTGCTGGTCAAAAGCCTGTTCGAGAATACCGACCAGCTCGTGGCCGCGCATTCCGCGGCACGCGCCATCCGCCTCGAGGGCGCCGTCGCCGGCATGCCGCTGCCGCTCCATCCCGGCGCGGAGCGCTACTTCCGGGAGAAAGGGATCGTCAAATAGGCACGGCCATGTCCGGCCGGGAGGAGGTGGCGGAGCGCGGCCCCGTCGACCGGGAGAATCCCGGTCATGGCGCGGGCCTGCTGGAAGGCTTCGACAGGACGGCGGTGTTCGCCACCGCCGTCGCCTTCTCCGCTTTCCAGATCTATACCGCCGCCTTCAGCCCGCTTTCCTCGATCGTGCTCCGATCGTTGCATGTGGGCTTCCTCCTGCTGCTCTGCTTCCTGGTCTTCGATCTGCGCCATGGCCGCCTGCGCCGGCGCATTCCCTGGCATGACTGGCTGCTCGGCGGCCTCGGCTTCGCGCTTTCCTTCTACCATTGGGTGTTCGAGGCGGAGCTGATCCAGCGCGCCGGCGACCCGACCATGGCCGATCTCGCAGTCGGCATGCTGACGGTTGCCCTCGTGGTCGAGGCGGCGCGGCGCGCCATGGGCCCGGCCTTGCCGGTCTTCTGCCTCGCGTTCGTGCCCTACGCGCTGTTCGGCCGGCAGCTCCCCGATTTCATGATGCATCGCGGCTTCGACCTGGCACAGGTTATCGACCAGCTCTATCTTGGCACTGAGGGCATCTACGGCACGCCCATCTTCGTTTCCGCGACCTTCATCTTCCTCTTCATCCTGTTCGGCACGTTCCTGGAGCGGGCCGGCATGATCCAGCTCTTCAACGACGTGGCGCTCGGCACGGTCGGCCATCAGCATGGCGGCCCGGCCAAGGTTTCGGTCGTCTCCTCGGGCTTCATGGGCACGATCAACGGCTCGGGCGTCGCCAAC
>JAHCJQ010000192.1 GCA_026126215.1 Alphaproteobacteria bacterium
TCCGTCTCCGCCGCCACCTCCGTCACTCGACGAAGCTGCCGAGGCGCACGGCGGTCTGGCCTTTCTGCAGGCGGCGGTTGGGCATGATCAGGATGCAGTCGTCGTAGGGCGTCGCCACCGGGCGCTCGCCGTCATGGGCGATCACCGTGCCGCGCCGGGCGATGATCTCGAGGCCGAGAAAGTCCTGGGTGAAGCGGAAGTTGTCGGTCTCGATGGTGACCGCGTCGGTCACGCGCACGAAGCGCTGGGGCGGCGGCGCCGCGTCTGCAACATGGGAGGCGATATCGCCCTTCTGCACGCAGCCGGTCGCCAGCAGGAAGCGCAGCATGCATTCGATGGCGACGGTACGCGAGGACTTCTCCCAGTGCTGGCCGCATTCGACCAGCAGCGCGGTGCGCGGCGAGCCCTCGTCGGCGAAGTCGTTGTAGTCGCGCATGCGCGCTCCCGCGGAATGGCCGGCATCGGCCACCAGCAGCACCGGCACGCCGACCGCTTCCGCGAGGCGGCGTCCCTTGGCCTGCAGGCCGCAGAGCATGAGCGGTGCGGTCGCCGCCTGCATGGAATGGATGTCGAGCAGGTAATCGACCGTGCGCAGCAGCGGGCGCATTTCCCGGGCGCGTGCCAGTTCGCGGCTCTGGCGCGGGCCGTCCAGCACCGCGTCGGTCCAGACGCGGTTGAAATCCTCGTCGAGATAGCGCGAGGCGGAGGGCTGCGCCCGGTCGAAACTCTCGTAGGCAGCCACGTTGGCGAAGGAAAGGGTGAGGCGCCCGCGCCGCGGCCGGATGCTGGAGCGGAACAGCAGATCGAGCGCATGCGCGCCGCAGACCTCGTTGCCATGGGTCAGGGCATTGACCATGACGTGGGGTCCGGACTTGCCGCTGTCGAACGACGTGACATAAGGGATGCCCGTGTTTCCCGCCGCATAGGCGGAAATGTCGATCGGCCCCAGTTCGACGGGATACTCTTCCTGCATGTCTCCGGCGCTCCCCTTCCTCGATCCGTCAGAGCGAAGCATGGTCGATCGGCTTGAAACGGTCGAGAGCTTGTCCGACCGCCGGCATCGGATATTTCAGGCCGGTGGCGCAGTTGAACAGCACGACGCGATCGGTTCGCCCGACTCGCCCCTCCGCCAGGGCGCGGCGATAGGCGGCATAGGTGGCGGCGCCTTCCGGGCAGAGCAGCAGTCCTTCCTCCCGTGCCACTTCGGCCAGCGCCGCCTTCGTGTCGGCATCCTCGACCGCGATGGCGAAGCCGCCCGATTCGCGCAATGCGTCCAGGATCAGGAAATCGCCGATCGCCACCGGAACGCGGATCCCAGCGGCCAAGGTATGTGCGTTCTGCCATGGCTCGGCATGGCGCTTGCCTTCCGCGAACGCCTTGACGATGGGCGCGCAGCCGCTCGCCTGGACCGCCACCATGCGCGGGCGCTTGCCGCCGATCCAGCCCATGGCCTCCAGTTCCGCGAAGGCCTTCCACATGCCGATCAGTCCGGTGCCGCCGCCGGTCGGATAGAAGATCACGTCGGGAACCTCCCAGCCAAGCTGTTCGGCAAGTTCGATGCCCATCGTCTTCTTGCCCTCGACCCGGTAAGGCTCCTTCAGGGTCGAGGTGTCGAACCAGCCGGCGGCCGCCTTGCCCTCGCCGACGATGCGGCCGCAATCGTTGATCAGGCCGTTGACCCGGTAGAGGCGGGCACCCTGCAGGGCGATTTCCGCCATGTTGATGGCGGGCGTGTCGTCCGGGCAGAAGACCACCGCCTCGATGCCGGCGCGGCTGCAATAGGCGGCGAGTGCCGCCCCGGCATTGCCGTTGGTCGGCATGGCCATCTTGGCGATGCCGAGTTCCTTCGCCATGCTCACCGCCATGCAGAGCCCGCGCGCCTTGAACGAGCCGGTCGGCAGCCGGCCTTCATCCTTGACCAGGATTTCGGCACCGCCGAGCTTGCGCGCCAGGCGCGGCAGCTCGACCAGGGGCGTCGCGACCTCGCCGAGCGAAACGATATTTTCGACCCGGCGCAACGGCAGCAGCTCGCGATAGCGCCAAAGGCCGGGCGGGCGGGCGGCAATTTCGTCGCGACCGACGGCGCGGGCGGCGGCGGCAAGGTCGTAGCGGACCAGAAGCGGATAGCCCTTGGGCGAGAGATTGTGCGGCTGGTCGGCCGGCAGGCGCTCCCCGGTCATGGCGCATTCGAGGTGGGTCACGAAAGTGGGGCGTTCGGGAAAATGCATGGTTTCTACGGCCTCGATCCGATGGCGCGTGAAGCGCGGGCCGAGCAGTCTACAGGTCGGCCTTCCGCATGGAAAAGCCCCTACAATTTTGTGAAGACACCTGACCCCGCCCGCGCCGCTTGCCAGTCCCCGGCCCGTCTGGCATGGTCAGCCGCCAATGGACCGGCGATCGGGGCGCGCGGGCGCCCGCCGACCGGTTCTTCCGCCAAATAGGGAGTCCACGACATGCAGTTCAAGAGAGCAGGCGTCGCCGCGCTGATGGCCGGCGCCATGATGGCTGCCAGCCCCGTGCTGGCGGAGGAAATCCGCATCGGCCTGAGCGCCGAGCCTTCCGCGCTCGATCCCTACTATCACAATCTCGGCCCCAACAACCAGATGGCGCAGCACTTCTTCGACGCCCTGATCGGCCAGGACGACGAACTGCGCCTCGTGCCGGGCCTCGCCACCTCCTGGAAGCCGATCAGCGACACGGTGTGGGAGTTCAAGCTGCGGCCGAACGTGAAGTTCCACGACGGCACGCCCTTCTCGGCCGAGGACGTGGTCTTCTCGATCAACCGCGTGCCGAAGGTGCCGAACACGCCCTCGCCCTTCACGATCTTCACGCGGCCGGTCAAGTCGATCAGGGTGATCGACCCGCTCACCATCCATATCGAGACCAACAACCCCTATCCGCTGCTGCCCAACGACATGTCGCGCATCATGATCATGTCGGCCAAGGCCGCCGCCGGCGCGGCGCCGGAGGGCAAGACGACGGAGCAGCTTTCCAAGGGCGAGGGCCTGGTCGGCACCGGACCGTTCAAGTTCGTCGAGTGGGTGCGCGGCGACCGCCTGGTGGTGGCGCGCAACGATGCCTACTGGGGCGGCAAGACGCCGTGGACCAAGGTCACCTTCCGACCGCTCTCGAACAACGCCGCGCGTGTCGCCGCGCTGCTCTCGAACGGCGTGGACGTGATCGAGAATCCGCCGACGACCGATCTCAAGAAACTGCGCGAGAATCCCAACGTCACCATAACGCAGGCGATCTCGAACCGGGTCATCTACATTCACCTCGACAGCTTCCGCGACCCGACGCCGGGCATCCCTGACGCGCAGAAGAACCCGCTCAAGGACCAGCGCGTGCGCGAGGCGCTTTCGGTGGCGATCAACCGCGACGCCATCGCCAACCGCATCATGGAGGGCCTGGGCAT
>JAHCJQ010000193.1 GCA_026126215.1 Alphaproteobacteria bacterium
AGGCATCGGGGCGCGCCGTCATCGGCATCGGCAAGATTGCCGATATCTTTGCCGGGCGCGGCGTGGGTCGCAGCCTCAAGGCCGAGGACAATATGGGCCTGTTCGATCGTCTGCTCGAGGCAGCGGCGCCGGCGCCGGAAGGATCGCTCGTCTTTGCCAATTTCGTCGATTTCGACACGCTCTACGGCCATCGGCGGGACGTCGCCGGATATGCAGCCGCGCTCGAGGCGTTCGATGCCCGCCTGCCCGAGTTCGAGGCTCTGCTCCGGCCGGGCGATCTGGCCCTGATCAGCGCCGATCATGGCTGCGATCCGACCTGGCCCGGCAGCGACCATACGCGGGAATTCGTACCGGTCCTTTTTTTCGGTCCCGGCCTGCCGCCCGGCGCCCGCCGCGGCCTGGGCCGGCGATCTAGCTTTGCCGATATGGGGCAGACCATCGCCCGGCATCTCGGCATCGCGCCGCTCGCTCATGGCGATGACTGTTTCGCCTTTCACGCCTGACGGTCCGGCGCGCCGTTTCACCGCGCCGGCCGGCGGACTGCCGGCAGCCCTCCGCGCGGCCTACGCGGAGGACGGCTTCCTGATCCTGGAAGGCTTCGCCGAACCCTGGCGCTGCGATCTGCTGCGGGAGCGCGCCGCGGAACTGATTGCCGGCTGCGACCCGGCGCGCCCCGCCACGATCTTTTCCACCCGCGACCAGTCTCATGCCCGGAGCGCGGAATTCCGCGCCTCGGGCAGCGGCATCGCCTTCTTCTTCGAGGAAGATGCCTTCGATGCGGCCGGGCGCCTGGTGCGGCCGGCACCACTTGCCATCAACAAGATCGGCCATGCCCTGCACGCTTTCGACCCGGTCTTCGCGGCCTTCTCGCGCGAGCCGCGGCTTGCCGCCATCGCCGCGGCGCTCGGGCTGGAGACACCGCTCCTGGTGCAGTCCATGTATCTCTGCAAGCAGCCGCTGATCGGCGCCGAGGTCGGGTGGCATCAGGATGCCGCCTATCTCCATACCGATCCGCCGAGCGCGACCGGCTTCTGGATCGCGCTTGAGGACGCGACCCTCGCCAATGGCTGCATGCTGGCCCTTGCCGGGGCGCATCGCGGCGCACTGCGCCAGCGCCTCCGCGACCGGGGTGGCGAACTGATCCTCGAAACGCTCGATCCGGCGCCCTGGCCGGACCGGCCGGTGCTCGCGCTGGAAGCGCCGAAGGGCAGTCTCGTGCTGCTGCATGGCCTGCTGCCCCATGCGAGCGGGCCCAATCGCAGTGCGCGCTCGCGCCACGCCTACGCGCTGCACGTGATCGACGGGGCGGCCCGCTATTCCTCCGACAACTGGCTGCAGCCGGCCCCCGGGCGGCCCTTCAGGGGTTTCCGCTAGCGGCCGCTATTGCGGCCGGCGCGCGTTCAGCGCCGCGGTCAGCCGGGCGGAGAGCGCGGCGAGGCCTTCCGCCGAGACCTGCTGCCAGTCGCTCTCGAACACGGCCTGCATGGACTCGGAAACTTCGCTGGTCACGGTGAGACCGCCCTGCAGGGCCGGCAGGGCGCCGGACAGGGTCACTTCCGCGCGGTTCTGGACGGTGACCGCCCAGAAGCCGGGCGTGAACCAGGTCCAGTAGCGCTCGATACGCGCCGCGACCGGGACGGCGCGCTCATGTCCCGCATCGCCGGGCGCAAGGACGCGATAGCCCGCCCGGCGGAAGGCCGCGACGATGGCGCGCTGTGTGGCATCGCTCACCGTCTGCCCTTCGGGCAGCAGCACATCGCCCAGCGCCTGCCCGAACGTGTTGCGTTTCCGCGCGATGGCGCGGGCGCGGATCCCCGGATCGTTGGCCTCCGAGGGCGACAGGGAGGGAATGTCGGGCGAGCGCGGCGCGGTCTCGAACACGCGCGCATCCTCGACCGTCGCGATGACCACCTCCTGCCCCTGGGCGGGATTGACCGGCTCGGCCCCGGCCGCGCCGAGATCCACCACGCTGCGCGAAGTGGCGCAGCCGGCAAGCAGGCAAAGCACGGCAAAGAGTGCCGCCAGTCGCAGTTTCCGATTCATGATCCCCCCGGAACCCCCCGGATCCTCGGCGAATCCTAGCCAAACCGTAGCGACCGGAAAAGTGCCTCTCAGTAGGGAATCTTGTCGGGCTTGGCCTGCCATTCCTCGAAGACGCGGATCGCCTCGCCCTCCAGCATGCGCCGGAGCGGCAGGGCGCGCCGGTCGGCGGGCAGGGCCAGTTCGCGATAGAGGAACGCATCGTCGAAGCCGATGGCCGCCGCGTCCCCCTGGCTGTTTGCGTAGAAGACCTGGCCGATGCGTGCCCAGTAGATGGCGGCGAGACACATGGGGCAGGGTTCGCAACTCGTATAGAGCCGCGCGCCGGTGAGCGCGAAGGTACCGAGTGTCCGGCAGGCGGCGCGGATGGCCACGATCTCCGCGTGGGCGGTCGGATCGTTCGCGGACGTGACCTGGTTCCATCCCTCGCCGACGATCAGGCCATCGCAGACCACCAGCGCGCCGAACGGCCCGCCGGCGCCCGCCTGCATCTTCTCCCGGCTCAGCGCGATGGCGCGCCGCATGAAAGTCGCGTCGTCGGGCCTGTCCGTCATGGTCCTCACAGCCTATTGATGGGGCATTGACCGGGCAATGGCCGATCCGTAGGCCGACCGGCGAATGGACCTTGTCCGGACCGAGGCCTACGACTGAAGCAGCGCAACAGGCGTGGAACCGGACAGGGCCAGGCAATGGCGTATGACGAGCCGCAGCACTCCGCCTCGATCCGCGCCTTTCCCGGCGCGGGGCGGCCGTTCCGTTCCGACGGCGCGGATTCGCTCTCGCTCTGCCTCGAATTCCTGACCCGCTATTTCGGCAATCCGCGTCCGGCCGCCGCCATCGCCGGCGACCTGCCCCATGTCGATGGCCGGCTGACGCTTGGTGGCTTCGTGCAGGCGGCGGAACGGGTCGCGCTGGCCACGCAGATCCAGGCCATCCGCATCGGCGCGATCCCGCATCTGGCGCTGCCGGCGGTGCTGCTGCTGCGCGATGGCGGCGCCTGCCTGCTGATCAAGGCCGATGGCGCCACCGCCACCATCGTGGGTCCGAGTTTCAGCGACGGCGTGCGCATGATCGCGCTCGCCGAACTGGAGGCCGCCTATGCCGGCCGCGCGATCTATGTGCGTCCGCGCTTCCAGTTCGACCGCGCGACCGACCTGCTCGACCTGCCGCCGGCGCGGTCCTGGCTCTGGTCGACCTTGCGACAGGATTGGAGCATCTATCTGCAGGCGGTGCTGGCGACGGTGATGATCAATCTCTTCACCCTCGCGCTGCCCTTCTTCACCTCGCTCGTCTTCGACCGCGTCGTGCCGCACCGCGCGCTCGACACGCTGCACGTGCTGACCTTGGGCGCGGCGGCCGTCATCGTCTTCGAC
>JAHCJQ010000194.1 GCA_026126215.1 Alphaproteobacteria bacterium
TTTCAACGTTCTCCTGCAGGTGCTCGACGATGGCCGCCTGACCGATGGTCAGGGCCGCACCGTCGATTTTCGCAACACGCTCATCATCCTCACCTCCAATCTCGGCAGCGATCTCTTCGCAGTGCCGGCGGATGGTCAGGTCGATGCCGGACTGCGCAATGCGGTGATGGAGGTCGTGCGGGCGCATTTCCGTCCCGAGTTCCTCAACCGGCTGGACGAGATCGTCCTGTTCGACCGGCTGACGCGCAAGCAGATGGACGGCGTGGTGGAGATCCAGCTCGCCAGGCTTTCGAAGCTGCTGGCGGATCGCAAGATCGAGCTCGAGCTGGATGACCGGGCGCGGGCCTGGCTCGCCAACGCGGGCTACGATCCGGTCTATGGCGCGCGGCCGCTCAAGCGGGTGATCCAGCGCGCCTTGCAGAATCCGCTGGCCAGCATGATCCTTGAGGGCCGGATCGCGGAGGGCGACAGGGTGCATGTGAGCGCCGGCGAAGCCGGCCTCATGATCGACGGACGGATGGTCGAGGCCGCCTGAGCGTGTGCTTCAGGCGGCAAGCCGCCGGCCGACCATGCGGCAGGGGCGCGCCCAGCGATCGGAGACATGCTGGCCCGCCGCCTCCAGCCCTCCATCGCCGATGCGCCCGTCATAGCGCAGCTCGAAGCCGACCGGGCGTCCCGCCGCGGGCCCGCGCAGTGCCCGGCCGCGAAGTTCGCCCTGCAGGATGAAGGAGCCATCCTCCCGCACCTCGCCGGAGGTGCGCTCCTCGCCCTCGATGCCGGGCGGCATGAAGGCGCGGCGATAGTCGATCTGCCCATCGCGCACTTCCAGAAGGAAGCGCCCGCGCGCGGCGACGCTGCTCGAGCCCTGCTCGCAATGGAACCGTCCCGCATAGCGTCCATCGAAACGCTTGCGTGCCTCGGCGTCCGGGACGGCGCCCCGTGCAATGCCGTCGGACGGCGTCAGATACCCTGCGCCAGACGGCGCCCCGCCGCAGGCTGCCAGCAGTCCAAGCAGGAGCACGGCGAGGACTCTGCCCGAGGTCCGGCCGTGAGCCCGGCTACTCTGCATAGCGCTTACCCACCATCTTGCAGGCGCGGACCCAGCGTTCCGAGACATGATTGCCGGTGGCCTCGAACGCGGCGCCGGCGATGCGGCCGCTGTAGCTGACATCGTAGCTGATGAAGCGCCCGGCATTCGGGCCCGCCATCGCCTTGCCGCGCATCTCGCCGCGCAGCCGGAAGCTGCCATCCTCGCTCACCGTGCCGGTGGTCCGCTCCTCGCCCTCGATGCCACGCGGCTGGAAGCCGCGCTTGAAGGCGATCTGTCCATTACGGATCTCCATGGTGAAGGGACCCTGGGCGGCGACGCCGCTCGATCCGGCATCGCACTCGAAGGCGCCGGAATAGTGGCCATCGAAGCGGGCGAGGCCAGTGGCGGCCGGACCCGAGAAAGCCGCGGGCGGCGGCAGGCTCGCGACCTGCGGCTGGCCGGCGCCGCTCTCGGCCTGGTCGATGGCCTTGCCGACGCGCATGGCGGCCGGTCCGGCCGGCGGCCCGGCCTCCTGGGTCAGGGCGCGCAGGCGAACCTGGGCCAGGGTAACGAAGCGGCCCTGCGGGTATTGGGACATGTAGGCACGCAGTTCCGCCGGGTTCTGGCTGTCCTGCACGCTCTGCCAGAAGACCAGTTCCGGGTCGGCCGCCGGCGCCGGCGCCGGCGCCGGCGGCGCCGGGGCGGAAGCGGCCTGACCGGGCGTGAAGTAGAAATCGCCGACCAGCGAGGAGGCCTCCCACGGGATCTGCTGGTCGTTGGAGCGGCGGGCGACGCGGATGCGCGCCTGCTTGAACACGTCCTCGACCTTGAGGCCCGGTTCGGCCATGGCCCGCAGCAGCTCTTCCGTGTAGAGGCCGTTCGCTCCGTCGCCATCCGCGGCGACGCGCCCCGGTGCCGTCGCGTAGGCGATCAGCGTGCCTTGCGGCGCATTGATCTGCGCCAGTCCGCCGCCAGTGGAGCGGAAGCGTCGCTCAAAGGGGTTGTTGCGGCAGGCATCGAGGATGACCATGTTTACCGCCGACCGCGCGGCGATCATCTGGTCGATGACCACGTCCGCATCCACGGCCTGCAGCCGGACGCTCTGCTCGGTGGTGATGTTGGCATCGACCGGCACCAGGTAGTTGCGGCCATTGACCTGGAATCCGTGTCCGGCGAAGAAGAAGAGCGCGGTCGCACCGCTATCGAGCTTCTCGCCGAACTCCTGCACCGCCCGTTCAAACGCGACCTTGCCGGTATTCTCCCGCAGGATCACCTCGAAGCCACGCTCGCGTAGCGCGCGGGCCATGGCGCGGGCATCGTTGACCGGATTCTTGAGCGTGCCGGCGGCCTGATAGCTGCTATTGCCGACGACCAGCGCGACACGCCGTCCGCTGGCTTCCGCCACAGCCGGAACGAGCCCGACGCAGAGCAGGAAGGCAAGCAGCAACAGACGGAACCGCATGGCAAACACCCCTCCGCGCGGGCCAGGCCGACATCGGATTCTGCCTCAGAAAGTCCTGGCGGAAAAGCAGGATGGCGCGGCCCGGGTCAAGGGATGGTTAACGCCCCCGGCGCCGAAACGGCGCGGGCTCAGTTCTGCGCGAGCCTTGTGGTGAGCGGCAGTTCGTTGAGGGCGGCCAGCGTCTCCTCGATCTGGGATCGGAAGCGCAGCAGTTCCTTGCCCTCCAGGTTCCGCCCGGTCGGCAGGCGGACGGACAGCGGGTTGACGTGGGAATTGTTGATCAGCACCTCGTAATGCAGGTGCGGCCCGGTCGAGCGGCCGGTGGTGCCGACATAGCCGATGGTCTGGCCCTGACGAATGCGCTGGCCCTGCCGCAGGTCGGAGGCGAAACGCGACAGGTGGGCGTAGGCGGTGGAATAATTGCTGTTGTGGCGGATGCGAACGTATTTGCCATAGGCACCGTTCCAGCCCGCCATTTCGACCGTGCCATCGCCCGCCGCCATGATCGGCGTACCCACCGCGGCCGCGAAGTCGACGCCCTTGTGTTGCGCGGTGTAGCCCAGGATCGGGTGCCTGCGCATGCCGAACCCGGACGTGAGCCGCGCGCCGTCGATCGGGGTGCGCAGCAAGGCCTTGCGGACGCTCTGGCCCTTTTCGGTGAAATAGTCCGCTTCCCGGTCGTCGCTCGGCTGGTAGCGGAAGTAGCGCAGGACCTGGCCGCTCAGGGTCATTGAGGCGAAGGTGATGTTGCCTTCCTTGGCCACCCGGCCCTGCTCATCTGTCAGGCGCTCGAACATGACCTGGAAA
>JAHCJQ010000195.1 GCA_026126215.1 Alphaproteobacteria bacterium
TGGCCAGCCGGTTCTGGTCTAGCCTGGTCTGATCGTTCTGACGGCATGCGGGGGCATGACATGGCGGAGTTCGGCGTGTACGAGGCCAAGACCCACCTGACCAAGCTGCTCGCCCTCGTCGAGAAGGGCGAGGAAGTCACGATCACACGGCACGGCGTTCCGGTCGCAAGGCTCGTCCCCTACCGCGAGCGCGAGCGGCGGCTGACGCCGCAGGAAGCGGCCGAGAAGCTGCTGGAGTTCCGGAAGAAGCATCCCTTGAAAGGGATCACCACCCGGGAACTGATCGATGCGGGCCGCAAGCGGTGACTTTTGTCGTCGACGCATCGGTTTCGCTCGCCTGGTGTTTCGAGGATGAGAAGGCGGACGTCACGGAGCGGCTCCTGCGTCGCTGCGCCATCGAAGGTGCCACGGTTCCCGGCATCTGGACATACGAGATGGTCAACGGACTGCGAGCCGGCGTTCTGCGCGGGCGCATCTCCGGGGATCAGGCCGTTTCCTGCTGGCGACTACTGACCAGTTTGCCGATCACCGTCATCGACATTGATCCGCTTGACGGCGAGGAAATCTGGCGCCTTGCCCTCCATCTCGGCCTGACAGGCTACGACGCCAGCTATCTGTGCCTTTGCCAATGGTCGGAGCTGCCGCTTGCCACCACCGACAGGGGCATGCGAACGGCGGCTGCGTCGATGAAGATTGACGCCCTGGGCTGATGCGTCGCGCTCAGCCGCGCCGTTCGATCATCAGCTTCTTGATCTCGGCGATGGCCTTGGCCGGATTGAGGCCCTTGGGGCAGGTCTTGGCGCAGTTCATGATCGTGTGGCAGCGATAGAGGCGGAATGGGTCTTCCAGCTGATCCAGCCGCTCGCCGGTCATCTCGTCGCGGCTGTCGGCGATCCAGCGCCAGGCCTGCAACAGGATGGCGGGGCCGAGGAAGCGGTCGCCATTCCACCAATAGCTCGGGCAGGCGGTCGAGCAGCAGGCGCAGAGAATGCATTCATACAGGCCGTCGATCCTCGCCCGATCCTCGACCGACTGCAGCCGCTCGCGGCCCGTGGGTGCCGGCGACTGGGTCTGCATCCAGGGCTTGATCGAGGCATATTGCGCGAAGAACTGGTTCAGGTCGGGGACCAGGTCCTTGATCACCGGCATGTGCGGCAGCGGATAGACGTTGACCTCGCCCTTGGCATCCACCGCCTCCTCGACGGAGCGGGTACAGGCCAGCGTGTTCGTGCCGGCGATATTCATGGCGCAGGAGCCGCATACGCCCTCGCGGCAGGAGCGGCGGAAGGTCAGCGTCGCATCGATCTCGTTCTTGATCTTGATCAGCGCGTCGAGGACCATCGGTCCGCACTGCGCCATGTCGACCTCGTAGGTATCGACACGCGGATTCTGGCCGTCGTCGGGATTCCATCGATAGACGTTGAACCTGACGATTTTCTGCGCGCCCGGCTTCGCCGCGTGGGTCTTGCCCTTGCCCACCTTGGAATTCGCCGGAAGGCTGAACTCGGCCATGTCGTGATCCCTCGAGAGTCTGTGCGTCGAAACGGCTCAGTACACCCGCGCCTTGGGCGGGAAATACTGAACTTCGTTGGTCATGGTGTAGGTATGCACGGGGCGATAGTCGATCGTCACCTTCGCGCTGCGGCCGTCGTACCAGGTCAGCGTATGCTTCATCCAGTTGTCGTCGTCGCGCTCCGGGAAATCCTCGCGGGCGTGCGCGCCACGGCTTTCCGTGCGGTTGGCGGCGGCGGCCATGGACACCACCGCCTGGCCGATGAGGTTGTCGAGTTCGAGCGTTTCCACCAGATCGGTGTTGAAGATCATGGACCGGTCGCTCACGCCGACATCGTTCATGCCCAGCGCCACGTCGGTGATCAGCTTGACGCCTTCATCGAGCACCGGGCCAGTGCGGAAGACGGCACAATTGCTCTGCATCGTGCGCTGCATGCGCTCGCGCAGTTCGGCCGTCGGCGTCCCGCCCTTGGCCTGGCGCAGCCGGTCGAAACGCTCCAGCGCCGGGTCGGACAAACCGGCGGCGAGCGAGCGGTGCGAGGAGCCGGGCTTCACCACCTCGCGCGCGCGCAGCGCCGCGGCGCGTCCGAACACCACAAGGTCGATCAGCGAGTTCGAGCCGAGCCGGTTCGCGCCATGCACGGAAACGCAGGCCGCCTCGCCCACCGCCATCAGGCCGGGAACGATCTGGTCCGGATTGCCGTCCTTGAGGGTCACGACTTCGCCGTGATAGTTGGTGGGGATGCCGCCCATGTTGTAGTGCACGGTCGGCAGCACCGGGATCGGCTGCCTGGTCACGTCGACGCCGGCGAAGATCTTGGCGCTCTCCGAAATGCCCGGCAGGCGCTCATGCAGCACCTTCGGATCGAGATGGTCGAGATGCAGGAAGATGTGATCCTTCTTCGGGCCGACGCCGCGCCCCTCGCGAATCTCGATCGTCATGGCGCGGCTCACCACGTCGCGGCTGGCCAGATCCTTGGCGGACGGCGCGTAGCGTTCCATGAAGCGCTCGCCCTCGGAATTGACCAGATAGCCGCCCTCCCCGCGCGAGCCCTCGGTGATCAGGCAGCCGGCGCCGTAGATGCCGGTCGGATGGAACTGGATGAACTCCATGTCCTGCAGCGGCAGGCCGGCGCGTAGCACCATCGCATTGCCGTCGCCCGTGCAGGTATGGGCGGAGGTGCAGGAGAAGAAGGTGCGCCCATAGCCGCCGGTGGCGAGCACCGTCATGTGCGAACGGAAGCGGTGGATCGAGCCGTCCTCAAGGCACCATGCCAGCACGCCCCGGCACTCGCCCTCCTCCATGATCAGGTCGAGGGCGAAATACTCGATGAAGAACTCGGTATCGTGCTTGAGGGACTGCTGGTAGAGCGTGTGCAGGATGGCATGGCCCGTGCGGTCCGCGGCGGCGCAGGTGCGCTGCGCCTGGCCCTTGCCGTAATGGGTGGTCATGCCGCCGAAGGCGCGCTGATAGATCTTGCCGGCCTCGGTGCGCGAGAAGGGCACGCCGAAATGCTCGAGCTCGAGCACCGCCGGTACCGCTTCCCGGCACATATACTCGATCGCGTCCTGGTCGCCGAGCCAGTCCGACCCCTTGATCGTGTCGTACATGTGCCAGCGCCAGTCATCCTCGCCCATATTGCCGAGCGAGGCGGAGATGCCGCCCTGCGCCGCCACCGTGTGGCTGCGGGTCGGGAAGACCTTGCTGATGCAGGCGGTCTTGAGGCCGGCCGCCGCCATGCCCATGGTGGCGCGCAGT
>JAHCJQ010000196.1 GCA_026126215.1 Alphaproteobacteria bacterium
TTTCTCGAACAGGCCCTCGGCCACCATCACGCGCCCCCCCGCCTCGTTCTCTTCCGCCGGCTGGAAGATGAAATGCACCGTCCCGTCGAAGGCGCGGGTCTCGGCCAGGTACTTGGCGGCGCCGAGCAGCATGGTGGTATGCCCGTCATGGCCGCAGCCGTGCATCTTGCCTTCGTGGCGCGACTTGTGCGCGAAGTCGTTCATCTCGGTGAGGTCGAGCGCGTCCATGTCGGCGCGCAGGCCGATGGCGCGGTTGCCCGATCCTGCCTTCAGCGTGCCGACGACACCGGTCTTCGCCAGCCCGCGATGCACCTCGATGCCGAAGGACTTGAGCTTCTCCGCCACGAAGTCGGCGGTCATGTGCTCCTGGAACGCGGTCTCGGGATGGGCATGCAGATGATGGCGCCAGCCCTGCATTTCCTGCTGCATGGCGGCGATACGTGGGATGACGGACATGGCCGGAACTCCGCAGTCTGGAAGGCAAAAGATGCATTCAGACTAGCGGCGTCGTCCCGGCCTGTCCATGGCGGGACGGAGGCTACGTCAGTGCGCGAGCAGCACCGGCACGGTCATGTGGCGCAGCAGATCGCGCGTCGCCCCGCCGAGGACGAATTCGCGCAGGCGGCTATGGCCGTAGCAGCCCATGACGATGAGGTCGATGGAAAGGTCGGACGCCGCACCGAGCAGCGCATCGCCCACCTCGATATCCTTGGCCACCGTATGCTGCGCCTCGGCCTTGACGCCATGGCGTGCCAGATGCGCGCTGATATCGGCGCCCGGAATGTGGCTCTCGGTGTCGGCATTGACGCTGAAGACGATGGTCTTCTGTGCGCGCGTGAGCAGCGGCAGCGCATCGTGCACCGCCCGTGTCGCCTCGCGGCTGCCGTTCCAGGCAACCAGCACCCGCTTGCCCACGGTGCGGAACTTGCCCGCATAGGGGACGATCAGTACCGGCCGGCCGGCCGTCAGCGCCGTCTCCTCCGGCAGGCCGATCACGCCCGAGGGGCGGTCCACGTCCATGTCTTCCTCAACCTGGCCGACCACCACCAGGTCCGCATAACGCGCCTGCTCCGGCACGATCAGGAGCGGATCGCCTTCCGCCAGCCGCCATTCCGACTTCACGCCCTGCTTGCGGCAGGCATCGAGGAACCATTTCTTCGCCTTGTCGGCCTCGGCGCGCGCTTCCTTCATCATCTTCTCGATCAGGTCCACCGGCACGTAGCCTTCGGCGGTGGCGGGCCAGGTCGGGATCGGCAGCACATAAAGGCCGATCACCCGCGCCTCGTGTTTGGCCGCGAGGCCCAGCGCCACGTTGGTGCGCACGTCGTTGCGCGGATCGTCGCCGAGATGAACCAGTATGTCCCTGATCGCCATGATGTCCCGTTTCCTTTCCCTGCGCGCCGCGACTGCCCGTCCTCCGGCCCCATCGCCCCGGCGGCCTGTTCCGGTTGCAAGCTACCCGCTGGCATCCCCGCCGGCATTGATACAGGTCAACCATCCCAGGTCAAGGAGCCTGGTCCCAGGCGGCGCTCCGGCGCGGCTCAAGTTCCGGGATGGAGCGCGCGGATGCGCGCGCGGGCGCGGGCGATCGCCTGGTCGAGCCGCGCCAGCTCGCGCAGCACCCCTACCCGGTCGCCGCCGGCCGGCATGGCCTCGAGCTCTTCGACGAGCCGCCCCACCTCCCGCGCACCGATCGCGCGGGCCGATCCCTTCAGCGCATGGGCGGCGCGGCGCCATTCGATCGAACCGGGCAGCGAGGCGGTGAGCGCCACGTAATAGCCCTGGGCGCCGAGAACGAACAGCTCGAAGACCTCCCGTTCGGTTTGCGGATCGCCGCCGGTAAACTGCCGGAGATGGCCGAGATCGAGAATCTCGTCGTCCGCCGGGCCGCCCATGCCCGCCCCGCCCCTCGCTCAGGCGGCCGGCGCCGGTGCATGCCAGTCGGGCAGGCGGCCTTCCTCGACCGCATGGCAGGCGACCTGATCGCCACCTTCGGCGGCGATCAGTTCCGGCACCTCGCGCCGGCAGCGATCGTTGGCGAAGGGGCAGCGCGGATGGAAGGTGCAGCCCGGCGGCGGATCGATCGGGCTCGGCACCTCGCCGGCCACGGGGATGCGCTGGCGCCCCGACATGGCGAGATCGGGAATGGCATCCAGCAGCATCCGCGTATAGGGATGGCGCGGCTGGCGGAACAGTGCCCGCTTCTCCGCCACCTCCACCAGCCGGCCGAGATACATGACGCCGACGCGCGTCGAGACATGATAGACGACCGCAAGGTCGTGGCTGATGAAGAGGTAGGTAAGGCCGAGACGGCGCTGCAGATCCATCATCAGGTTGAGGATCTGCGCCTGCACCGACACATCGAGCGCCGAGGTCGGCTCGTCACAGACGAGGAACTCCGGCTCGCCGGACAAGGCGCGGGCAATCGAGATGCGCTGGCGCTGCCCGCCGGAAAATTCGTGCGGAAACTTCTCCATGTCGGCCGGCGACAGGCCGACCTGGGTCAGCAGTTCGCCCACCCGCTTTCGGATCTCCGCCCGGTCCTTCAGCAGCCCGCGCGCGAGCAGCGGTTCGGCAATGATGTTGGCCACCCGCCAGCGCGGATTGAGAGAGGCGTAAGGGTCCTGGAAGATCATCTGCATGCGCGACTGGATCTGCGGATTGCGCCGCCGCTCCCCCGGCGGGCCGATCTCCACCCCCTCGAAGCGGATCGAACCGGCGGTCGGCGCATAGAGCCCGACCACGAGGCGCGCCACGGTCGACTTGCCGCAGCCCGATTCACCTACCAGCGAGAAGGTCTCGCCCTTGCCGATGCTGAAGTCGATGCCATCCACCGCGCGCAGGATGCGCCGCCCCGTGCGCTCGATCACCCGGTTGAGCCAGGGCGGCGAGACATCGAAATGGCGCTTCAGTCCCCGCACTTCGAGCAGCGGCGCATCCAGAGAATAGCCCTCGCCGCGGCGCTTCACCTTCGCCTCAGCCATGGGCCGCCTCCCTGCGCGCACCGGTTTCATCATAGAGCCAGCAGGCGACTTGCGAACTCTCCACCGGCAGGAGATACGGCTTCTCCTCGCGGCAGCGATCGAAGGCGCTCGGGCAGCGCGGATTGAAGGCGCAGCCCGTCGGAATGGATGTGAGGCGCGGCATGGCTCCCTCGATCTGGGTCAGCTTGTCGATATCGGCGCCCATCTCCGGGATGGCGCCCATCAGCCCGTGGGTATAGGGGTGGCGGGCGCGCTTG
>JAHCJQ010000197.1 GCA_026126215.1 Alphaproteobacteria bacterium
CTCCCACCGCAAGGCTGACGCGCGCGGGCATGCCATGTCCCGGGCAGGATTGCCGGCGGCGCCATTTAAGGGGTAGCGTGCCGGGTCGGCGCCGGCGGCAGGTCCGGCCCGGAGGGAGGGACAGAATGAAGCCGATCGAGCGCATTGCCGCCTTCGAGGACGAACTTGGCGCCTGGCGCCGGGACATCCACGCCCATCCCGAACTGGGGTTCGAGGAGCACCGCACGTCCGACCTGGTGGCCGAGCGCCTGGCCGCCTTCGGCTGCGAGGTGACGCGCGGCATCGGCCGCACCGGGGTCGTTGGCACCTTGCGCGTCGGCAACTCCCCGCGCAGCGTCGGCCTGCGCGCCGACATGGACGCGCTGCCGATGGAGGAGACCAACAGTTTCGCCCATCGTTCGCGTCACAGGGGCCGCATGCATGCCTGCGGCCATGACGGCCATACCACCATGCTGCTCGGCGCCGCGCGCTATCTGGCGGAGACGCGCAATTTCGAGGGTGCCGTGCATTTCATCTTCCAGCCGGCCGAGGAAGGGCTGGGCGGTGCCGAGGCCATGCTGAAGGACGGGCTGTTCGACAAGTTCCCCTGCGACTGGGTGTTCGGCATGCACAACCGCCCGAGCCTGGAAGTCGGCCGCTTCGCCGTCCGCGCCGGACCGATGATGGCCGGTGGCGCCCTGTTCGACCTGGCGATCCGGGGCCGCGGCGCGCACGGCGCGCGCCCCGAATCGGGGATCGACCCGGTGCTGGTCGCCGCCCATGTCGCGACCGCGCTGCAGAGCATCGTCGCGCGCAACGTGAGCCCGCACGAGACGGCCGTCCTCAGCGTGACGCAGATCCATGCCGGCGATGCCTACAATGTCATCCCCGAGACGGCGGCGATGCGTGGCACGGCGCGCGCCTTCAGCCGGGCGGCGATGGAGCTGATCGAACGCAACATGCGCCGCGTGGCCCAGGGCGTGGCGAGCGGGCTGGGCGCCAGCGCCGAGCTCGACTTCCGCAATACTTTCCCGCCGCTGGTCAACGACGCGGCCGAGGCCGCCTTCGCCGCCGACATCGCCGCCGAGCTGGTGGGCGAGGCCAATGTCGAGCGCAACGGGCCGCTGATCATGGCCTCGGAGGACTTCTCCTACATGCTGAACCGGGTGCCGGGCGCCTTCATGCTGATCGGCAATGGCGGCGGCCCGGGCGGCTGCGAGGTGCACAATCCGGGTTACGACTTCAACGACGAGATCCTCGGCCTCGGTGCCAGTTTCCTGTCGCGGATCGTGGAGCGCAAGCTCGCCCCGGCCGCGTCCTGATTTCAGGCGGAGGCGCCCCGGGAGGGCCCGGGCGGGCCGGCGGCGAGGCGGAGGGAAGCCGGCAGGAAAACCGCGATCTCGGTGCCCTGGCCGATTTGGCTGCTTGCCGCCATGCGCCCGCCATGCAGCTCGACCAGGGTCTTGCAGATGGTGAGGCCGAGGCCGACGCCTTCGTAGGAGCGCGGCAGGCCGGCATCGACCTGGAAGAAGGGTGTGAAGATCGCCTCCAGATGCTCCTCCGGAATGCCGATCCCGGTATCGCGCACACGGATCACGCTCTCCCCGTCCGGCGATGCCTCGCAGCTCACCTCGATCCGTCCGCCCGAGGGCGTGAACTTGATGGCGTTGGAGAGCAGGTTGAGCAGCACCTGCTTGATGGCGCGTACATCGACGTGGATGGCGGGCAGTGCGTCCGGACAGGCGAGGCCGAGCCGGAGCTGCTTCTCGCTCGCCCGCCCGCGCACGATGCGCAGGCACGATTCGACGATGTCCCGCAGGCTGGCCGCCTCCGGCGCGAGATCGTGCCGGCCCGATTCGACGCGGGCCACGTCCAGGATGTCGTTGATGACGCTCAGCAGATGGCGGCCGGCGCCGACGATGTCGCGGGCATATTCCGCGTACTTCTCCGGCATGGGGCCGAAGGTCTGGCGCTCCATGATCTCGGAGAAGCCGATGATGGCGTTGAGCGGCGTGCGCAGTTCGTGACTCATGTTGGCGAGGAATTCCGACTTGGCGCGGCTGGCCTCGACCGCGCGCTCGCGTTCCGCCGCGTTGTGGCGCGCCATCGCCTCGAGATCGCGCGCCTGGCTTTCGAGCCTCGCATTTGCCTCCGTTAGGGCGATCTCGCGCTGCTTGAGTTCGGTGATGTCGTTGCCGATCACCAGGACATGCCCGTCGGAGGTGCGGCTGTCGCGGATGCGGATCCAGCGACCATCGCCCAGGTCACGCTCGATGGGCGCGGCACCGGAGCGGAAGGAGGCGATCCGCGCCTGCACATAGGCCTCGCGCGGGCCTTCGTGGTTGCCGACATAGCCATGGTCCCAGACCATGGTGGCGAAGTCGGTGAAGCTGATCCCCGGCACCAGCCGGTCGGCCATGGCCGGATAGAAGGCGCGCGCATTGGAATTGCAGTAGATCAAGCGCTCGTCCGGCCCCCAGAGCATGAGCGTCTGGTCGATCGCATCGAGGGCATGGGCGAAACGCCGCCAGCTTTCCGCCGCAGTGGACTGGGCCCGCGCCAGGTCCTGTTCGGCGCGGCGGCGCTCTTCCTCGAGCCGCATGGCGTGGATGATGGTGGCGAAGGTGCCGGCGATGGGCGCGAGCAGGCGCAGATGCCCCTCGTCGTAGCCGCCTCGCCGGTTCGCCATGGCCATGACCCCGACCAGCCGTCCGCCGCTGCGGCAGGGCATGGCGAGAAAGGCATCGATCGGTGGATGGCCCGGCGGCAGGCCGCCACTGCGCGGGTCGCTCGGCGGCGCGTTGGCGATCAGCGGTTCGCCGGTGCGCAGGACATGGCCGATCAAAGTGTCCTGGCGCCGGAAATCCAGCCCGCCCGACCCGCGCGCCGCATAGCGGCGGCGCGATTCCGCGTCCCAGGAAATATCGGTCATGCCATGGGTTCGCAAGAAGGGCAGACCATCGCTCCCGCGCAGGACTTCGCCGATGAATCCGAAGCGGCTGCCGGTCAGGCGCAGGAAATCCGGCATCGCCGCCGCGCAGGCGGCGCCCACATCACCGGTCGCGATGACGCTCGATTGCAGCCGCGCGATGAACTCGAGGACCCCGGTTTCGGCGCCAAGCCCGCTTTCGCGCTGGTTCATGGTCCCTCTCGGCGCCACGGCATGGCCTGAGAGAGCGACCATATCCCCGCATGGTTAATGCCGGATTAAGCCCAACTGCCGCCCGGT